>JANXUR010000076.1 GCA_025356095.1 Acidobacteriaceae bacterium | reverse complement strand
AAGCCATAGGAAAATCCGGAAAGATCATCGGTAAACTGCGCTGTGCCAGTCACGGTCGCGGAAGCACTGCTCGTGTCGATCGACATCGGACTGAACGTGAAGCTCGTTAACACCGGCGGCGTCATGTCTGAAGTTGCATCTACTGGCGTTCCACTGAGGACAAAGAATGCCAGTAAAGAAAACAGCACAACACCTAACTTCAGCGAGAGGGTGGCGGGGGGCATGGCAGTCTCCTGCAAAGCAACTTCGGGCTGGCGCATTACGTCGGGGCGCGAAAGAGCCACGCCTAATCATGGTGCCAACTGGGTTGCGGTGGGACACAACACCTACCTCGCGGAGCCTAGCACTCGGCGTGTGGTAAGTCAATCGGGTTTCGCCCGGCCTTGATGGAGCGCTATGCGGATCCCTCCGTCGGCCAGCGTCGGTGGCTGGAACCGCTGGCGGCGATGGCAACCGGAGCACTATCGGGATCCTTCGGCTTCGCTCAGGATGACACACAGTTTTGGTATCGCGCTGCGCTTCCTCTCCGCTCAGGATGGCATCGGAAAAGCAAGGGTGAAAACAGAAGAGGCGGACGCCAGCGCCCGCCTCACGCAATCTCGTTCGAGCACAACGGGTTCCCATACGAACCTTCGCTACTCAAGTTACTTATGGGTTACGTGCCTTCGCTCCAGCCTGCCAGGTACTCTTCCTGCTCGGGCGTCAGGCGATCAATTTTCACGCCCATCGTCTCCAGCTTCAGCTTGGCGACTTTCTTGTCAAGCTCGTCGGGTACAGAGTACACCTTGTTTTCCAGGGACTTATGGTTCTTTACCAGATACTCCACCGAGAACGCCTGATTGGCGAAGCTCATATCCATTACCGACGCCGGGTGACCTTCCGCCGAGGCTAGGTTGATGAGCCGACCTTCGCCGAGTAAGTACACCTTGCCGCCCTTACGTAGCGAATACTCTTCTACAAACGGACGCGTCTCACGCTTACCCGAACTCAAGCCTTCTAGCGCGGGAATGTCAATCTCAGAGTTAAAGTGGCCCGAGTTAGCTACTATCGCACCATCCTTCATTAGCTCAAAGTGTTGTTTGCTAATCACATTCTTGTTGCCAGTCACGGTGACGAAGATGTCGCCGATGCGCGAAGCTTCTTCCATGCTCATCACGCGGTGACCATCCATCACCGCTTCAATGGCGCGCAGGGGGTTGATCTCAGTGACGATTACATCTGCGCCCATGCCGCGGGCACGGGAGGCCAAGCCGCGACCACACCAGCCATAACCTGCCACCACAAAGCGCGAACCGGCAATCAGCGCATTGGTGCAGCGAATCACACCGTCCATGGTGGATTGCCCGGTGCCGTAGCGATTATCAAACATGTGTTTGGTTTCTGCATCGTTCACCGCAATTACGGGATAAGTCAGGATGCCGTCTTTTGCCATGGCATGCAGGCGCACCACGCCAGTCGTGGTCTCTTCGGTACCGGCGATTACGCCCGCCGCGATATCCTTGCGCTTGGTGAGTAACTGGGTGACTAAGTCACAACCATCATCCATCGTCACGTGCGGCTTGTGGTCGAGCGCCGCAGAGAGATGGGAGTAGTAAGTGTCGTTGTCTTCGCCTTTGATGGCATAAGTAGGAATGCCGTAGTCTTTTACTAGGCTGGCGGCGACTTCATCCTGCGTAGAAAGCGGATTGGAGGCAGCCAGCACTACGTCGGCACCACCATCTCGCAGCGCGATCATCAGGTTCGCGGTTTCGGTGGTCACGTGCAGGCAAGCCGAAATGCGAATGCCCTGAAGCGGCTGATTCTTGATGAAGTCCTTGCGAATGCTCTGTAGCACTTTCATGGACTGGTTGGCCCATTCAATACGGCGTTTGCCGGAATCGGCCAGATCGAGATTCTTTACATCACAGGCGATTTGCGTGGTGGACATGAACGGCTTACCTTTTTCCTTCCGGGATTTCATTAGCTGGGCTCGTGCGCACTGGTACGCACTCGTGCCCGTTGTGCCGCGACGGCGATCCTTTCGGTCATCGCGAGTGCGAGGAGCCAGTCGCTCTTATTGGTCAACTGGCTCCCGCTAAGTTACTGGGCGGCGTTCAGCTTGACGCCAGCATCCGCAGCCAGTTGTGCTGCCTTGTCAGTCGCTTCCCAGGTGAAGTCGGCGTCGTTGCGGCCAAAATGACCATACGCAGCCGTTTTGCGGAAGATGGGACGACGCAGATTCAACGACTCGATGATGCCCTTGGGCGTCAACTCGAAGTTGCCACGCACGATTTCCGCCAATTTTTCTGCCGAAACCTTGCCCGTTCCAAAAGTATCTACCAGAACGCTCACCGGGTCAGCTACCCCAATGGCGTAAGCGAGTTGCACTTCGCAGCGGTCGGCCAAGCCAGAAGCCACAATGTTCTTGGCGATGTAGCGCGCCATGTACGCGGCGGAGCGATCCACCTTCGTCGCATCTTTTCCGCTGAATGCCCCGCCACCGTGGCGGCCCATGCCTCCGTAGGTGTCTACGATGATCTTGCGGCCGGTCAACCCGGAATCGCCCATCGGCCCGCCAACCACAAAGCGTCCGGTCGGGTTGATGTGATACTTGGTGTTTTCGTCCAGATACTGCGCGGGCACCGTGGTTTGAATCACGTGCTTCAATATCTCAGCCCGCAACTGGTCATTCCCAACGTTATCGGCGTGCTGGCTAGAGACGACCACGGCATCCACGCGCACAGGCTTGCCGTTCTGGTCATATTCCACCGTTACTTGCGACTTGCCGTCTGGACGCAGATAGCTGAGCAGCCCGTTCTTGCGAACCTCAGAGAGTTTGCGCGTCAACGAGTGGGCCAGGGAAATCGGCAAGGGCATGATTTCAGGCGTTTCGTTGACCGCAAAGCCAAACATCATGCCTTGGTCGCCTGCACCGCCGGTGTCCACGCCCATGGCGATGTCACCGGACTGCTTGTTGATGCTGGAAATGACCGCGCACGTGTTCGCGTCAAAGCCGTACAGCGCATTGTCGTAGCCGATGGAGGAGACCACGCCCCGCACGGTCTGCTGGAAGTCCACATAGGACTTTGTGGTGATTTCACCAGCGATTACAACAAGTCCGGTCGCCAGCAGAGTTTCGCAGGCAACGCGGCTGTAGGGATCCTGCTCCAAGCAGGAATCAAGAATCGCATCGGAAATTTGGTCAGCCATCTTATCGGGATGGCCTTCGGTCACGGATTCAGAGGTAAACAACGAACGGTTGGGTAGAGACAAATCTGGCTCCTAACTGGGGTCGGGTGGAGTTTGATCTCCAGGTCAGCACAGGGAGAACACCGACAGCGCAGTGCGCGAGGTATGCAATTGATTTCAGTTGAAACGGTAGCAGAGCAGGGATTTGCCGCGCAACCGGGGCATGTCGAGTGGCAGGGATTTGCACCCAAGTGCTTACAGCCGCAGCGAGTGGGAATCTACCGCGTACCCAATCCCGGCTATGCCAAGCAAGTCTCGTGGGATGAACGCTTTAGCGCAGGCCCGAGGGGTCGAAGTTAAGCGTCTTCACTTGCCCATCGGCAGCCTGAAGCTCCACCGCCTTGCCGTTAAAAGAAACCACTACGCCGCCGGCGTTGCCCAGCTTCAGCGTGAGTTTGCTCTTGGCGCGGAATGTGGCGGCGTCGCCCGCTAACACCGTTACCTCGCGAGCTTGAGTCTCGTCGCTTTGCACCTTCACCCATGATCGTTTGCGGGCCTGCACCCGCACGGCGATCGCGTCGCGCGTTGCGGGTTCAGTCTTGGGTTCAGTCTTGGGTTCAGTCTTGGGTTCAGTCTTGGGTTCAGTCTTGGCATCAGCTTTGGCAGCAGCTTCCGGCGGGGGCATCGTTTTTAGCGGCTTGGCTGCTGTGGCCACAGCAGCATCCCCGACGGACTTGGCGCTGCCATCGGCACCGCCCGCAGCCTGCGTCGCGCCGGTTTTTGCGGGTTCCTGCGGTGAGGTTTGTGCCGAGCTTGCACCGGGCGAGCTTGCACCGGGGTTGATTGCCGGGGAAGCCGCCAGTGACGTGGCTGGATTTGCGGCCCCCGATGACTCCGCCGCCGTCGTCACCGATGGCGCCGATGCGGGTGGGGTGACCATGCTGGTTGGGACTGGTGCGGGTGGAGGGTTAGCTTCGTTCGCGGAATGCGAGGTTCGCCACCACACCACAACAGCCAGCAGCAGGGCCAGCACACCCAGACCCAACAGCACGGGCAGAAACGGAATACCACTCCGGTTCGCTCGCTCTACCGGTTCACGATCCGGAGGAAATTCGGTCACTCCAACATCTGCCTTGAAGGCAGCAGGGCTCTCCTGAATCGCTTCCAAATACTGCGCCACCGTCTCGTCTTCGTTCAAGCCCACGCATCGGGCATAGGAGCGAACAAAGCCCTTGTTGAAGATGCCGCCCGGCAATTTGTCAAAATCTTCCGCTTCAATCGCCGCCAGTTGGCGGGTGCCAATCTTGGTTATCTGAGCGATATCGTCGAGAGAAATACCCTTCTTCTCTCGCGCCTGCCGCAATTTATCGCCGAATGAGGTCACGCAAAGTCTCCGTCGCCAGGAGCCAGCTCCAAGCGAACTCAGGTGCAAAATTAGGTGGAAAGGATTTCGCCCACATCATACGAGAAACTGCCGTTCTATGCAGCCTCAATTTTTGGCACTGCCTTCGACGTTCACAGGCCGGAACTTTAGGCTCCGGCAACTTTTGCCCCTAACCTTCGTTCATTGCCCGTTTTCCCATCAACCCGCAAAATCAAAGCTAGAGAAAAACGCTTTCCGTTGCTCTGCCACCATGCTGCCGGCTTGCGACCGAAAGAGACCAGAATCACGGGAAAGCCATTTACGATGAATCCTGCAGTGGGAACGGCCTTGCGCCGCCAGCCGCTCGAACTCACCATCTTTCATGATGTCGCCAAGGCGCTCACCTCTACCCTGGAGATTGGCACCATTCTGCAGACCATCATGGACAAGATGGCGGAGTACTACCAGCCCGAGACTTGGACTCTGCTGATGGTGGATGAAAAGGCAGGCGAGATGACGGTGGCCATCGCTCAGGGCGATGCCGTGAACTCTCTGGGAGACGTGCGGATCAAGGTGGGGGATGGTGTCGCCGGATGGGTGGCGCGCCATGGCAAGCCCCTGCTGGTGCGCGACGTCGCCCGTGACGCCGCGTTTCTCCATGAGTCTGGCGAGTCGCTGCCCCCCGGAACCAATTCGCTGTTGTGTATGCCCTTATGCTCGCGAGATCGCGTGCTGGGCGTAATTCAACTGGTGAATGTGCAGGTGGAAGGGCTGGGGGAAGTAGAGCTCTATTTTCTGCAAACCCTCTGTGAATATGCTGCTATCGCCATTGAAAATGCCCGCGCAGTTTCACAGATCCAAGAACTGACCATTACCGACGATTGCACCAGCCTGTTCAATGCCCGTCACTTGCACAATGTGCTGGATGCGGAAGTGTACCGCTCCAAACGCTTTAGCTATGAGTTCGCGCTGGTCTTTTTGGATCTCGACTACTTTAAGCAGGTGAATGACAACTTCGGGCATCTGGCAGGCAGTCGCGTGCTGGCGGAAGCCGGAGGCCTTATCCGCAAGCAGTTGCGCCTGATTGACTATGCCTTCCGCTATGGCGGGGACGAGTTTGTAGTGCTGCTGCCCCAATCGGGTAAAGACGCTGCCATCTCTGTGGCAAGGCGGTTGCGCGAATCCATCCGCGAGCACAGCTTTTGCGCAGAAATGGGCCTGAACATCCGCGTCCACGCCAGCTTCGGAGTGGCGTCGTATCCCGACGACGCCACTACCGCGCGCGACATGGTGCGCCGCGCCGACGAGATGATGTATTTAGTGAAGAAAACCACGAGAGACAACATCGCGGCGGCGCAAAGAGGCGTGGTGGAATAAATGGAAACATAAGGGCCCGCGCAAACCGGCGGCTCAAAATTAAATAATACGAACTATATTACTATAGTAGGGTACAAATCGGCGCGCCCATTCGGCAAGCTACTTTGCAGGTGGTTTTCTTTTCGCTTTCCCCTCGCTATGTTGTTGCTTTATTGTGGCTTTTAATTGTCGCTTTATTGGTGCTTCTCGGCGCTTCTCGGCGCTCGCCCACCCGCCCAAGCTCCCTTAGTGCTTTACCGTCGAGGTGGGCACTGTAGACGTCGGCACAATCGTCGTTGTGCGGCCTGTCCGGTTTGTCCCGTCTGCGTCTACTGGCCGCCATGCGGCTTTGTTCTCACCCGCTGCTGGATTAATTCCGAAGTCCCACACATATAAGTTCACCTCTTTGTCGCCCAGCGTTTCCACGATGGCATATTCGCCGGGTTCCAGCGGCTTTAGTGGCGTGACCTTCGTCCAGCCACCGCCCATCTCTTTGGAGTCTGCGGGAACAAAGCTCTCGGACTGCGACAGCTTGCCGTAGATGGCAAGGTTCAGCGTACCCACAACGCGAGTCTCTTTCTTACTCTTTAACTTCACAATGCGGAAGCGATCCAGCGGCTGCTCGGGCTGCTGCGCACTCTGCGGTTGCTGCGGCTGATTGTGGGTGTTCAGCCCAGCAGCGGCTTCGGCTGCGGCCAGTCCGTTGCCGTCGCCTTCGATGTTGATAAACAGGGAGGGAGTCACCACGTGCGACTGGATGGCCGCGTGCAGTCCGGGTAGCTCAATCGTCTGCTTATTACTGGCCAGCGGATTCACCGCCGCCCGCAGTATGTTGCCCTTGAGGTTGCGATTGACTTCACCACCGGTTTGCGTCAGTTCGAGCAATTGGGGCTCGCCCTTGTAGGCATCCACCACAAATACTCCGCCGCTGGGCGGTAAGCGCAGCCCCTCGGCTACTTTGGGGGCGCGTATGTCGTCGTTCTCCGCTGCGGCCTCTTCTTTATCAAGCTGAATCGCCTCTGCGGCTGGCGTTGCCTTGCGACGATCTTCCTCGTACCGGTTGGTTGCGTCCCAATCCACCAAATCGTTGGGCAACTCCTCCCACTCGGCCCGCTCAGAGCTGTAGTAGCGAACCCGGTCGGCTTTTACTTCCCACTTGGTCGCAACCTGATAACTGCCGTCCTTCAGGATCAGCCGCTGGGGCGCTGCGGGCACAGCCACGGTAGCGGTTGCCGCAGGAACTTGAGCCATTGCCGCGGAAGCAGCAATTACCAGCAGCGCCCCGCACCGCAGGGCAAGCGATACCAGCCTCATGCAGGTAGGCGCCTGACCGGTCGAAAATGTTTGAGTAATAACCATCGTTTTTACTTGGATGCAACTTCCGCAGTCGCTGGCTGCCTGCCTGAGTCGCGCACCGATACCAGCACCGATACCAGCACCGCGACCAGCACCAACCTATTCCATCTGCCCAATCAGCAGGGTGTAGCCATCCGGGTCGGCGCACTCGATCTCGCCCTCGTCCATGTGCGCAGGATTCCGTATCTCCGAAACTTCTACGCCGTTGGCAAGCAGGTGTTGGCGCAGCCCGGCAACATCTTTTGTGTACAGATAAAACAATACTGCCTGATGCTCCGGCACAATAGGGGACTCGGTATAGGCGAGCATGAGCGCGGCATCGTCGGCTTGCAGCCAGCTCCAAAAAACGCGCCCGGTGTCATCCGTCAGCGTATTTTCGGCGGCAAAGCCCAGCAGCGAATAGAAACGAATCGAGCGCTCCACGTCCGCGACGTGGGCAAAGGGAACGAGCTCATGGGCGGTAGCAGGCATAAGAATATTCTAGCTGGGGAACCCCATGGTCACAATCCATTGCCACCAGTTGCCGCAATCAGTCGCGCGGCTCCGGTAGCAACTTGCGCCCACCCAGCGAGGTGCGGAAGGCCCAGAAGGTAAACGCGATGAGGAGAACCGGTCCTACGTAAATGCTGGTTGCGTACCAGGCGGTAAGGTTGGCGGTCAGCGGAATATTCAACATCCCGTTGGCCACCACCACGGCGACCATCAAGGCAAGCAGGCCAAAGCGAGTGACGGCAAAGGCGGCTACCGTGTACAGCGCGATGGCCAGGATTACAGAGACCAATCCCGGCGGGCGGTTCGAGGATTCCAGCGCGGTGAACAAAGTGATAAATGAGAGCGTTACCAGCCAAGGCACAGAGCGCTGTGGCAGCCGCGTGGTAACTTCTTTGCCTTCCAGTTGTTCCGGCGCCATGTAGGCAGGGGTGCCGCTGCGGATCTCGGCACCTTTCACCTGTTCCACAATTGCCGCCAAACCAAAGTCCATAATCACGGCCTGCCCCCGGCCATCAAGCATCACGTTGGCGGGCTTCAGGTCGCGATGCAGCACACCCTTGGCGTGGGCCGCTGCCAGCCCCGCGCACACCTGCCGCGCAATCTCCAGAGCTTTGTCTTCGGGTAGCCGCCCAATGCGCCGCAGCAGAATAGAAAGATCCTCGCCATCCACATATTCCATGGTGAGAAAAGTCAGCCCATCGGTTTCGCCTACGTCATACACGCGGCAAACATTGGGGTGCGAAACCTTGCGCGCAATCTTCACTTCATTGCGAAAGCGCTCCAGCAAATCTTCATTTTGCGAATAGGCCGGAGGCAGAAACTTGATGGCAATCGGCTGATCGAGCGTCAGGTCGTCTGCACGATAAACCTCCCCCATACCGCCCGCGCCCAGTAAGCCGATACCGCCCCGCAAGCACCGTGCCCGGCAGAAAACGTGCCTGCCCGCTACCCGGCACGGAGGCGTGCGAGCTGATTCCGCTGATGGCCACCCGACGGGGTGCAGGTGTGGGCCTGGGCGAGGGCGCTGTCTCCACTGAAATGGCGGTCGCCATATCTTCGGACGGCAAGGGCGTGCCGCAGCTGGCGCAAAAGCGGCTGGTGTCCGGCAGGTCGGCATGGCAAGAAACACAACGGGGCATCGCTTCCTCACACGGCAATAAGACTGCAAGAATAAGAAGAATAATGGGAAAGGATACGATATCTTGGCGCGTTCGTGCGCTTGGGCCCGCTTTCACGGACCTTTCACGACCTTTCACAGCTCCGCCTACTCCATTACACTGAATAGTTCGCTAGTGCCGATGCCTGCCTCCCGCCAACCCGACGTCCTGAATGAGGCCACCGCCGACCTGCGGCCGCGGCTTGAGTGGCTTGATCGCCTGCGTTCGGGCGATGTCCGCGCCTTGGCGCGAGCCATCACGATGGTGGAAAGCCACGCCGCCCAAGCCTTGCCGCTGCTCAAGGCACTGTTCCCTTATAGCGGCCGTGCCAGCGTGATTGGCCTGACCGGCTCCCCCGGCGCGGGCAAAAGTACGCTGGTGGATCAACTGGCGCGCCACTATCGCACCCAAGAGAAGACCGTCGGCATTGTTGCCGTGGACCCCAGTAGCCCCTTTACCGGAGGCGCGATTCTGGGCGACCGCATCCGCATGCAATCCCATTTTGCCGACCCCGGTATCTACATTCGCAGCATGGCCACCCGCGGCTCGCTGGGCGGCCTCGCCCGCACCACCGCCGACGTTGCTACCGTGCTCGACGCCTCCGGTCGTGACGTGATTCTCATTGAAACCGTTGGCGTTGGTCAGGACGAGGTGGATATCGTTCGCCTCGCCGAAACCACGGTCGTGATTCTTGTCCCCGGCATGGGTGACGATGTGCAGTCCATCAAGGCCGGCATCATGGAGATTGCCGACATTTTCGTGATTAACAAAAGTGACCGCGAGGGTGCCGAGCGCGTGGAGCGCGAGATTCGTGCTATGCAGTCGCTGGCCTCGCGGCCCGACCAGTGGTCGCCACCAATTGTGAAGACCGTGGCAAGCGAGGGGCAGGGCATCGCTGAACTCGCCGAGGCGATTGAGCAGTATCACGCCTATATGGCGAAAGAAGGTTTGGCACTGAAGCGCACCGCCCACAACTGGCAAGAACGTCTGCTGGAAATGATGCGCGACGCCATGCTCGACCGCGTGCGAGGCTCAGTATCTCCCGAAGCTTTGGCGAACTATGCGTTGCAAATCGCCGAACACAAGCGCGACCCATATTCGCTGGTGGAAGAACTTGTGCGCGGAGGAGCGGTGTGAGCCAGCGCTGCTGAATACTGAATGCTGAATGCCGCATGCGCGATGCGTGATATGCGCCGCGCATCGGCACAACTTTCACCGGGATACAAATTTTATGAGCGACTTGCAGATTGACCACCTCGGTATTGCCGTAAAGTCCATTGCCACGGCCCAGGCCTTTTACCAGAAACTGGGCATTACCCCCGGCCACGAAGAAATGGTGGAAGGCGAGAAGGTGCGCGTGGTGATGATCCCCACCGGCGAAAGCCGCATCGAGCTGCTTGAACCCACATCACCCGACTCCACGATCGCCAAATTTCTCGAAAAGCGCGGAGAAGGCCTGCACCATGTGTGCCTGCGCGTATCTGACCTGCCCGCCACTGTGGAGCGCCTGAAGGCCGAAGGCGTACGTCTGGTGAGCGATGAAATCAAAATCGGCGCAGGTGGACACCAATATGTTTTCGTGCATCCCAGCAGCGCGGGTGGCGTGCTGATTGAACTGGTGCAGGGGCGCTAACATGCTGATCGTCGGGCTCGATACTTCCGGCAAAGACGGCGGCCTGGCACTGGCAGAGGCGGTTGATTCCAGCCTGCGCCTGCTTGGCGAAGCGGCTCTGGCCGGTCGCATGTACTCCACAGAAATCATTCCGCAGCTCACCGCTTTACTTGCCGGTGCCGAGCGCACAAAGCGAAACATCAACGCTTTCGCCGTGGTCAGCGGCCCCGGCTCGTTTACGGGCTTGCGCGTCGGTCTCGCCACTATCAAGGCGCTTGCCGATGCGTGGTCCTTGCCCATCGCCGCCGTCTCTATGCTAGAGGTGATTGCCGCGCGCAGCCTGTCGCACACTGCCGCAAATCCACCCGTACCCGCGCTTTCGCTCGCCACAACTACGGTCGTGCTCGAAGCGGGCCGCAGCGAGCTTTTCGCCGCCACTTTCACGCTGGCTAGCCCTATCAAGCGTGAAGGCGACGAGATGATATTAAAGTTTGAGGAATTTATTGAGCGGTTCACGCGCGCAGAGAAGGTGCATCCGGCGGATGCGTCGCTTGGCGCTTCACCTGCCAGTGCTACCCCTAATGCAAGGCTCATCACGCCAGACGAACCCGTCGCCTTCCGCCTGCGCGCGGCGAGCCTCACCGTGCAGGTTGTCCCTCGCCCTACCGCCGCCGACGTGGCCGCCTACGGCTACACCATGCTCCAGCAAGGCCGCACTACGACCGCAGCCACCCTCGACGCCAACTACGTCCGCCGCTCTGACGCGGAGCTGTACGGCACCAAGGGCTAAGCATTCCCGTTCCGGGCGCGGAAACGGGAATCCGCCGCACAAGATCGGTGCCGGATCAGTCTTGTTCCCCACCCACCTGCGTTAGTCTGAAGGCGAGCTGCCGATAGCGCAGGCTGACGGCCAACCACGCTGTTGAGCGGGAAAGCCTCCTGCACATCAAGGTCGGCCCGCCGCGACATTGCTGCATCCGGCAGTTCACAGCCCGCGAAGCGGGCTGGTTCAGTCTAGCCCAGCGCGTCCGCGCTGGGTCGTCGAGCCGCACCAAACCGGAGCCCGGAGGGCCGAATGCCGCATTCCTTCCACGCCAACCTTCTGCACTGCGTCTTCACCACCAAAGCCCGTGCCGCGCTCATTCCGCCCGGTCACCACCCCGCGCTCGCTCGCTACCTCGCCACGATAGCCCGCATGGAGCGCGCCACGCTGCTCGAATCCGGCGGTATAGCTGACCACGTCCATGTGCTGTTATACCTGCCAGCCCATCTTTCTTTGGGCAGCCTCATGTCCAAGCTCAAGGCGCACTCCTCGCGATGGATGAAGGACGTCTCCCCCAACTTCGCCTGGCAGGAAGGATACGGCGCCTTTAGCGTCAGCCCCTCGCGAGTCAACGCTGTGCGCAGTTATATTCGGAATCAAGAGCAGCACCACAATGGCCGCGCGTTCGATGAGGAGTTTGCTGATCTGCTGCGCGCTGCGGGAATGGACGCGCCCGGGGAAGACCGTCAGCGCCCGGCATGAGCGAGCCCGCGGATGATGGGGTGACCTGAGAGGTCGATTCGTCGGCCGAGAAAAAAGCCCGCGAAGCGGGCGGCACAGCCTAGCCCAGCCCGTCAGGGCTGGGTGGTGGGGCGATGACGGTTTTGCAGCCCGATAGGGCCCTGCGGGCTGCCACAGATTCAGGCTTCGTGACCCAGCGCTGACGCGCTGGGCTAGGCAGGATCGCCCGCTATCGCGGGCTGGGACGACAACGCCGCTTTTCGCGCATCCACAACAACCGTGTGCTCGACGTCCGGGTACGCACTTTGCAACTCGATACATCGCCTAATTCAAAAAATACTGCCGGTACAGCGTATCCCTCTGCGCCGGGCGGAAGCCGGCGTCGCGAATAATTCTGCGCAATTCTTCTTCCGTCGTGCAGTTGCTGACGCCGGCGGCCTTCACCACATTCTCCTCCAGCATCACGCTACCCACGTCGTTGCCGCCAAAGCGTAGACCCATTTGCAGAACCTTCAGGCCCTGCGTTACCCAACTGGCCTGCACGTTCTGTATGTTGTCCAGATACAGTCGCGAGATGGCCAGCAACTTCAGGTACTCGACCGCCGTCGCTTCTTCCCACTTGCGGCCGCCCAGTGCCGTATTGTGCGGCTGAAAGCTCCAGGGAATGAATGCCGTGAACCCGCCTGTCTCTTCCTGAAGTTGGCGGATGTGCTCAAAGTGATTGATGCGGTGCTCAAACGTCTCGCCCACGCCGAACATCATGGTCGCGGTGGTGCGCATGCCCAATTGATGCGCGGTGCGATGCACCGCCAGCCAATCCTCGGTACGGCACTTGAGGCGCGCAATCTTGAAGCGTACTTCGTCGTCCAGTATCTCAGCCCCGCCACCGGGTATGGAATCCAGCCCTGCATCGCGCAGCCGCCAGATTACGTCCCGAATGCTCAGATTGCTGTACTCGCACAGCGCCAGAATCTCACTGGCCGAGTAGCAGTGCAGATGCACCTTGGGGAAGCGTTCGCGGATGCCGCGCATCAGCGCTTCATGCCACTCAATCTTCAGGTCAGGATGCAGGCCTCCCTGCATCAACACGCCCGTCCCGCCCAGATCCACCGTCTCCTGAATCTTCGCGTAAATGGTCTCGAAGTCAAGAATGTAGCCTTCCTTGGCCTGAGGCCCTTTCAGCGGACGATAAAACGCGCAAAAGGTGCAATATTCAGTGCAGAAATTGGTGTAGTTGATATTCCGGTCAATCACATAGCTGACGACGCCGGTAGGGTGCAGGCGGCGGCGTAGCGCATCCGCCTCCATGCCAATACCAATCAGGTCGTCAGACTGGAACATCTCGAGTGCTTGGGCGCGGGTCAGGGACATAGAATTCTCAGTGGTGCAGTGCATTTCAATTTTATCAGGGGGGCTGGCGAACTGAGCCTTTCCCCAACTCTCGGGCCGCTTCTGTGCTGCCAGTCGCAATCGCAGCTAGCAAAAATCTCCCGGGCCCACCAGCATCTTCACACTGGGTGCTTCAGGTAGCAGGCCGAGATCGGTGGCTTCGGCGTAAAACTGCTCCAGCCCGGCGCGACAGTCCGCATCGAGCCGGTAGTGGATGTTCTCCGTCAGGTAGGTGCGGATGTCGGTCTCGGTAAGGCCCAGCTTCGGCGACCACTCGCGCGCGATGGTTGCCACACTCTCCGCTGCGAGGCCGTGGTCGCGCGAGGCGCTAAAAATCGCGCCGAGGTCGAGCTTGTGATTCGCCGCAGCGTCCAGCGCGGCCAACCGCACCGTCCAAAAGGCAAAAACGAAGGGCTTGCCGGTTTGAGCCACCCACTCTTCGGCTAGGTCATAGACAAAATACCCCTTCTGCTCTGCTTGCAACGCCTTGTCGCCGATGATCAGCGCGGCGTCGGTCTGCGCGAGCATCGCGGCTTGGTCTGGCTCGGCCTGCACGTAGCTGCAATCTTGGTTACCCCAGCGGCGCATCAGAACCTGCACCAGCGCAGCAGAAGAGCGCGATGAGGTATCCAGCGCCATACTGCTTATTTCTTCTTTGGGGACTTTGCTGATGAGCAGAATCGACCGCACCGGCCCCCGTGCGGCAATCGCCACGTCCGGCAGAATCACCAACCCAGGAATGCTGGCATAGGCAAAGGCGGGAATGATGCCGATGTCGGCGGTACCTGCGCGCAGCGCCGCCGCGCAGGCCGAGGGCACGGTATAGCTGATGTCAAAGTGGTCCGCGTGGTCGGCGTGGTCGGCGAGGCTGGCGCGGGCGTCCCCGCGTTCAAAATCCCACAGCAGGGGCACGGTATTCAGGTACGAGATGGCAGAAATGCGCAGGCGGGCCATATGGGGTGGTGGAGAGCGGCTAAGCAAGCGTGATCCGCTTTCCAAATTTTATCAATTTTCGCATTAATTTGTGACGGGCGAACTTGTGGTGCTGCCCAGTAGCCGTTACAGTTCGCGCCAGAGGTGGTTTCAAGCGCCTGTATGGACGCGACGAATTGCTGATCGGAGAACAAATGGCCTCAGAATCTACGTCACTCAGTCCGCGCGTGGCGGCGGAAGCGCGTACTCAATACTGGCTGGCGCTCTCGCTCACCCACGGTCTTGGCCCAACCCGGGTGCGCCGCCTGATTGAAGCATTTGGCAACGTGGAGGCCGTCTTCCGGGCCTCGCTCACCGAACTGGAAGCCACAGGCATGCCAGCCGCAGTGGCCCAGAGCATCGCAACCGGCAAGTCCATGGAGTTGGCGCAAGAGGAGTGGACCGAAGTGGTCGAATTCGGGGCCTCGTTGATGTGTCCCGATGACAATGACTTTCCCCAAAGGCTCGGCGAAATCTACGACCCACCCATGGTGCTGTACGTGCTGGGCAATCGCGCCGCCCTCACTCAGCCCGGCATTGCGGTCGTCGGCACCCGGCATCCCACGCCCTACGGCCTCGGCATGGCCGAGCGCCTTTCCACCGACCTTGCGGCGCATGGATTGGCGATTTTAAGCGGTCTGGCGCGCGGCGTAGACTCAGCCGCACATCGCGGCGCTCTAACCGCAAGAGGCGTGACTGTGGCCGCGCTCGGCACTGGCATTGATACTATCTATCCCAAAGAAAACAAAAGGCTTGCCGAGCAGATTGTGGCGTCGCGCGGGGCGCTGATCTCGGAATTTCCTTTCGGCACCTTTGCGGCGCCACAAAATTTTCCGATTCGCAACCGCATCATCAGTGGACTCTCGGTCGGAGTCCTCGTCATCGAGGCCGCCGAGTACAGTGGCACCCGCATCACCGCACGGTGCGCACTGGAGCAGGGTCGCGAGGTGTATGCCGTCCCCGGCAACGTGACCAACAAGAACGCCTGGGGCCCTAACACGTTGATAAAGCAGGGCGCCAAGCTCACCGCCACTTGGGAAGACGTATGGGAAGAGCTGCCCACTCAGATCCGCATTCAACTGGAAGAGGCTCTCGCCGCCAGCGGGGCCGGTGCGACCAATTCGCCTCAGACTGCATCTTTATTCCCCTCAGAGGTCGAAAATGGCCTTCCGCCGCACGAAAGCCGGATCATGTCATTATTAAGGCCAGACGAATCCACCCACATTGACTCTTTAGTGGAGCAACTGGAGCCGGAACTCTCCTCTTCTGAGATATTTGCAGCCCTTTTCGAACTGGAGCTTTGCGGCAAGGTTCGGCAGCTTCCGGGCAAGAATTTCGTAAAGGTGTTTTGACGAAAACTTGTTGCATGTGCGAAGTTCATGCTAGCTTCAAGGGCTGAATCCAATATTGGCAATCGAATCGAAGTCAGCGTTTTTTAAGAGATTGCCGAACTAGCTTGGTCGGACGCAGCTTCATCCGCCGGCAAACCATAGGA
Source organism: Acidobacteriaceae bacterium (assembly GCA_025356095.1). Lineage (GTDB taxonomy): Bacteria > Acidobacteriota > Terriglobia > Terriglobales > Acidobacteriaceae > JANXUR01. The sequence goes on along the minus strand of JANXUR010000076.1, from coordinate 48,270 downwards.
TTGAGTTCGACCAACCAGAAAAAGAGAGAAGACGCAATTTGGCAAAGGGTAGTTTAGTCATCGTCGAGTCGCCAGCTAAAGCCAAAACCATCCAGAAATATCTGGGTAAGGGCTTTAAAGTCGCGGCATCATTAGGCCACGTGAAGGATTTGCCTAAGAGCAGCCTGGGCGTGGACGTAGAGAACGATTTTGAGTCGGAGTACGAGGTCATCCCCGGCAAAGAGAAGGTGCTGGCAAGCCTGAAGAAGCTGGCCGCTGGCGTGGACCACATTTATCTGGCACCTGACCCGGATCGCGAAGGTGAGGCCATTGCCGCGCATCTGGCCGAAGAACTGGGCGGAGACTTGTTCAGCGGCAAAGCGCGGCCCGTGAAGAAGGCAAAAAAGGCAAAGAAGGCAAAGAAGTCTGCCACGTCAAAAGCAACGCCGGGGGCGGTGGAGCATTTGGCCGACGCCGAGCCGGAAGCCCCCGAACCGCATCAGCCCACCATTCAGCGGGTCACCTTCAACGAAATTACTCAGCGTGCTGTGCAGGCGGCTTTTGAACATGCCCGCGCGGTGGATCGCAATCTGGTGGACGCTCAGCAAGCCCGCCGTGTGCTCGACCGGCTGGTGGGCTACCAAGTGTCACCCCTGCTGTGGGATAAGGTGCGCCGCGGCCTTTCTGCCGGACGGGTGCAAACCGTCGCCCTGCGCCTGATTGTGGATCGCGAACGCGAGATTAAGGCCTTCAACCCAGTCGAATACTGGACGCTCGATGCAACTCTTGCTGGCGCAGTGCCGCCCGATTTTGATGCCCGCGTACTGGGCCGGGGCAGCGAGAAGTTCGAGATCGTCCCCACCGGCGACGACGCCGAAGTGCTGCGTGCCGAAGCTGAGGCCGCAACCTGGTCCGTGCGCAGTGTAGAGAAGAAGGAGCGCCGTCGCAATGCGCCTCCTCCGTTCACCACCTCGAAGCTTCAGCAGGATTCTTCCCGTAAGCTGGGCTTTAGCGTTCGCCGCACCATGACGATTGCGCAGAGGTTGTATGAAGGTATTGAACTGGGCACCGAAGGCAGCGTCGGCTTAATCACCTATATGCGTACCGATTCGGTGCGTGTTTCGGGCGATGCCATCACCGACGTGCGCGAGTTTATTGGCGCGCAGTACGGCAAGGCGTTTCTGCCGGAAACGCCCAACTTGTTCAAAGGCAAAAAAGACGCGCAAGATGCACACGAAGCGGTGAGGCCAACCTCCGCAGCACGGCATCCCGATGAGATCAAGCGATACCTTGGCGAAGACGAGTACAAGGTGTACAAGCTAATCTGGCAGCGCTTCGTCGGTTCACAGATGACGCAAGCAGTGTTTGACCAGACCACGGTGGATATTGACGCCCGTGGGAAGTCGCAGCAGCCTTTGTGGTTTCGCGTCACTGGTTCGGTGATGAAGTTTGAGGGCTTTCTGAAGGTGTATGTAGAGGCCAAAGACACGCAGGATGAGGACGACGAAGAGTTGAAGCACAAGCTGCCGCCGCTCGAAGCCGGGCAGCCGTTGACGCTGCGTGAGCTAAAGGCCGAGCAGCACTTTACCCAGCCACCTCCGCGCTTTAATGAAGCTTCGCTGGTAAAGGAACTGGAAGAGCGCGGCATCGGCCGGCCTTCGACCTACGCGGCGATTCTCACCACTATTCAAGAGCGCCAGTACGTGCAAAAGATCACCGGCAGATTTGTGCCGAGTGAGATTGGCATTGTGGTCACCGATTTGCTGGTGGAAAATTTCGCCGACATCTTCGACCCGCAATACACCGCCCGGCTGGAAGAAGAGCTTGATGACGTGGAAGACGGCAAAGAAAAGTGGACCGATGCCATCGGCGACTTCTACGACAAGTTCAAGAAAGACTTGGCGTATGCGGAGAAGCACATGCGCAATGTGAAGCGCATGGCCGAGCCTACAGAGGAAAAGTGCGAACGTTGCGGCTCGCCGCTGCTGCTGAAGTGGGGCAAGCACGGCTCATTTTTCGCCTGCAGCGCCTACGACAAGAAAGACAAAAATAGCTGCACGTTCACCAAGGAGAATCCGGTGGACCTGCCGGATCTGGGCAACGAAGAGGCACCCGCTGAAGGTGACGCCCCCAAGGACGTGATGTGCGGCGACTGTGGCCGCGTCATGGTGCTGAAGCGCGGACGTTTCGGCCAGTTCATGGCCTGTTCCGCCTATCCCGATTGCAAAAACGCGCACCCGCTTGGCCAAGGCCAGAAGGTACCCGACGTGCAACTCGACGAGATATGCCCCAAGTGCAACGCCGGGCGCCACTTAGTGAAGCGCAATGGCCGCTACGGCGAGTTCATCTCTTGCAGTGGCTATCCAGAATGCAAATACATCAAGCAGAACTTCATTGGCGTAAAGTGTCCGGATTGCGCCGACGGCGAGCTGGTGGAAAAGCGATCGAAAAAGGGCAGCACTTTCTATAGCTGCGGCAACTACCCCAAGTGCGAGTTTGCCTCGTCTGCTAAACCGATTGCGGAAAAGTGCCCCAAATGCGGTAGCCCATACCTGGTGGAAAAGACGCTCAAGTCGGGGCCAGAAGTGCAGTGTCCGAACAAGGAGTGCGAGTACGTGCGCTCGTTAGTGGCAGTCGGGGCGTAAGGCTGGGCCTGTAACGACTAGCGGCGGGGCGGAAGGGCAGCACCAAACTTCTTGACTCCGCCCGGCTGCTCTCCGCATCTACATAGCAGTATGTATGAATCCCCTTTCTGCAGGAGTCTTCCCCATGTCTGATACCCCGAAAGCTGCCGCCGCTGACGCGCAGCTGATTCTGCAACTGTATGACCTTCGTCGTGAGCCCGAGATGCGCAAGGCGCGCAGTTTCATGGCACAGCAATTCTGGCCCCGGAGCGCTGATGACGTGCTGGCGCTGATGAACTCCTTTCCGGGGCAGGAAAATGCCTGGATGCGGCAGGTGATCGGCTACTGGGATATGGCTGCCGCGCTAGTGTTGCACGGCGCACTTGACCGCGAGCTGTTTCTCGATGCCTCAGGTGGCGAGATGTACTTTGTCTTCGCCAAGGTCAGCCCCTACCTCGCCGAAGTCCGGCAGAAGTCAGGCCAAGCGGGCATGCTGGGAAATATCGAGCGTGTGCTCACTGAAACCGAAGCGGGCAAAACGCGGCTGGCAAGTGTGGTAGCCCGCATTAAGAGCATGGCCGCCAGCTTCGCCAAGAAATAGGCGCGATCATTTAATTGTGACTCGCACCTCGCACTGCTGCGGCGGAATATTCCTCGCCTGCTGAATTCTGGGGCAAATGCGAGGCTTGGCCTGCCGGTAATAACACCAAATCCCTACAGTAGCCGCAACTGCTTGCGTTCCAGCGCAAGCAGTTTCTCTTTGATCGGCAGCCCGCCGCCGTAGCCAGTGAGTTTGCCATTGCTGCCGATCACCCGGTGGCACGGAATGAGGATGGGGATAGGGTTCGATCCATTGGCAAGGCCCACAGCGCGCGAGGCGTTGGGATTGCCAATGCGTCGCGCCATCTCGCCGTAGCTGATCGTCTCGCCAAAGGGAATGCCGAGCAGAGCATTCCACACCGTCAACTGGAAGGCGGTGCCTTGCGGTGCCAGTGGCACGTCAAACGATTGGAGTTCGCCAGCGAAGTAAGCATTGAGTTGCGCGATGACTTCAGTGAAGGGTGCGGCGGTCTCTTGCCAATCTTGGTCCGGCGCTTCAGCATGGTCGCTTAACTGAAAGCTGATGAGCCGCAGCCCGGCTTCATCGCCCGCAAGCAGCAGCGGCCCTACCGGGCTGGCGGTGATGGCGTAATGGGTCAAGAAATGTACTCGCGGATATATTCGTCGCGCGAGCCTTTCAGTTCCGTGAGCGTGCCGTCAAAAATCACCTGACCCTCGTGCAGAATCAGAAACGTCATCTTGATCTGCTGGCGTTGTTCGGGGGTCGCCCGCACCATGCAGTTTTGTTGCGGGTCAAAGACGTGGCTGGCCATGGTAAAGGCGTCTTGCAGGCGGTGCGTTACCAGCAGGGAACTGGTGTGGAAAACGTCGCGCTGCTTCACCAGCAGTTCCACAATGGTGGTGGAGGTTACGGGGTCGAGACCGCCGGTGGGCGAATCGTAGAGCAGAATCTCGGGTTGATTGATCATGGCACGAGCGATAGCCACCCGTCTCCTCATGCCGCCAGAAAGCTCAGAGGGTAACAGATCCAGCGTATGTTCGAGTTCCACAAAGCGCAGCGCCTCGCGCACCCGCTTCTCAATTTCTTCCGGGGGGACGACATCTTCCTCCATCAACCGATATGCGACGTTGTCACGCACGGTCAGTGAATCAAAGAGGGCACTTTCTTGAAAGACGATTCCCAGTCGGCGACGCAGCTCAAAAAGGTCGGCCTCCGGCATGGCGCTGACTTCTTCGCCGAGCACAAGAATGCGACCCTGATCAGGCCGCATCAGGCCAAGGCTGAGCTTGAGAATCGTGCTTTTGCCAGCGCCAGCAATACCAAAGATGGCTTTGGTCTCGCCGTGCCGCAAAGCAAAAGAAATGCCGTCGAGCACTGGTTCGCGCTCAAAAGTGATGGCCACGTCTTCAAAGCGGATGTCCGGGCCAGCAGCGGCGGGGGCCGCGAGGGCTGTACTCGTTTCCGCCAAACTGGTGGAATCTGCCACGGGGCAATGCGCTCCTCACAGGCGTTGGTGCTTGAACGGTCTGCGCTAGCTGCCAAATATCAGCATCATGACGCGGGTAATAAACAGGTCGGCCACCAGAATTAGAACAGAAGAGACCACCACTGCTTGAGTGGTGGAGCGGCCCACTCCCTGAGTGCCGCCCTTGGTGGAAAGACCAAAGTAGCAGCCCACGGTGGCCAGAATAAATCCGAAAAAGATAGGCTTGGTCAGGCCCATCACAATGTCGCCAGCCACCAGAGCTTGCCAAGCTTTGCTCCAATACTCGTGCGCATCGAGACCGAGCAGGGCGCGCGACACCGCCAGCCCCCCCACAATGCCCACAAAGTCGGCGAGAATCGTAAGAATAAATACCATGCCGATCGTGGCCACCACGCGCGGCGTGACCAGCTTGCGCGTGGGGTCGGTGCCCAGCGCCCGCATAGCGTCAATCTGCTCGGTCACCTGCATCGAGCCAAGTTCGCTGGCCATGCCGCTGGCGTTGCGGCCAGAAACCATCAGGCCGGTAAGCACTGGGCCTAGCTCTTTCACCATGGAAAGCGATACCAGTTGCCCCATCAAAGAGAGCGAACCAAACCGGGCCATGGTGCTGGAGGATTGCAAAGCGAAGGCGGCGCCGATGAAGAACCCAGCCATCAGCGTGATAGGCAGCGAGCCGACGCCAATCAGGTCGGCTTGCACCAGGGTGTCGGCTAAATAGCGCGGCGTGGAAAACAGATTGGTGATGCTCTGCCAAGACAGCAGGGCATAGGCCTGCACGGATTCCAGGCGCTCTTTCACGAAGTCAGCGGGAGAAACCAGATCCATGGCGATTCGCACCAAAGTACAGAAGGCGCAAAGCCACTATAACAAACGTGGAGAATTCACCCGCTACGAGGCTTCCGCCCGCCTTTTGCGGATTTCGATATTCAGCCGCTTGATTTTCTGGTTCAGGGTGGAAAGCGGCACTTTGAAGCGCTCGGCGGCTTCGGTCTGGTTCCAACTGCACTTCTCCAGCATGTCGGTGATGACGCGGCGTTCGCAGTCTTCAATAATGTCGAACAGCGACATATCCGGACGAATCTCTGGCATGGGCAGGGCCACGCCGCGGCTCACGGTGTGCTCGGGCAGCAGATCGGCCCCGATGGCCTGCGAGGTGGAGAGCACTACCGCACGCTCCATGGCGTTTTCCAATTCACGCACGTTGCCCGGCCATGCGTATGACATCAGCGGGCGCAGACCTTCCGGGGTGATCCGCCGCAGCGGCAGCACGTTTTCATCAGAATACTTTTTCAGAAAATGATCCACCAGCAGGGGGATATCTTCCTTGCGCTGGCGCAAGGGTGGCAAATCCACAGTGATGACGTTGAGGCGGTAAAACAAGTCCTCGCGGAAGCGCCCTTCCTGCACGAGTTGGCGCAAGTCCACGTTGGTGGCGGCGATGATGCGGACGTCTACCTGAATCTCGCGAACGCCGCCCAAGTGCATAAATCGCTTATCTTGCAGCACACGCAGAATCTTGGTCTGCGTCTCCATGCCCATGGTACCGATTTCGTCGAGAAAGATGGTGCCGCCGTCGGCGATCTCGAATAGGCCTTTCTTCGACGCGATGGCGCTTGTAAAGGCACCCTTCACGTGGCCGAAGAGGGTGGAATCCAGCAGGTCGGCTGGCATGGAACCGGTGTTCACAGGCACGAAGGCGCGGTTGCGCCGCGGTGAGTTCAAGTGGATCGCTTTCGCGATCAGTTCCTTGCCCGAACCGCTTTCGCCTTGCAGCAGCACGGTTGAGCGGCTCGGAGCCACCTGCGCCACCAGGTCGAAAATCTTCAGCATGGGCTCACTTTTGCCCACAATGTTTTCAAAGCTGTAGCGCTGCTTCAGGGCGCGCTTGAGCTGGACGTTTTCTTCTTCCACGCGGCGCTGGTTCACCGCACCTCGCACATCAGCCAGCAGCTTTTCGTTGTCCCATGGTTTGGGGATGAAGTTGGTGGCACCGCATTGCAAAGCCTGCACCGCTTTTTCCACCGTGCCGTAGGCGGTGATCATGATGACGGGCAGTTGCAGGTCATGCGAGCGGATTTCATCCAGCACACTGAAGCCATCGCGATCGGGCAAGGAGTAGTCGAGCAACACCAGGTCGTAGGTGGAGTCGTCCAGACGCGACAATCCCGCCGCGCCGGTGCTCGCCGTTTCCGCGTGATAGCCCTCCATTTCCAGCAAGGTTTGCAAGGATTCGCGAATGGCCGCCTCATCATCAATGATCAAGATGCGAGAGGGGAGGCCCGAGGGGGCGATGGGTGCTCGCGGAATAGCGACTACTTCAGACATGGACGGCCTTCCTTACGGCGGGAAAATCGAGATGGAAGGCCGTGCCCGCACCGGGCGTGCTTTCCACGCGAATCTTGCCCGCATGTTCCTGAATAATGCCGTAGGTGACGGCAAGTCCCAACCCGGTACCGCGAGGCTGGCCTTCCCGTGTGCCATTCTTGGTGGTGAAAAATGGGTCGTAGATCCGCGCCAGATGCTCCGGCGCGATGCCGGTGCCGCTATCGGAAATAATCGCCTGCACCGAGCCGTTGGCGACCGTGCTCACGTGCAGGGTGCCGCCGTTAGGCATGGCGTCCCGCGCATTCAGAATCAGGTTCAGAAATACCTGTTGCAGACGGCCCGTGTTGCCAAAGATTTCCGGCAGTTCCGCAGCCAAGCTGTGAATCACGGTGACTCGTGAAGTCCGCATCTGGTGTTCCAGCAGAGCGAGCGTATCCTGAATCACGCGATTCAGGTTCACCTCGCCAAACTCGGTGCCACTCGTACGCGAGAAGTTCAGCAGGTTATTGACAATCTCAGAGGCGCGGAAGGTTTGTTGTGTGATCTTTTCCAGCACACCGTGCAATTTCTCGTCGCCGTGCGCTTGCTTGGTCAGCATCTGCGCATAGGAGGAAATCACCGCCAGCGGCGTGTTGACTTCGTGTGCCACGCCTGCGGCTAGCAAACCAACCGATGAAAGTTTATCTGCCTGCGCTACCTGCGCTTCCAGTTCGAGCCGCTCGCTGATGTCGTCCACAATGATCAGGCGACCGATCACGTTCAGGTCGCGAGCCACAAGTGGCGCGATGGCGACGTTGGTGATGCGGGTTTCGCCGGTGGGCGTGCCCAGACGGAACTTGTAAAGGTTGTGAATCCCCTGACCTTGGCGCACCCGGTGGAATTCATCCACAAAGGCGGGCGGAAAGACGTCGCTCAGCGTACGTCCCAGAGCTTCGGCGCGAGGCAAAGCGTACATCACTTCCATCTGCGAATTCCACGATTCAATGCGTTCGCTCAGATCCACCGCGAGCACACCAATGCTGATGGATTCGACGATGTTCTCGTTAAACTCCTTGAGCCGTTCGTTCTCTTCTGCCTTGCGTTGCAGTGAGGTGTAAAGCTGCGCATTCTGGATGGCGATGCCGATATAGCCAGCCAGTGTTTCCAGCAGTTCTACATCTTCACTGGAAAGGAAGTCGCCTTCGCGGGTCTTACCGAGTCCCAGAAAAGCCACTGGGCGATGCTGTGCACGGCAGGGAATGTAGTAATTCAGGTCGAGCCTGCCGATGGCCTGTTGCGACGCATCCGATTCCCGCACCGCTTGATGCGTATTGTCGAAGAAAATATGGCCCGCTTCCCCTTCAGCGCGCTCGCGGGTCAAAAAGGCGAGATCCAGTCCCTCTTGCTTGGGGATGCCAAACGACTGCGAGAGATGCACCGCGCCATCTTCTGAGACGATGAACAGTGCGACGCGATCCACGATGAGGGCTTTGGCCATGTACTCGACGACCGAGTGCAGCATGTGGTCGAGATCAGTCTCCGCACTCAGGTCTCGGCCAAAGGTGATGAGCGTCTGGCGGTAGTCATAACGCTGGCGATAAAACGCCTGATCAATCTTCTCGGTGATCCAGTTCTTCAGTGGGTCGAACACCAGCGCGGTGATGGCGATGGCGGCAATCAACCCAACCTGCCCCGCACCCGGCACCGAAGCGTGCACCACTTCCGCAATAAAGGCGATGCTGGCGAAGTACACACCCGCGATGGCCGCTGCGGCTAGGGTGTAGGCCATGCCCCGCTTGAAGATCAAATCCACGTCCATCAGACGGTAGCGGAAGATGGCGTAGCCGAAGGTGAGCGGCAGCAGTCCGAGTGCAACCACGGCGAACTTCATGAGCCCGACCGGGGCCCAGCCCATCACGTAAGGCAAAACGTAGAAGACGGTGAACGGGGCGATTGCCAGCACGGTGCCGCGCGTCACCCACTTCATCTGCTGGCGCAACACCACGTTGGTGGCGCGGGTGTACTGCCGCATCAAAATCCATGCGGCCAAGCCAAAGTAAGTCGCCAGATAAACCATCTGCAGCCGGTCGAGGTTCCAGCGCAGGTGCTCGCTGGCTTCCAGCCAAGTGAGGGCAACGATTTGCACAGCCAGCAGAACGGCACCCGGTACGTAGATGGCAGCGGGCAACCAGCGGCGACGATCCAGTATCGTATGCCGCGCAGGGAAGGTCAGTACAAAGTGCAAGAACAACGCTGGCTGCAGTGCCCATGCCACTACGTTTGACCAGTAGATAGTCCAATCAAACAGGTTGAGCTTGCCAGTAAACTTAAAGGCATAAAAGACGAACGAGACCAGACAGAAAAAGAAAAAATGGGTGGACTTGTAGGAGGTCCAGCGCCGCAAAAGTACGTAAAGGCCGATGCCAAGATAGATCAGTGCGATGCCGCGCAGCCATTGATTCAGTGAGCGATCTGCGGGCTCCAGAATTACGACTGAATCGAGCGCCACTCCGCTGCGACGCAGCGTGTAAGTGGTTTTGGAGTAGAGACCTGCGGAAAACAGCTCGCGGGTAAGGGCGGCGACGGTGCTTACATCGCCCCGATTCACTGCAACCAGAACGTCACCAGCCTTGATGCCCGAGTGTTGGCCCGGGCTGCCATCACGAACGCGTTCCGCGACCAGTTGGCCTTGATGTTCCACCCACCAGACCCCGTCGTAGGGTATCTGGAACTTTGGTTCTACGGCGACGTTGAACGCAGCAAGGGTCACGGCCGCTGCGGTCAGCAGAACCAAGAACCAGGCGATCAGCCGATTTTGAAACTCCTTATTCATCTAAAACACAGTGACGATGCAATGCGCCCCGAATTGCTGGCAGGGCAGAATACAGCCGTACCCATCCTCCGATGCAACTCTAAGGCCAACTGGAAGCATGATTTCGTTTCGCTAAGCCATTGCTATCAATGGACTTAGCAAAATTATATTCTTTTCAAGAGCCGATTTATATGAATTAATGTAGATGGCAAACGATTATTGGGATGCCGGGCCCGAGCGATTGCTGCAGCCTTCCGCAGAGTTCGCGCTGGTTTCGTCAGCCCCATGCTGCCCCGGTTACGCTAAAATTGGGTCACAATGAACCGCTTCCAGCAGATCGCTGACCTCGAAAGCCGCTACCTGATTCCCACCTACGCCCGGTACCCGCTGTGCATTGTGCGCGGCAAGGGCGTCTACGTGTTCGACGACAAAGGCAACCGGTACATAGATTTTATCGGCGGGATTGGGGTGAATGCGCTGGGCCATGGCCACCCTCGAATGGTGCGCACCATGCGTGAGCAGGCGGCCAAGGTTATTCACATTTCCAACTTGTACTACAGCGAGTATCAGGGGCTGCTGGCACAGAAACTGGCCAGAGTCTCCGGGCTTGACCGGGCGTTTTTTTCCAACAGTGGCACGGAGGCGATTGAAGGCGCACTGAAGCTGGCAAGGCTCGCAGGGCATCGCGCTGGCGGGCCCGGAAAGCATCGCGTGGTAGCGCTCAAGGGGTCGTACCACGGGCGCTCTTACGGGGCCATGTCGCTGACAGGGCAGGGCAAGTACACCGAAGGATTCGAGCCTCTGGTTCCCGGCGTGGAGCATGTGGAACGCAACGATATGGAAGGGCTGCGGGCGGCGGTGAATGGCGACACCTGCGCGATTGTGATGGAGCCGATTTTTGGGGAAGGTGGCATCCGCGAGTGCTCGCCGGAATTTTTGCAGTTGGCGCGGGGGCTGGCGGATGAATATCGCGCAGCGCTGGTATTTGACGAGATTCAGTGCGGCCTCGGCCGCACCGGCAAAATGTTTGCCTATCAGCGCGCGGGGGTGACGCCGGACATTTTGGCCATTGCCAAGCCCATTGCAGGCGGCGTGCCGCTGGGGGCGTTTCTGGCCAAGGAGGAGTTCTCTTCTGCGATCCATGCGGGGCAGCACGGGTCCACCTTTGGCGGGGGGCCGCTGGCTTGCCGTCTGGCGCTGGAGTATCTCAGCATTCTGGAAGAGGAGAACCTGCTGGCGCGGGCAGCCGCGATTGGCGACTATATGCAGCAGCAGTTCCGGGAGTTGGCGAAGAGCCGCAGCGCCATTCGGGACGTCCGCGGCGCCGGTTGTATGCAAGCCATCGAACTCGACTTTCCCGCGCGTCCGCTGGTGGAAGAAGGCCTGATCGCGGGCGTGTTGTTCAATGTGACGCAGGATGTGGTGATTCGCCTACTGCCAGCCTTCCTGCTGGAGGAGAAGCAGGTGGATAAGTTGGTGCGGGTGCTCAAGAAGCTGCTGGGCAAGAAGCGCGCCAAGCTGGCGTAGCCGCACCCATCCATAGCAAAAAACGAGGGGAGCCGCGAGGCTCCCCTCCAACCAATGCGATTTGGGGTACTGCTTAACATAGACGCCGATGCTGACCAAAGAGTTGCCTGCGTACTTTCGTCCCAATAGCGGTGACCCCGCCGACCCCGCCGACCCCGCCGTTGACGCTAGGGAGGCTTGCCGCCTGTTGGCTCCCCCGCCGCCTGCTGGCGTCGAGGAGTGCTGGGCGGAGGTGGAAGGGGTTCGCTATCGCTATCTGGCGGGCGGGGAAGGCCCGCCGCTGGTCTTCTTGCACGGGTTGCTAGGCTACTCATTTTCTTGGCGGTTGACCCTGCCTTACTTCGCGCAGTGGTTCCGGGTAATTGCCCCGGACTTGCCGGGTTCGGGCTTTTCAGACCGTAGCGCCAAGCTCGATGCGTCCTTGCGAGGAACCGCCAGCCTTGCCCTTGAATTTCTGGCTGGCATTGGGGTGGAAGACTTCCATCTTGTGGCTACCTCGCGGGGCGGCGGCGTCGCCATGCGCATGGCCGCGCTGGCTGGGGAGCAGGGCCACCAGCGGGTGCAGAGCATGGTCCTCTCCGCACCAATTAACCCGTGGTCGCCAGTGGGCAAGCTGACTGCCCGGGTGCTCTCGCATCCGCTGGGTCTCTCCCTATTTCGGCGGGCTACCGGGTTGATTGATGCCCACGCCCTAGAGTGGCTGGGCACGATGTACGGCGATGCGTCGCGGATTCCTCCCGGCACCATTGAGGGCTATCGGGCTCCGTTCCTAATTACGGGTGGCTGGGACAACGGGCTCGCAATCCTAAGGACCTGGCACGCCGACCTGAAAGAGTTGGAATTGGTGTTGCCGCAGATTGCGAGGATTCCCACGTTGCTGGTGTGGGGCAGTAAAGACAACCGCGTGTTGGCCAGTTCGGCAAAGCAGCTGCAGAGCGGGCTAGGCGAGTGCCAACTGGTGATGATGCCCGGCGTTGGCCACCTGCCGTACGAGGAAGTCCCCGGCGAATTCAACCGGGTTGTGGGTGAATTTCTTAAGAGAGAATCTGGCCGTGCGCATGGCTACTGACCGCAACGATATCGCGTCAACGCTCGTTGCGGATCGGCGTGGTCGCCTTGACCTACTTGACCTGCTTGCCCTGCTTGACCTGCTTGCCCAGCTTTGTGAGTCGCTTCCCTGATGGCACAGCATCTATTTGAGCAGCTTCAGCACTTCATCGTCGCCTATGGATACTGGGCAGTGGCGGTGATGCTCTTGCTGGAGAACGCCGGTGTTCCGGTACCCGGCGAGAGCGTGCTGCTGGTAGCTAGTTTTATGGCAGCCGGGGAGCAGCGCCTGAACCTTACTTGGCTGATTCTGGTAGGAGCGGTTTCTGCGACCGTCGGAGACAACATTGGGTACTGGATAGGCCGTAAGGGCGGGCGGCCCCTGCTGCTGCGCTATGCCCACGTGTTTCGCATTCCGCCACGAGCGTTGGCGCATGGTGAGGCGCTGTTTCGCCGGTATGGCGCGCCGACAGTGCTGGTGGCGCGCTTCATCTTCGGACTGCGCGTCTTCGCGGGGCCGCTGGCTGGCGTGCTGCGCATGCCGTGGGGAAGGTTTCTAGTGTGCAACTTTGCCGGCGCCACCCTTTGGACCGTGGTGATTTGCGTGGTTGGTTTTCTCTTTGGGCAGCATTGGCAGGAGATGCTGGCGGTAATCCGCCGGATTGATGGCGTGGCGCTGGGCCTGCTGGCTTGTGCTGTTCTGGTGCTTTGGTGGCGAGGCCGGTTTCGGGGTGTCTAGTCAGATGCCTGAGTCTGCAAGAGTGTTTTGGTCGCACCCCACTGCCGTGTTAGCCTAAGGCGCGGCAAAGATGACAGTCCCGCTGCGGAAAGCGGCATGGACTGATTGGCAGCTGAGCCACCGTCACGGCACGGCCGCCTTGGTGCATAGCGACATGACGGGACCCCTGGAACTCGTGTTTTACGCCCTGTGGATTGCGCACCCGATCTTGCAGGGTTTGCTTTGCATCGAAATGGTGCGCCGCAAACTGGTAAGCCGCTGGCCCAATTTCTTTACCTACACCGCTGCCCAGATTTTTTTCTTCTTGATTGAATTTGCGGCCCGGCCCCAGCTTTCAGAGGATCACTTCTTTTATCTTTCTTGCATCAGCGGCACGCTAAGCGTGGCGTTTGGTTTTCGTGCCATTGAAGAAGTCTACCGCGATGTTTTTCGTGTGTTTGACGCTTTGCGTGATCTAGGAACACTCCTGTTCCGCTGGGTGGGTCTGCTCATGGTGCTGGTTGCGGTGGTCGTTGCAGCCTCCTCTAGCAGCACCGATTTGCTCTGGATCTCGCATTCAATCCTGATTCTGGAGCGCAGCCTGCGGGTGATGCAATGTGGCATCATCTTGTTTCTGCTGGTGTTCATCCGGCATTTGGGGTTGACCTGGCGCAGTCGCAGCTTTGGCGTTGCCTTCGGTTTTGGCATCATGGCGTTGGCGGCGACAATCGTGAGTCTGTTAGAGGTTCGCGGAGGAGCGTCAACCAGCTATGAACTGCTGAGTCTGATTAATGTAGCAGCGTACAACGTCGCCATCCTCACTTGGATCGCCTATATGCTGATGCCCGCCGAGGCGGGGGCGCGAGCGGGTTCGGCCCTTCGAACCAAGCGCTGGGAGCAAGAACTGAGGGAGATTCGGGCCGATGCGTCTGGCGAAACCCTGATTCCCCGCTTTGAGAGTCTGGTAGAACGGGCGTTATCCCGCACAGAAGATGAGGCGGAGCCCGTCCGCCGACGCTAACTAGTTATTACGGAATTCAGAACAAAACCACAATTACTCGCCCCCTTTGGCCAGGGCCCTTCGTATAATCCTGCGCACGGGCTAAAACCCAAATCTCAAATCATTTGTAGTGACTTTGGAGGATTTTCCATGAGCAAACTCGTGCGTTCTCTCGTGCTTTTAGCAGTGGTTTTGTGCGGTTATGCAGCCGTTGCGGCCCCTTCGGCCATGATGGCCTCGGATGGTGGTCCGATTCCTTGCCCTCCCGGCCGCAAGTGCAAGTAAGCAGCTCAGGCTGGCTGGCGGTTTCGCAGGTAAGTGGCAAAGAACAAATGGCTTGTAGTGGCAGGTGCGGTAGATGCGGTATGGAGTCACATCCCAAAGGAGAACTTAAAACAATGAAAAGCACCGTGCGTTCGTTGATTTTGCTGGCAGTGGTGGTTTGTGGTTTTGCAGCGGTAGCGGCCCCTTCGGCCATGATGGCCTCGGATGGCGGCCCGATTCCGTGCCCTCCCGGCCGGAAGTGCAAGTAAGCAGCTTTTCCTGGCTCTTCAGGGGTGGACCGGCACTGCTACGCCGGCTGGAGAGCATTCAACGTTTTGCTTTGTTGCATTTGCAAGAGACCCATAGACTCCAAGGAGAAATTCTGATGAAAAACACTGTGCGTTCTATGATTCTGCTGGCCGTAGTGATTTGCAGTTTTGCAGCGGTCGCCGCTCCCTCCGCCATGATGGCATCCGATGGTGGCCCCATTCCGTGCCCACCCGGACGCAAGTGCAAGTAGGGGAGGGGCGCTGGTGCCCTTAACACCCTTAGGAGATTGACCCCATTGAAATCATCGCAGTCAGAGACTGCCATAAGGATCTGACGCTGATGCCCGAGCGTCAGATCCGAGGCGGATTGCGGCATCGGCGCGAAGTTGGCAGCGCCGCCTGCTTCTAGCTCGCGCCGGGCAGGCTGCCAGCCGGGGCGAGTGCGCGGCGCAATTCCTCGACCGAACCCATGGGTGGCTGGCAGGTGTTGCCGCTGCACAGCAGAGCCACGGTTGCGCCCGCGGCCAAGTTGGGCAAAGCCGCGAGGGTCTCCGCGAGCATGGGCGGCAAATCGCCGGACGCGACTTGCGCGTGGGTTACTTTTAGCACGATGCGGGTAAGGGCGAAGGGCTGAATCGCCACCGCCACCATTGCGGAGGCAACCGCGTCACCGCCTACCACTACCACTTGCTGGTGCGGGGCGGTGAAGTGGATCGCCGCCAGACCGTAGGTTCCGGCGAAGATGCCGTATGGCTCGGCGACGCCGGAAAAGAGTTCGAGCGTTTGCTCGGCCTGCTCGCGATAGGAGGCTATGCCGGTCAATTCGTGCAGCCGCAACAAGGTGATGGCTGCGACGGAGTTACCCGCCGGCGTGGGTGAATCCTGAAAGGGCTTTCGGCGCGTGGTGAGTACGCCAAGAGGTACCGGGCCGCCCGCTACCGCATGAGGCGTGTCAAAGAAGCCACCGGAGGTTACGTCGAAGAAAGCCGTGACCATCTCGTTGGCTAAGCGCTGCGCGGCGTAGAAGTAGTCCATACAGGCAGTCGCTTCGTAGGCGTCGAGGCAGGCGATGGCGAGCATGGCGTAGTCCTCCAGAAATCCCGGCGTGGGCACCGAATTCCCATGGCTGGCGACAATGTGCAGCAGGCGGCCTGCGGTGTCAAAGCTTTTGGCCAACATGCGATCGAGCGACTTTAGGGCAAACTGTTGCGGCGCGGGCAGGTCGAGCACGCGGGTCGCCGTCAAGTAGGCAGAAATGCACATCGCGTTCCAGTTGACGTAGATGGTCTTATCCACGAAGGGCGTGGGGCGCAGCTTGCGTGCGGCGTACATTTTGGACTTTGCTGAAGTGAGAAGATCGGCAGCCTCCTGAGCCGAAACGCTGCTGCGGCGGGCGCATTCCTCCAGACTCGCCCGCTGATACAGCACATTCTTGGCAGAGTTATGGTGCATCTCGCCAACTTCGTTGATGTCGAAGTAGACCGCAGCCACTTTGAACTCAAGTGCGCTCAAGGCCTCGCCTGCTTCAGCCACAGTCCACGTGAAGTAGTCGCCATCATCTTCCAGTGAGTAGTCCGCATCCTGCGAGCCGTAGAAACCACCCGCCTCGCGGTCGCTAAGCCACTCATCCATCCAGCGGATGATGTCGCAGGCCACGTCGGCGTAGAAGGCTTCGCCGGTCAGTTGATACGCGTGCACGTAGTTCTTCAGTAGCTCCGAGTTGTCATAAGCCATCTTCTCGAAGTGCGGCACCACCCAGCGCTCGTCCACCGAGTAACGATGAAAACCGCCCGCGAGCTGGTCGTAGACGCCGCCCTTAGCCATGTTTTCGAGCGTCTGCGCAAAGATTTGGCGCAGGCGGGCATCGCCGCTCCGGCTGTAACGATCCATCACAAAATCCAGCGCAGGCGAGTGCGGAAACTTGGGCGCATGGCCAAAGCCGCCGTGGCCGGGGTCGAAGCTCTTGAGCGCTGAGCCGGTCATGGCTTGCATCAGAGCTTCAGCGATGGCTGGCGAAAAATCACCGCTACCGGCCGCGAAGTTCTCGCCGCGCTGAATCGTGGTCAGCACATGATCCGCTTGCTTGGCGACTTCGTTCGGCTTTTCGGCAAATGTGGCTGCAATGGCGTTGAGCACGGTGCGAAAGCTGGGGCGGCCGTACTGAGCATTCGGCGGAAAATAAGTGCCCCCGTAAAACGGCTTCCCCTCGGGTGTGAGGAACGCAGTCAGCGGCCAGCCGCCTTGCCCAGTGAGCGCGCTGACCGCGGCTTGGTGGCGGCTATCCACGTCGGGCCGCTGGTCACGATCTACCTTGATGGCGATAAAGTGCTGGTTGATGATTTCGGCGATGGCGGGGTCGTCGTAGGACTCGCGGTCCATTACGTGACACCAGTGGCACCAAACCGCTCCAATATCTAGCAAGATGGGCTTGCCCGCAGCGCGGGCAGCGGCGAATGCAGCCTCTCCCCACTCAAACCAGTGGATAGGCTGGTGTGCGGCAGAGCGCAGGTACGGCGAGGCGGCGTGAGCAAGGTGGTTTTGTTCGGCAGGCATAGGATGAGTTCAAGTTTAGCGGGTTTGTGCTGGTTCGCTGGAAAAATCCAACAAAGAGGCACTGGGGACGCAGTGAGCAGCAATTCACTGCCGCAGTGTTCTCTGTGCCTCAGTGTTGAATTTTCGCGTGTCGAGTTAGGAATCGGAACTGAGCCGCCGGGCGAGGTCGCAGTAGATGTCCACTGCGGCTAGCAGCTCGGCCTTGGCTAAGAATTCATTCCTGGTGTGGGCCACGTGAATCGAGCCGGGGCCGATGAGCAGCGGCTCGCCCCAGTTCGTCAGCTTAGGAATGTCAGTGGTGAAGGCGGCGACCATGGTCGGCAGCCCGGGGAAGGTCTTCATACGAATATAGGGTGTCTCGCGCACAAAGTTTACGCGGACGAGTCCTTCGCAAGCGGTTTCAATGTCGCGACGAAGCTGGGTAGCGTCGCCGACGAGCCGGTAGAGCAACGTCGCTTTGGCGTGGTCGGGGATAACGTTCGACGCGCGGCCGCCCTCGATGAGGCCGATGTTGCCGGTGGTGAGGCCGGCCTCTGGCTCCACGGGCAGCGCCATGTCGCGAACTCTGGCGAGCGCATCGAGCAGCTTTTCAATTGCGGATTCGCCCAGCTCAGGATAGGCTGAGTGCGCCGCGCGGCCTTCCGCGACAAGTTCGACCAGCAGAGTGCCCTTGCTGGCAAGGCCCAGACGGTTGTCGGTCGGCTCACCGTTGATAAGAAACTTTGAGCCGATGGGCAATTTGTTGGCTACTCGGGCACCTTCGCTTTGCGACTCTTCGTCCACAACAAAAAGCAGGCCCGTCGCAAGGCCTTCGTCATGCAAGCGCAGGCACGCGGCCACTTGCGCGGCGAGGATGCCCTTGGCATCGCACGAGCCGCGACCATAAACATTGGCGTCGTCTTCGGACGACCCGAGGAACGGCGGCACCGTGTCGAAGTGGGTGGAGAAAACGATGGCAGGCTCAGGATGGCCGGGCCAGGTGGCGAGCACGTTGAATCGAGGATGCGCCGGGTTCGCATCCACTTCCATGCGACGGGTATCGAGACCAAGAGTAGCCAACTCGCGCAGCAGAAATTCGCCGCAGGCAGCTTCGTCTCCGGTAATCGAAGGTATGTCCACCAGTTGGCGGGTGAAAGCGACGGGGTTGAAAGCGGCGGGGTTGAAAGCGGCGGGGTTGAAAGGCATAAGAACAGTTTCAGGTTTCAGGTCTCAGGTTTCAAGTGAAAAGCAAGAGCCAACATCGAGGCACCGAGGTCACAAAGTCACACTCGTCATTGTTTCAGACGTGTAATCCCTCGGTGACTCCGCGCCGCCGCGGGCACTCTTGCTTTTGAAAACTGGGAAACGTGAAACTGGAAGCTGGAAACTCGAAACCGTTCTTCTGTTGTACCCTGCTATGCGTGACTGACCACGCTGCCATTCGCTCACTTTTTCTCGACGGCCCCGCAGGCCGGCTTGAGGCTTTGCTCAACGAAGGGCGAGACGATGCCTCACACGTGGGCTTGGTGTGCCATCCGCATCCGCTGTTTGGCGGCACCATGCACAACAAGGTTGTGTTCCATGCGATGAAGGCGCTGCATAGTTTGGGACTTCCAGTGCTGCGCATTAATTTTCGCGGAACCGGACTGAGCGAGGGCCAGCATGATGGCCGCGCTGAGGTGGACGATGTGAGTTCGGCGCTCGACTGGCTAAGCGCCGAGTTTGGCAAGCCGATTGTGTTTGCTGGCTTTTCGTTTGGATGTTCGACCGGACTTCGTGCTTGCCATGACGATCCGCGAGTGCCGGTGATGGTTGGTCTCGGTATTCCGATTAATGTTGAAGGGCGCGTTTACGAGTACGAATATCTGCGCGAGTGCGCGAAGCCCAAACTGTTTGTAAGCGGGGACCGCGACCCCTTTGGTCCGCGCGCGGAAGTGGAGCAGGTGATCGCGCAACTGGCTGAGCCGAAAAAGCTGGTGTGGATGGAAAACGCTGATCATTTTTTTGCCGGGGCAACCGCCGCACAATCGCAGCTACCCAAGATGCGCGCGACGATCGAGCAATGGCTGCCGGGTGCACTGGGAGCAGCGAGATGAATTCATCGGATGGTGCAGGTCCGCGTGATTTAGTGCGCGGTTTCTTCGCGCGTGCGTTGGCTGCGGCCAATGTGGAGCACGCGTTTGCGCGGCAGGTGCACCGCGAAGGTGACCTGTTGTGGATTGGTGACGAGCCAACCCGCGAGCGGCTCGACCTGCGCGCATTCGACCGCGTGCTGGTGATCTCCATGGGTAAGGCGGGACACGCGATGGCGGCAGCCTTCAAGAGTCGCGTGGCCGAGTTGCCCAGCGGCACCCTTACCGGCATCATCGCTGACCCCAACACCGACCCCAACACCGACCCCAACGCACCAATTACGCAGCTGCCGGGCTTCCGCTATTTTCGCGGTGGGCATCCGACGCCGAATGCGGAGTCGGTCGCAGCCGCAGAGGCGATGCTACAGCTCGCACAAGCGGCAGAGGCGCGGAGCCTCATCTTCTTTCTGATCAGCGGCGGCGGATCGAGCGTAGTGGAAAAGCCGTTCGCCCCGCAGATCTCAATGAGCGACCTGAGTGCCACCTATCGCGCACTGGTGCTGTGCGGCGCGCCGATTGAGCAGATTAACGCGGTGCGCAAGCATCTTTCCATGATCAAAGGTGGCCGGCTGGCGCAAGCGGCCAACTCGCAAGGCGGTGTCAGGCAGGTTTCATTGCTGATCTCCGACGTGCCAGAGGCACCTAGCGCCGCGCTTGATGCGCTCGCCTCCGGCCCCACCGTCCCCGACCGCACTACGGTGCGCGACGTGTATCGCATTGCTGCTGAGTATGACCTGCTGGCGCAGTGGCCTGATTCCGTGCGCGAGTTGTTCGAGCAACGCGAGTTGGAGGAAACGCCCAAGGTGGATAATCCCTGTTTCGCCCATGCCAGCTTTCATACCGTACTCTCTAACCAAACCGCGTGCGAAGGCGCCGCCGCCGCTGCGCGAGAGGCTGGCTTCACCGTGGTAGAAGACAACTCCTGCGACGACTGGGACTATGAGCGTGCGGCGGAGTATCTGCTTGGCCGCTTGCGCGAGTTGCGGCGGCAACACGTGCGCGTATGCCTGATCTCTGGCGGAGAAGTGACGGTGAAGGTTACCGGTGATGCCGGTATCGGTGGACGAAACCAGCAATTTGCGCTGGCCTGTGCGCCAAAAATTGCGGCAAAAATCGCGCCACAAATCGCAGGGGGAATCGCGGGGGAGATCGCAGGGGAAATCGCAGGGGAGATCGCAGGGGAAGGAATCTGCGTGCTGAGTGCGGGCACCGACGGCATTGACGGCAACAGCCCGGCCGCAGGCGCGGTGGTGGACGGCTCGACCCTCCGCCGCGCGCAAGCGCGCGGCCTGAGGGTCGAGGATTCGTTGGCACGGTTCGACGCGTACCCGCTTTTTGCTGCACTCGGCGACGACATCGTCACCGGGCCGACCGGGAACAATGTGCGGGACGTGCGGATTCTGCTGGCTTGGTAGCCGGCAGCCGCTGCTCCAGCTACCCGCCCCATCCCGCGCCAGTCTCGCAAAAATGCGCGGACAAACATAAGGCACGAAACAGCCTACATCGCGGCGGAACCTATCAGCCCATGACTGCCGCGCGCGCCCAGTGTGCTGTCTTGCCTTGACGCACTATCCCTACTCATTTCTAATCCGACTTGTGGCAGTCCTATTCAAAACAAGAACTCTGTGAGGCATTTGCGATGCGGGTAGCATTTTTGGGTTTGGGAATCATGGGCCATGCAATGGCTTCGAATCTCGTGAAGGCCGGGTTTGACGTCACGGTGTGGAACCGCACTCCGAAACATGTCGCCGGGGCACGCACCGCGAATACCCCCGGCGAGGCGGCATGCAACGCCGAAGTTATTTGGATGTGCGTTTCTGACACTGTGGCCGTGGAGCAGGTGATGTTTGGCGAAGACGGCTTGGAGTCGCACATTGCGCCGGGCATGATTGTGGTGGATTCCAGCACCATCTCGCCGAAGGCCACGCGGCGCTTCGCCGAGCACACCATTGAGCGGGGAGCCGACTACGTCGACGCTCCTGTGACTGGCTCGAAAATCGGCGCGGAGGCCGGTACCCTGACGTTTATCGTCGGCGGCAGGGAAGAATCCATCAACCGGCTGGGCCCGCTGCTGGAGGCGATGGGCAAGACGGTGATGCGCATGGGCGAAGTCGGCATGGGCCAATCGGCCAAGCTGGCCATGAACTTGCAAATCGCCATGATCTACCAAGGCTTTGCCGAGGGCATCACCATGGCCAAGAAGTTGGGCGTGGACCCGGCGCGGCTAGTGGAACTGATTCAGGCGTCCATGGTGCGCAGCGGTGTGGTGGACTACAAAGCTCCATTCGTGCTGAAGCAGGACTACACGCCGAACTTTCCGCTGCGGCTGATGTTGAAAGATTTGCGCCTGGCGCAAGACGCCGCCGCGGACGCGCAGTTAACCCTGCCGGGTCTGGAGATGGTGGAAGCCATCTATGAGCAAGCCGCCGAAGCCGGCGACGGCGACAAGGATTACTGCGCCAGCATTAAGGTGCTGGACGCGCGGACAGAGTAAAGAAGTGTAAGGAAGTGTACCCCCAGGGTGCGAGCGGATATGTAAACCGGGTGCGAGTGGATATGTAAACCGGGCGGGAGTGGATGTGTAAACCGAATGCCCCGTCCAAGCTATGCTTGGGCGGGGTTTTTCGTCGGGGAACTTGCCGGAGCGTCGAGGTGAGGGTTTCGGCGCTACTCGAGCCGTAATGCACGTTACTCAATGCTAGAAGCAGCGACTTGACCGCGTGCGGCCCCGCTCTTTACCCCATTCGCAACCATCCCCTATACCACCTCGTACTTTTCCTTCAGCAAGCGCATGTGGTGAATCAAATGTCCGGCGATGACCCAGGCCAGGGCGCGGGCGCTGGTGGCGTGGCTGCTGCAGGTGCCGACTCTTGCCAATGCTTCGGGCGTCAGACTGCGCAGTAGCAAGATGGTGGCGCGGCGTACGGCGGCAAACTCGGTCACCAAATCCTGCCAGGCAATCGCGTCGAAGTTCGCATTGCGGACGTAGTCGTCCTGCTCAAAACCGGGAAAGGGCGTCTGGTCGCCGCGCGCGATGCACAGCAGGCGATAGGTCATGATGCGTTCCGTGTCCGTGATGTGGCCGAGGTTTTCTTTGACGCTCCACTTGACGACGTGGGCGGCTGCGCCATCCGTCCAGCGGTGCAGCGAGCGCTCTTCGCGAATGGAGCGGAGAATGGGCACGGTCTGCTCAAGTTGACCTTCGATGACGGCCATGGCGTTGTCCACTCCGTTGGACGGGGGGACGAGCGAGATGTATCCGGCAAAGTAGGGTGCGTACTCAGAAGGGTCGGGGCGAGGGATGATGTGGGACATGGCGGTATTTTACCTCGCGGCGAGAGGGGCAGAAATTAAATATAAGTATAGTAATATACTTCGTATTATTTAATTTCGAGGCGAGTTTTTTTCGGTGTGTTCGGCGGCCCAAGCCCCATCCCCGTCCGCAAATTGCACCCACAAATTGCACACACATATTGCACAGCGAATCACGCGACATCCGACTCGTAGTGTCGCGAGCCGCTAGAATGTGCCGGTGAGCTTTCTTCTGCGTCCCTACCATCCCGATGATTTTGAAACGCTTTGGCAAATTGACCAGCGCTGTTTCTTACCCGGCATAGCCTACTCGAAGCATGAGCTGGCGTCGTTTCTGCGACAACGCGGCGCGGTTTGTATTGTGGCGGAAACCAGCACCGACGTGAACCGGTCGCCAGCGAGCCAGACCACCGAATCGCCAACCGAATCACTAACCGAATTACCCACCGAATCACCAACCGAATCCCCCCTAGAAGCACCAACAGAATCGCCCATGAATTTTCGGATCCTTGGCTTCGTAATTGTCCTGGTGAACCCGCGGCAGGCGGCAGCGTACATCACGACTCTCGATGTGCTTTCGCGAATGCGGCGACTGGGCGCAGGCACTGCGTTGATGGCCGCTGCGGAGCAGCTCGCGCGAGACGGTGCCTGTACCGCCGTGCATCTGGAGGCGGCGGTGGAAAACGAATCCGCACTGGCTTTCTACGCCCGCCAAGGCTATGGGATCGTCAGCACGGTTGCGGACTACTATGCTCCCGGAGCGCACGCGTATTCGCTCACCAAGCCGCTGACGTAGCTTATTAGGGCTGGAGTGCACAATGGAATTGCCGCAGTGGCCAAAGCAAACAAAATGCCCAGCGCATTCCGCGCCGGGCATTCTTGTTTTCATACTGCCGTGCAAACTATTTGCGGTCGGGGTCGCCTAACCGTTCCGGGATCCACTTGGGTTGTTTGTCGCCCTTTGCGTTGGGTACCGGTCTATCGCCTGCGCTGCTGTATTCGAAGTCAAAGCCCGTGTAACTGCGGGTCAGGCCATTGGTTTCGGTGTACATTCCCTGATCAAACGTGGTGCCGGTCAAAGCATTCGGCACGGCAAAAACACTGTAGGCCTTGCCGTTCACGAATGACGTGGAGATGTAGTCGCCCACCATGTATCCGGCGAAGGTGTTCGGCAACCAAGTCAACTGACCCGGGCCGGCAAGAGTGTTGGGTGCGGTCCAGGTGGTGCCGCCGTTGGTGGAGGAGATGGATGCGGTGTAGAGCTGGCACGTGGTGTGGGTGCAGCTTGCAGCCGGATAGTAGTAGTAGGTGAGCACCAGATGCGCGGTGACACCGGAACTGTTGTGGTCCACGCCCAAACCGGGGATGAAGTGATCCACCGTGGTGGTGGTGGCGTCAATCGGCACGCGCGTCACCGCCGTCCAAGTTGTGCCATTCGTGGAGGTGCTATAGACGATGTCATTTTCTTTGCAGCTGGTGCGGAAGCGGCAGTCCTGCCACGCGGCATAAATCCTGCCGCTGGCATCCACTTCGGCAGAAGGCAGCACGCTGGTACGCAGTCCGCCCGCGACATTATGCGAAGAAATGGTGGTGACGGTGGAGACGGTCGTCCAACTGGCACCGCCATTGGTGGAGCGGTAGGCTTGAATCTTGTTGGTGTTGCTGGCAAAGATCACTACCACGGTGCCGTTGGCCTGCACCACGGGCTGGCCCCCGATGCCGCTGGCACCGGTAACTTTGGTGGCAGTGCTCCAAGTGACGCCGCCGTCCGTGGAGGTGCTCATCTTCATGGCACCGCTGTTAGGGTCGTCCCATTGCTGGTAGCAGTTGCCATAGAAAGGGCTGGCGGGGAAGGAGTCACAGACGATCCAGTTCTTATCCACCGAGCCGGAACCGGTGTTGGTGACGACCGGGCTCAGCCAGTTGATGCCGTCGAAGGAACGGCTAACGGTGAGCGCCGCGGGGCCGCTTAAGGGCAGCGCAGAAACCATCCATACACCGTGCTTGGGGTCGTAGGCAACCGCAGCATCGCTGGCCGCCGTATAAGGGCCACCGTCGGCTGCCGACGTCAGATGGGGCAGGTAGCCGTGCAGCCAGGTATTGCCGCCGTCGGTTGAAGTGGACCATCCGATGGCTCCGCCGCCGCCACCAGAAATGCGTCCGACTTGATAGGCGCTTACGATGGTGTTGCCGAAAGAAAATGTGTCGGGCTCAACCTCGGTGGCGTGCTGGCTGGCAGTGTTGGTCAGGGTGTCTGTGCTCACTTGCGTTAAGGGACTCTGAGCTGTTGCCGAGGCAGCCAATATCAGCACTAGGAATAGGGCGGTGATCAGCACTTGCATGGGAGGCGCGAAATAGTGTTTCGCAGTCTTTGGGAGCGTCATTAGAATTCAGTGTCCTCGCGGGTGGTTGGCCAGATTGGCAAAAGCAGAAGGCCTTCGGCTGGCTGATTACGATAGTACGCCTTCGATAGTAGGACGATTCCAGAAACCCATATGCTAACGGGCACTTGCAATTCCCGGCGGACGAGTCTACCTTCGCTGCTTTAGAAATCTATGGTCTAGAAAATCTATGAAAATCGCGATTCAAGGCGAGCTCGGTTCGTTCAGCCACGAGGCGGCATCCCGCATGGTTCCGCAAGGTACTCCGGTGCCGTGTGCGCGGTCGGCAGAGGTGTTAGACCGCGTGGAATTGGGTGCCAGCAAGGGTGGTGTGGATGCCGCAGTCATTCCGATTGAAAATTCGCTGGCTGGCTCGGTGGCAGAGCACTTTGACCTGCTGCTGGAGCGCGATGTATGCGTTCGCAACGAGATGCAGTTGCGGATTGTCCACAACCTGATTGCCGCTCCGGGGGTGAAGGTAAAAGATCTGCGGCGGGTTCTGTCGCATCCCGTAGCGCTCGATCAATGCCGTGACTTCTTCCGCCAGCATCCGCAGATTGAGCCAGTGCCGTTTTACGACACCGCAGGCAGCGTGAAGCATGTGGTGGCGGAGCACGCGCGGGACGCAGCGGGCATCGCGAGTCGCAAGGCAGCAGCTGTGTATGGTGGCAAGATTCTGGCTGCGGGCATTGAGGACAATCGCGAAAACTACACGCGATTTTTTCTGGTACAGCGTCTAACCAAACGGGCGACCAGAAATGGCAGCAAGTTGGTGGCGCCTCCGATTCTGCCCCATGCCAATAAGACTTCCATAGCGTTTCGGGTGCGGAATGAGCCGGGAGCCTTGTTCAAGGCCCTGGCAGTGCTGGCACTAAGGGAGATATCGCTCAGTAAGATCGAATCCCGGCCGTTTCGCGGGCATCCTTGGGAATACGTATTTTATGCCGATTTCTTACAAGGGCAGAGCGAAGCCGCCCACCATGCCCTCCGTCACTTGGCCGAAGTAGCCGATTTCGTGAAAGTGCTGGGGGTATATCCCGCCGCGGGCAGAAAGTAGGCATCTTAAGGGGGATGGAATGCTCTAGCGAGAGATTGGTGAGAGATCGGTGAGAGATTGGTGAGAGATCGGTGCAGTGGAATAAACCTAGCTATCGCTATTGTTATGAATAAGTTACTGGATAAAAATTAGGTTGCATCGTGCCATGATATTTGTCATCTAAAGTTGAGTGAGATAGACTCACATTGAAACCTATGAGCAAGCACACGGAAGCGGAAGTACCGGAAGGAATTGACCTTGGCGGATTGCCGGAAGGCACCCCGTCAGAGCGTCCCGAGCACCTGAACTACGACTCGCGCCCGATTTTGCCGGTGCGGGATACGGTTTTGTTCCCCCACGCGGTTTTGCCGCTGACGGTGGGCAGGGAAAGCTCGGTTCTGTTGATCAACTCGCTGGGCGAAGACAAGACAATTGTCGTCGCGGCGCAACGCGAAGCCCGGGTAGATAATCCCCAACCGAAGGACCTTTACACCTTGGGCACCTTGGCGGTGGTACACAAGGTCGTCAAAATGCCCAACCAGAGCCTGTTTGTGTTCGCCGAAGGTCTGGAGCGGGTGCACGTGCGCGAGTTTTCGCAACTCGTCCCCTTCATGCGGGCGCAAGTGGAGCCCGTGGTCGAATCCATCCCCGAGCAAACGCCAGAGATTGAAGCGCTGCAGCGCAACGTGCTGACGCTGTTTCAGCAGATTGTGACGGGATCCCCTACCTTGTCGGATGAGCTTTCCACGGTGGCCATGAACATTGACGAACCGGGCCGGCTGGTGGATTTTATCGCCTCGTCCATTCCGACGTTGAGCACGGCTGATCGGCAGGATTTGCTGGAGACCGCCGACATCCGTTCTCGTATGGACAAAATCAACCAGCATCTTGCCAAAGAGCTGGAAGTGCAGCAGTTGCGCAATAAGATCCAGTCGGAAGTGCAGGATCGGGTACAGCAAACGCAACGGGAATACTACCTGCGCGAACAGATGAAGGCGATTCAAAAGGAACTGGGCGAAGGCGACGACAGCCAGCGCGAGATTGAAGAGCTGAAAGAAAAAATCGAATCGGTGGGCATGCCCGAAGAGGTTAAGAAAGAGGCACTGCGCGAACTGGGCCGGCTCTCGCGGATGTCGCCGATGGCGGCGGACTATTCGGTGACTCGCACCTACATCGAGTGGCTGGCCGCACTACCGTGGAACAAGACTTCTGGCACCGAGGTGGACATCACCAAAGCTCACGAAGTGCTGGAAGCTGACCACTACGACCTCAAAAAGGTGAAAGACCGCATCCTCGACTACCTTTCCGTGCGGCGCTTGAAGCCGAACATGAAGGGGCCGATTCTTTGCTTTGTGGGACCTCCGGGCGTAGGTAAGACATCGCTGGGGCGCTCGATCGCCAAGGCGCTGGGCCGGAAGTTTGTGCGGATTTCGCTAGGCGGTGTGCACGATGAAGCCGAAATTCGTGGCCATCGCCGGACTTACATTGGAGCTTTGCCGGGGCAGATCATGCAGGGCATCCGCCGCGCGGAGACCAATGATCCAGTATTTATGCTGGACGAAATTGACAAGATTGGGCGTGATTTTCGCGGCGACCCTTCCTCGGCACTGCTGGAAGCTCTCGATCCGGAACAGAATTTTACTTTCCGCGACCACTACCTCGACGTGACCTTCGATTTGTCGAAGGTGCTCTTCATCACCACGGCGAACATGCTCGACACGATTGCCGAGCCGCTGCGCGACCGCATGGAGATCATCGAGTTGCAAGGCTACACCGAAGAAGAGAAGCTGCATATTGCGAATCAGTATTTGATTCCAAGGCAGATTGAAGAGAACGGTGTGACCACTGACCTAATTGAATTTCCGGATGATGCCACGCGGTTTGTGGTGCGCCATTACACCCGCGAAGCAGGAGTCCGCAATCTGGAACGGCAAATCGGAACCGTGTGCCGCAAGCAGGCGCGGCGTATCGCCGAAGGCAAGACGGACAAGCTGGTCGTCACCAAGGAGGTTATTCAAGAGTTCCTTGGCGGCATCAAGATTCGCGTGGAAGGCGAAATTGCCGAGCGTACCAAGCGGCCGGGCGTAGCTGTCGGTCTGGCGTGGACACCTACCGGTGGCGACGTCCTATTCGTGGAAGCCAACAAGATGAAGGGAAAGGGCGGCTTCACCATGACCGGGCAAATTGGTCAGGTGATGCAGGAATCCATGCAGGCCGCGCTCACCTGGGTGCGCTCGAATGCAGAGCAGTTGAACGTTCCGGAGACATTCTTTGGCGAGCACGACTTGCATATGCACGTGCCTGCGGGTGCGATTCCGAAAGATGGACCTTCGGCGGGCATCACCATGGCGACGGCGCTGGTTTCGCTGATTACCGGCAAGCCCGTGCGTCCTCTGACCGCCATGACCGGCGAGATCACGCTGAGCGGCAATATTCTGCCCATTGGCGGCGTGAAGGAGAAGGTGTTGGCGGCCAAGCGCAGCGGCGTGCAGACGATTCTGCTGCCAGCGGATAATCGGACCAACCTGGTGGAGGATCTGATGCCCGAGCAACTGGAGGGGCTAACCATCCACTATGTTTCGACGATTAGTGACGTGCTGGCGCTGGCGTTGCCCACGACCGTATCCGAGTTGAAGCAGGATGAGGCCGAACGGCAAAAGGTGCTGGCCGACGCTAGCTGGGACTAGGCAGTTCGCGCAGTGAGTAGTGATGCGTTGCGTCGCGATGTAGAGAATGGAAAGCAGAGCCGCATGGGTTGCGGCTCTGTTTTTTTTGCGTGAGGTGTGGCGATGGCATGCTAGTACCTGCCGCAGAGATTACGAGCAACGCATTTGACATCAACGCACTAGACACCAACGCGTTAGACATCAACGCGTTAGACATCAACGCGTTAGACTAGGCAAAGCGATATGAACGTAAACGTGCTGATTTTTGGATACTTGAAAGAGACCACTGGCGATGCCGGGGCTACGATGTCGTTGCCGGAGGGGTCTCGGGTCGCGGATCTGCTCGATCTGTGTGCGTGGCAGTGGCCGGCCATTGAGCCCTATTTTGACGTGATCGCGGTTGCACTGAACGAGGAATATGCCGAGCGCGGTGCCGCGCTCCAAGATGGCGATAGGGTGGCTTTGATTCCGCCAGTGAGTGGCGGCGCGCCAGACGCTACGACAGACGCCACGCCACACGCTACTCCAGACGCTACGACAGACGCTACGACAGACGCCGAATCCGATCCCGAGGCTACCAACCCAGACGCCGCCGCCGAACCTAAGCCCGCTGGGGCCGCGCTGCTCACTGAAAACCCGATTGACGTGGCCAGTGTCGTCGCAGCCATGAAACATGGTGCCGACGGCGCGGTGGTGGTGTTTGAGGGTACCGTCCGCAACAACACGCGGGGACGCCAGACCCTCTACCTCCACTACGAAGCCTATGAAGATATGGCGCTGAAGCAGATGAGCGCGCTGGTGCAAGAGGCTCTTGCCGAGTATCTGGTGCGTGGAGTAGCGGTGATTCACCGGCTAGGCCGCATGGAGATTGGCGAAACCAGTGTGCTGATTGTGGTGTCGTCTGCCCATAGGGGAGCGGCGTTTGAGGCCAGCCGTTGGCTGATTGACACGCTGAAAAAGAAGGTGCCGATCTGGAAGAAGGAGTATTTCGTAGATGGCGCGGTTTGGGCCGATGGCGAGCCGTTTCCGGCAGAAATTCCCCGGGCCGGGGTGGCAGAACCGTCCAAGCCCGCATCCAACTGATTTCATGATGGTTCCCCACTTCCTTTCCAAGCAATCCGCATTGATGCCCTTGCTGGCGCTGGCTTGCGCGCTCGGGGCTCAGGCACAATCGCCTCCTCAACCGGCTCCGCCCACCGACGGCGGTTGGCGACCCTTTGGCAAGCCAACTACCCCTACCTCTACCCCTGCTCCAGAGCCAGAGACCACGCTGAAAGTAGATGTAAAGCTGGTGAACGTCTTCGCTACGGTGGTGGACGCGCATGGCGCGCCAGTCGCGGGGCTGGCCAAAGAGAATTTCTCCGTAAGCGAAGATGGGCGGGAGCAGAAAATTGCCGTGTTTGAGCGCGAGTCGGCGCTGCCGCTTTCGGTTGTGCTTTCGCTCGATACCAGTGGCAGCACCCGCAAGGATTTGCCTCTTGAGGTACAGTCGGCACGACACTTTGCCCACGCGGTCTTACGGCCACAGGACGTGCTGTCACTCTACAGCTTCAACGAAATTGTGGACGAGGTGGTGCCGTTCACTCCGAGTGTGAAGGAAGTGGACCGGGGGCTGGATCGGTTGCGCGCCGGGTCGGCGACGGCGCTTTTCGATGCGGTAATGCTGGGTGCGAATGCCTTGCAGGATCGCCGGGGCCGCAAAGTAATGGTTGTGATCACAGACGGCGGCGACACCGCCAGCCGGGTGGACTATCAGCAGGCGCTGCGCTCGGCGCAAGAGGCGGAGGCGATTGTGTATAGCATCATCGTGGTGCCAGTGGAAGCCAATGCGGGCAGGGAATTGGGCGGCGAGCACGCGCTGATTCAGTTGAGCGAAGACACCGGCGGCAAGCACTACTATGCGTCATCCGCCGCGGGGCTCGACGCGGCCTTTGCTCAGATTAGCGACCAGTTGCGGACGCAGTATCTGATCGGCTACTACCCGTCGCAGAAGCTGACCGACTCTGAATTCCGGCGCATTCAGCTAAAGGTACAAGGTGAGAACCTTGCCACTGGACTGCAGGTGCGGAACCGGGCCGGGTACTACACGGCGCCATCTCGCTGAGGCGTCGCGCTAAGGCGGCGCTAAGACATCGCGCTAACATGTCGCGCTCAGGCGTCGCGCTAAGACATCGCGCTAAGACATCGCGCTAAAGCGGCGCGCGAGCAAGTGGAATCGCATGCAGGTGCCGCGGGTACCCTTGGCACCTGCGATCCTCCTCCCGTGAGCGCTCGCCAAATCAGCCAGAGTTGCGCATTGACACTCTGCCGCCATGCTCAGTAGAGTTGGGGCATGGAACAGCCCTATCTAAGCACTCCAAGCGGTCAGGTTTTAGCGCCTGCGGACATGGCGGCGGAAAACGCCCGCTTTATGAGCCGCGTGTACGGCTGGATGATGGCCGGACTATGCGTTACGGGATTGGTGGCGTGGAACGTGGCGGGTAACCCCGAGCTGGTCGCGACCATCTTTGACAACCGAATTCTGTTCTGGGGATTACTCATTGCGCAACTCGGCGCGGTGTTTGTGCTCTCTGGCATGATGAACAAGCTTAGTGGCGTGGCTGCGGGCGCGATTTATTTCGCCTACGCTGCACTCACGGGGCTTACTTTTTCCAGCATTTTCCTGCGGTACACCGATGCCAGCGTTGCTGGCGTATTTGGCGTGACGGCGTTTGGCTTTGCCGGCTTGAGCGCCTTTGGCTATGCCACCAAGCGCGACCTCGGTCCGGTGGCATCCTTCTGCATGATGGGCCTGTTTGGCATGGTGGGTTTTGCCGTGCTGTCCATGTTCTTTCCATCGGTGATGGGCGAAGGGGCGAGTTTTATTTATGCCATCGTCGGCATCATCGTGTTTGCCGGACTCACCGCCTATGACACCCAGAAGATCAAGGCAATGAACGCCTTCGGCGATGAAGGCACGGACCTGGGACGCAAAAAAGCGATCTACGGCGCGCTTCGGCTCTATCTCGACTTCATCAATTTGTTCCTGAGCTTGCTGCGGCTGTTTGGGCGCAGGCGGTAAATAACCATTTGTCAGCTCGGCGTCCTGCTTCCCCCAAGCGTGAGCCGAGCTGCTTCCTGCGCTAGCAAGGTTGGTTTGTGCGCGTTCCGGTTTCGCAGGTACGGGCGCGACTGTGCGGTCGCATTGGGTGCAGCCTTTGTTTTACGGCTGTCCGCCTGATATTCTTGGCAAAACACAACGGATTGGCTCCGAGCTGTTCGCAGCGCATCGTGCTCGGCGCATTCGTCCTGAAATAAAGGAGTCCTACATGTCTGCGAGAGTGTTTACCCGTAACAGCGGAAGCGCAGCAATTGCGCTCATGATGTTGGTATTCGCGGTGTTTGCGCCCACGGCGATGGCGCAGGCCACTGCCTCCAGCGGCAGCATTCAGGGCACGGTCACCGACCAGAGTGGCGCGGCGGTTCCGGGAGCGCTGATTGCCATCGCCAATCCGGCGACGGGGCAGACGGTGAAATTGGTGAGCAGTTCGACCGGGGCGTACTCCACCGGGCCATTGCAGCCGGGCAATTATGTGGTGCGGGTGCAGGCCAAAGGCTTTTCCACGGCCAGCCTGCCGCTGGTGGTGCAAGTAGGCACGACTTCTTCTGGCAACGTGAAGCTCGCCATCGGACAGCAGAGTGAAGTGATTGAAGTGCAGTCGGCGGTGGAGCGCGTAAACACCGAGCAGACGACGGTGCAAGGCGTCATCACGGGCCAGCAGATTGATCAGCTCCCCATTAACGGCCGCAACTTTTTAGACGCGGCCCAGCTCGAGCCGGGGGTACAGATTCAGGATGGCGGCAACTTCGACCCGACCAAGAACGGGTTCACGGCGATCTCGGTGGGCGGTCGTGCCGGGCGGACCACGCGCATTGAGGTAGATGGTATTGACATCAGCGACGAAACCGTTGGGACCACGACGCAAAACATTCCGCAAGATGCGATTCAGGAATTCCAGATTGGCCAGTCATCGCTGGATATTTCGTCGGAGCTGACTTCCTCTGGCGCGGTAAATGTGGCCACGCGCTCGGGCAGCAACCAGTGGCACGGCGACACGTTTTATGACTTCCGCCATCACTCGCTGAACGCACGGCTGCCGGGTGGCGTGGATAGCCCGTTTCAACGTCAACAGTATGGCGGACGGCTCGGCGGCCCAATCCTCAAGGACAAGTTGTTCTTCTTTTTAACGGGCGAACGCACCCAGCAAGCTCTGGCGCAGCCGGTACAACCCTTCGGGCCCTTCGCGAGCCTGACGGGTAGCTATAATTCGCCCTTCCGCTCAAAGAATCTGTTGGGGCGGCTGGACTATGAGTTGCCCAAGGGCGCCCACCTGTTTTATCGCTTCACCTATGACAACAATCTGAATACCGCGTCGTATGTGGCGAATGTCTTCCAGCCGTTCCAAAATCAGAACAATACGCCCGCGCACGTGGTGGGTTTTGACTTTAATACCGGCAGCTTCACCCATGCCATTCGTTTTGGCTACAGCAAATTCCAGAATCACATTGGCGATGCGGTGACCGGCTCCAATATCGTCGATCCCGCGCCCGGTGTGGACATCAACATCGGTTCTGACCCCATCTGCCTGACCGGGGGAGCCGACGCATTCTGTTCCGGTCCGAACTTTCTGGCACCGCAGGCCACGTTCCAGCAGAACACGCAGATCAAGTATGACGGCTCCAAAATCTGGCGCAGCCACATCTTTCGCTACGGTGTGGGATTCAACCGCATTCGCGGTGGCGGGCTAGCCAACTTCCTGGGTGTGGCACCAGCCATCAATAGTGCGGTCGGGGACACACTGCCGAATGGTGGCTCCGCGTCTGACCCGCTGAACTACCCTGTGGATCTGATTCTCTTAGGCAATGGGCAGGGCTTTTTCACCGAGACGCCAGCGTTTGGCTATCCCGGCGGCGGGCAGCATGACAACCGCTTCCAGTTTTATGTAGGCGATACTTGGAAGCTGAAGCCGAACTTGAGCGTGAATTTTGGCTTGCGCTACGTGCATGACACCGGGCGGGTGGATTCCGACCTGGCTCCGATTCCGTGCTCGCAATTGAATCCTGCGTTGGGCACCTGTAGCGGCAACCTTTTGGACCAGTGGCTGCCGGGGCTGGGCAACCGGGTGCGCAACCCGAAGAGCAATTTCGGACCGCAGATTGGCATCGCTTGGGATCCGCAGAAAAATGGCAAGATGGTAATCCGCGCGGGCGCAGGTGTGTACTACGAAAACATCGTGTTCAACAGCAGCCTTTTTGACCGCCCCGGCAAGCTGGCCAAAGGGCTGTTCAACGGTACAGCGCAGCTCTGCGGAGGGCAGGGTACACTGACGCTGCCCGACGGCACCGCCGTCACCAGCATCAATGGCAAGGACATCGCCACCCAGATTTGCGGCCAGACGATTGGCAGCGTTTCCAACGACATCATTGCGTTGCAGAAGCTCTTTCAACAAGCGACTGCCACGGCAGGGGCGCAGTCGAACGGAGTGTTTATTGGCAACACGTTGGCGGCGGGCACGGCGCTCGGCACTAGCGTGTTTGCGCCAAACTATTCCACACCACGCTCTTTACAAATGAACTTTGGCATTCAGCGCGAGCTGCGTCCGGGGCTGGTGTTCAGCGCAGACTATATTCGCAACGTGGGCTTGCACTACCTGCAGAGTATTGACGTAAACCATGTGGGGGATGCCCGCTACTTCAATGCGAATGCCGCAGCGAACGCGATCAATGCGACGAATGCAGCATTTGGTTGCGGCACCGGATCGGCAGGAATTGATTGCGCCATTGAGTCGGGTGCCAAGATCTCTGACTACCAGGGCAATGGACTTGACTCCGGCATTGGCCCCTTCTCCGGCTTGCCAGCGGTTGCCTTCGGCGCGACGCCGGACACTGGCGTTGCCTTCCCCGGCCAGAACCCGAATCTTGGCCAACTGCTGGTGAATTACCCCTCGGGGCGGTCGGTCTACAACGGGTTGCAGCTTTCACTCAAGGCCAGCAGCATCAAGAATCCGGTGAAGGGCGTGGTCAACTCCAGCTTGCAGGTTTCGTACGCCCTTTCCAGCTTCAAGAGCCAGAATGGTGATCAAGACTTCATCAATAACGCGAACGACTTTGCTAACACGCAGAAATATTTTGGCAACAGCGCGCTCGACCGTACCCATCAGCTTTCATTTGGCGGTGTGATTGAACTACCCGCGCACGTGCGGTTGGGCCTGACGGCACACTTTAACTCGCCGCTTTCGAGGACGCTGTACCTTCCGGGAGGGAGCATCTTCACCTCTGACATTACCGGAGACGGTACCGGTTCGGGGGATCCGCGCGTCAATCAGGGGGACATTCTGCCGGGAACGAATCTGGGGTCGTTCAGCCATGGCGTGAATAGCGTCGGCAAGCTGAATAGCCTTATTTCCAGCTTCAATTCAGCCTACGCGGGCAAGTTGACGCCCGCAGGGCAGGCCGTAGTCAGCGCAGGCCTGATCAGCGCCAGCCAGCTTGCACAACTGGGTGGCGTGATCCAGAGCATCAATTCGGCTCCTTCGAACCAAGCGACGTTGGGCTGGCAGAAGGATGCGGCGCTGCGGCTAAGCTGGATTTACAAGATTCGTGAGCGGGTGGAGATTGAGCCTTCTGCATCTTTTTACAACGTGTTCAACTTTTCGAACTTTGATGCCCCAAATAATGCCCTGAGCGGCGTGCTCGATGGTTCCCAAGGCTCGCTGAATGGTACCTCGAACACAATCGCGGGCAAGGCCAGTAACCGCGTGGGGCCTGGTTCCGGTGTGTTTGCCAGCGGTGCGCCCCGGCAACTGGAGTTTGGCATGAAAATTAGCTTCTAGGACGCGAGTTTGCAGTGGGCAGGGGCGCGGTGGTGGTTCTAATCGCGCCCCTCGCGTTCTCGGGCGATTTCTCGTGTAATTTATCCGCCCGATGTAGAATCTTGGATTATGTCCCAGCGCCCCCCCAGCCCCGCATCTGCACCCCGTAAAGCAAAAACGCCGCCGCCGCCGGAAACGTTTGAAGAGATCGCGTTTCTGAAAGACATTGGCGAGAAGCAGAAGTCAGTCACGGTGAAGCTCGCTGATGGTGAAATGGTGAGCGGATGGATCGAGTACTACGACCGCGACATGATTCGCCTGACCCGCGAAGGCGCTCCTAACTTGTTCATTTATAAGCACGAGATTATGTACATTCAGGAAGATAAGGTGCGCCGGAGCAAGTAGAGCGGTGTCGGGGCAACTTGCTGCACCAGCCGTTCCTGCTATGCCATTCCTGCCCAGCCATTCTTGCCCAGCCATGCCGTGAACCATCTTCCGCAGAAAGTCGGAGCTTCCGCCAGCCATCATGACCAACACTTCGCATCCTGAAAATTTGCTTTCCATCACCAGCGGAATTGCGCGCGAGGCTGGTGCCGTGTTGATGTCGTTTTTCCGCCAGAATGTACAGATTGAATACAAGGGCGAGGCCGATCTGGTGACCATCGCTGACCGGACGTCTGAGGCGCTGATTACCAAGCACCTGAAGCAGCACTTTCCCCATCACGATATTCTGGGTGAGGAAAGCGGACTTTCTGGCTGCGGCAGCGACTATCGCTGGTATGTGGACCCACTGGATGGCACTACGAATTTTGCCCACGGGTACCCGGCGTTTTGCGTTTCCATGGGCCTAGAGTTTCAGGGCGAGATGATCGCGGGCGTTATCTACGACCCGACCCGTGATGAGATGTTTGCCGCGGCAAGGGGCAAGGGTGCCACGCTCAACGGGGTGCCGATCCATGTGTCCAAGACGGCGAATCTGGCCGAATGCCTGCTCGCAACCGGCTTCCCTAGCAAAAAGCGGCACGCGAACCCGAATATCCATTTCTACCATCAGCTTTCTTTGCGGACGCATGGTGTGCGCCGCGCTGGCTCTGCGGCGCTGGACTTAGTGAACGTGGCAAGCGGGCGCTTTGAAGGGTTTTGGGAGTTCAACCTTAATTCATGGGACACTGCGGCGGGGGTATTGCTGGTACGGGAAGCTGGCGGCACCGTGACCGGCTTCAAGGGCCAGCCCTTTGAGATTGCCAGCCGGGAAGTGCTGGCCACCAACACGCTGATGCACGAGGCGCTGCTGGCCGAGTTTGCCGCGATATTTGCGGGTCGCGATTTGCTGCCGCTGGCCAGCCCGATGGAGTACGGGGACAAGGGCGAGCTCTAGCGGTGGGTCAGTAAACGCCAGTCAGGGGAATGGTCTGGGCCGTGTCATGGGATCGCTAATGGACTGGGTCATGGGATCGGTCGTGGGATCAGTTTGCGGGACATGCGATGTTGCCACTAGTGCCTCACCATGCTTCTGGTAAACTGTAGGGTCGCAACTAGCGCAGCAAATTTTTCTGGAGAAGACGAAGACCATGGCATACGTAATCGCGGAACCCTGCATCGGCACCAAAGACGTGGCTTGTGTGGATGCCTGCCCGGTGGATTGCATCCACCCCAAGAAGGACGAACCCGGCTTTGAGAAAGTCACCATGCTTTACATTGACCCGGTAGAGTGCATTGATTGCGGCGCCTGTGTGCCGGTTTGCCCGGTTTCGGCCATCTTCGCCCAAGATGACCTGCCAGCCAAGTGGCACGAGTATACTGCCATCAACGCCAAGCACTTCGGGCGATAAAAAGGCATTTGCGGATGGGAACCGGACGGCCGCGAAGGAAGCCGCAGGGTTCCGGGCGGATATAGGCTTTAGCAAGAGCGCGCCTTAAGAGCGCAGATCAAAAGCGCACATCGTCGCGATGTGTGCTTTTGTGTTTTACTGCCGGGTTTTCGCGCGCTACTGCCCGCCATTTACAATCGAGCTTTTGGTGTTGCCAACGTGATCTGCCCATGCCCCTGAAGGAAGCCGAAGCGATCGTGCTGCGCACCTATCCGATGCGGGAAGCTGACCTGCTGGTAACGTTGTTTACCCGCAGAGAAGGCAAGGTACGCGGAGTAGCGCGCTCGGCCATGAAGTCGCGTAAGCGCTTTGGCGGCGCACTGGAGCCACTGACGCTGGTGCGGGCGTACTACGAAGATCGCGAAGGTCGTGAGTTGGCGCGGCTCGATTCGTGCGATGTGATCCGGTCGCCGCTGGCGGCCGAGGTGACGTATCCGCGAGCGGTGGCGCTGGCGCATGTAGCAGAGCTGCTTGATGACCTAATGCCGGACCGTGAGGCCAATGATGCAGTGTTTCGTTTGGCGGTGGCCACGCTGGGGCATTTGGAGGGCGACGCAATTTGGATGCCGCTGACGTATTTTGACCTCTGGCTGACGCGACTGGTGGGCTTTATGCCTGAACTGGCTGAGTGCGTGAAGTGCGGCGCACGGTTTGGCGGCAACAATGGACCTGGCGCTGAAGCTGGCCGCAAAGCCTACTTCCACGCCTTGGCCGATGGTTTGCGCTGCGGGGAGCATAAGCGGGTAGCGTCGTCGGAACTGACGCCAGAATCGCGGCGCATTGCGGCTGAGATGTTCCGCTCGCCGTTGCCTAAGTTTGCGGGGATTTCGTGGCCGAAGGCCGTGGCGGCTGACTTGCGCAAGCTGCTGGTGCAGACGCTGGAACGGCATCTGGATAAGAACCTGAACACGGCAGCGATGCTGGACAAGCTGCCGGGGTAATTTGCAATCTGGCGCGGTAATTTTTAAAGGTGAATCTTTAATGGAAAGCTCAGCTTCTACTGCACCACCTACCTTTCAAGAACTCATTCTGCGTCTTTCGGCCTTTTGGGCGGCGCGCGGATGCGTTCTGCAACAGCCGATGGACCTTGAAGTCGGCGCGGGAACCATGGCTCCGGAGACTTTTCTGCGCGTGCTTGGCCCCAAACCTTACAAGGTGGCGTATGTGCAGCCCTCGCGACGCCCGGCTGACGGCCGCTACGGCGAGAATCCCAACCGGCTTTACAAGCACACGCAGATGCAGGTGATTCTGAAGCCGCCGCCGGAAAACGTGCAGGAGCTGTATCTGGAATCGCTCGCGGCGATTGGCATTGACATCAGCCAGCACGACATCAAGTTCGAGGAAGACAACTGGGAGTCGCCAACGCTGGGTGCGTGGGGTTTAGGCTGGCAGGTGATGCTCGATGGTCTGGAAATCACGCAGTTTACCTACTTCCAGCAGTGCGGTGGCGTGGATCTCGACCCCATGGCGGCGGAGCTGACGTATGGGCTCGAGCGCATCGGCGCGTTTTTGCAGGACGTGGATTCGATCTATGACATCGTGTGGTCGCGCGACCCTGAGACTGGCCAAGCGTTTACCTATAAAGACGTTCGGCTGGCGGATGAGGAGCAGTTCTCCGTCTACAACTTTGAAATGGCCGATGTGGCCAAGTTGTGGGAGCACTTCAACCTGAACGAAGCAGAGTGTGCGGCGCTGATCGCAGGCTATAAGAAGGTTGCTTCGGCGGAAGATGCTGCGATTGCCGACGGCACTTCGGCTGCGCGAACCCATGCCGTGGGGCGCTATCCGCTGCTGCCGGCCTATGAGCTTTGCCTCAAGTGCTCGCATCTGTTCAACGTGCTGGACGCGCGCGGCGCGATTTCGGTAACGGAGCGCGTGGGCGTGATCGCGCGGGTGCGGACCCTTGCTGTGGGCGTGGCGAACGCCTGGGTGGATCAGCAGAAGTAGCGTTCAGCGATTCGCTGGCGGACTGGGAATGCCAGTGTCAGCAGTAATTTCCTATATATGCTCTCCCGCTGGTACCCCTGTGATGGCACTCACAGCGCTGGCGCTCTCAACTTGAAAAGATAGAGGAATAATTCATGGCGGATTTTCTACTAGAGCTTGGGTTAGAAGAGGTTCCGGCGCGCATGATCGAAGGCGCGGCGGAAGAACTGAAAAAGCGCGTTGGCGATCTACTGAAGCGCGAACGGCTGTCCTCTCCTGATGGGGGATCCCCGATTTTGTTTGATACGCCTCGCCGTTTGGCAGTTTATTTTGCTGGTGTCGCTGCATGTCAGCCCGATTTGACCGAGCAGGTGTTAGGTCCGTCGGTGAAGGTTGCCTTTAAGGATGGCGAGCCGACGCCCGCTGCCCATGCCTTCGCGAAAAAGGTAGGAGTCGAACTCGCGCAGATGGAGCGCGTGACCAATGCCAAGGGCGAATACCTAGCAGCGAACGTAACTACCTGTGGCCGTGATGCCGCGACTGTGTTGGCTGAACTTCTGCCAAAAGAGTTGAACGCGATTTATTGGCCGAAGACTATGTATTGGCGCAAGCCAAGTGAACGCTTTGTGCGCCCCGTACGGTGGCTGGTGGCGATGCTGGATGAGCAGGTGATTCCGCTGGAATTTGCGGGGATTAAGGCGGGAAGCAACTCGCGGGCGCACCGTCAAAAAGAGCTGTTAGAGTTAGCCCATGTGCAACTGACGGGCGTGAGTGGTTACGTGCAGTCGTTGCGCAGCGGTGGCGTCTTGAGCCGGCCTGAGCGTGTGGCCAAGATCCGCAAAGATCTTGACGCAGTTACCCGTACGATTCCGGGTGCCCGCTGGCGCGAGGATGCAGCTTTGCTCGACATCGTGGTGAACTTGTGCGAGTTCCCATCGGTGATCTTGGGTAGCT
Organism: Acidobacteriaceae bacterium; assembly: GCA_025356095.1. Lineage (GTDB taxonomy): Bacteria > Acidobacteriota > Terriglobia > Terriglobales > Acidobacteriaceae > JANXUR01. Next base: position 8,017 of record JANXUR010000076.1, on the reverse strand, counting down.
TCGAGCCCGAGTATCTTTCTTTGCCGGAAGAAGTGCTCGTCACGGCGATGCGCGAGCATCAGCGGTACTTTGTGCTGGAAGATGCAAGTGGCAAGCTACTGCCGCACTTTCTTGCGGTGCTGAACCGCGATGGCGATCCGCAGGGACTCATCGTCCACGGGCACGAGCGCGTGCTGCGCTCGCGGCTAAGCGATGCCCGCTTCTTCTATAACTTTGACCAGAAGACGCCTCTGCGCGACCGCGTGGAGAGCCTGAAGAACGTTACCTTCCAGAAAGATTTGGGCAGTTACTACGACAAGACTGAGCGGGTAGTAGCTTTGGCGGAGTGGATTTACAGCCGCCCGGCGAACCCCGCAGTTTCTTGGGACGCAGTGAAGAACGCCGCGCGGCTGGCCAAGACCGATCTTACTTGCGAATTAGTGAAAGAATTCACCGAGCTACAAGGAGTCATCGGCGGGCTGTATGCCGAAGCGCAAGGCGAGGGTGAGGCCGTTAGTCGCGCGATTTCCGACCAGTACCGCCCTGTTGGTGCTGACGACGCCGTGCCGCAAACGCTGGAAGGCGCCGTGCTGGCCATCGCGGACAAAGCGGATAGCATCGCGGGCATGTTCCGCCTAGGGCTGATGCCAAGTGGTTCGAAAGACCCGTTTGCGTTGCGCCGGCAGGCGAATGGTATCGTCCGCATCATTGCGGAGAAGTCTCTCCCAGTGCCTTTAGACGCGCTCATGCTGATTGCGATGAATCAGTATGCGGGATCGCCAGCAGCGAGTAAGTTCGTCACATTCAATGACGGCCGGGACAAGGCGCGCGACTTCTTCCGCGAGCGCCTGGAGTTCTACCTTCGCGACGCTAAAGGCCACGCCTACGATGTCGTCAAAGCCGTGTTAGCTGCTGGTGCGAACGAAGTTTCCGATGCCGTCGCTCGCGCCGAAGCGGTTAGCGCGGTTCGCTCCTCCTCTGACTTTACTGCGATTGCAGCATCGTTCAAGCGCATCAAGAATATTCTGCGGCAAGCGACGGAGAGCAAAGCAACCATTGCCGAAAGAGTAAATGACGGCTTGCTGAAAGAAGAATCCGAGCAGGCGCTATCAACCGAGACATCCAATGCGTCCAAAGCTTCCGAAGAGTACCGCAAGGCAGGCGACTATACCCGCGCCTTACGCGAGATTTCACGTTTGCGCCCGGCGCTTGATAATTTTTTCAACCAAGTGATGGTCATGGCGGACGACAGAGTCGTCCGGGCCAACCGTCTGGCTTTGTTACAGAGAATTTTGCACGACTTCTCAACCATTGCAGACTTCTCTGAAGTGGTGGTAGAAGGTTCTAGTTCTGAAAAAAAACTCTAGCCGCAGCGGTTTCCTCGGGCGTATCATCGAGGCCGCAGCGGGCAGTATCACACGCAGCGGCGACCGCGCCATGTAAGGGGCGGCGATGCTTAAGTAAGAGAGAGGAACGCACCTCATGAGCACTTATACTCCGATAGTCCCTTCTGAAGCCCCAACCCCAACCAAGTATGTTTATTTCTTCGGCGGTGGTCACGCTGAAGGCAACGGCAAGATGAAGGATATTCTCGGCGGCAAAGGCGCTGGGTTGGCCGAAATGACGAATGCCGGTCTGCCGGTGCCGCCGGGCTTTACCATTCAGACCGAAGCTTGCCGCGAATGGATGCGCACCGGCAAGGCCTCCCCTGCAATTCGCGAACAAACCTTCGAGGCGCTGGCGCATCTGGAAAAGCTCACGGGCCAGATGCTGGGCAAGGGTGAAAATCCGCTGCTCGTGAGTGTGCGCTCGGGGGCAAAGTTTTCCATGCCGGGCATGATGGATACGATTCTAAACCTTGGCCTTGGCGACCAGAGTGTACGGGCTCTTGCCAAGAAGACCCGAAGCGAGCGCTTCGCGTATGACTCCTATCGTCGCCTGATACAGATGTTTGGCGCAGTAGTGATGGAAGTCCCGAAACACTCTTTTGACGCGGTGTTCGATGCTGAGAAGAAGAAGCGCAAGGCTAAGCTTGATACTGATCTTACTGCTGCTGACCTGAAAGAAGTAGTAGAAGAGTACAAGGTGGTGGTGAAGAAGCATGCTAAGCGCGACTTTCCGCAAGACCCAGTAGAGCAACTCGCGATGGCAGCCAATGCAGTGTTTCACTCTTGGCAAAATGATCGGGCTAAGTCCTATCGCAGGCTCAATAACATTCCGGACGATCTCGGCACCGCAGTCAACATTCAAGCCATGGTGTTTGGGAACTTGGGCGAAACCAGTGGCACCGGCGTGGGTTTTACGCGCAACCCGGCGACCGGCAACAAAGAGTTCTATGGTGAGTTCCTGCTAAACGCACAGGGCGAAGACGTAGTTGCGGGCGTGCGCACTCCGGTGCCGATCTTGCGGTTGCAAGAAGTGATGCCTGAGGTCTATGCCAAGCTACGCGAGATTACCACGCGGTTAGAGACGCACTATCGCGATATGCAGGATTTCGAGTTCACCATTCAAGAAGGCCAGCTATTCATGCTGCAAACACGCAACGGCAAGCGGACAGGCCGCGCCGCTGTGCGCGTCGCTCTGCAAATGGTAGATGAGAAGCTCATCTCCAAAGATGAAGCGATTTTCCGAATTGAGCCGAATCAACTATATGACTTCTTAGTGCCTCAACTGGATGAGACTTCAGGCGAAGCGGAAGTACTGACGACTGGCTTGCCAGCATCGCCGGGTGCGGCCGTGGGCCAAATCGTTTTCACGGCTGAAGCTGCGGTAGAGAAGGCGGGCGGCAGGGCCAAAAACCCTGTAATTCTAGTACGCGCAGAAACCACTCCTGAAGATATCGAAGGTATGGTGACGGCAGCGGGCATTCTAACTTCGCGAGGCGGCATGACGAGCCACGCGGCAGTAGTAACTCGCGGCATGGGTAAGTGTTGCGTGGCTGGTGCCGGCGACCTGCGCGTGGATGAGAAGACCAAAACTCTGAAGGTGAAGGGCTATACCTTTCACGAAGGCGACTGGATTTCACTGGATGGTTCGACGGGCCGGGTGTTGAAGGGCAAGCTGGGATTGGTGGCGGCGTCGCCGGATAATCCGGAGCTAAAGAAGCTGATGCAGTGGGCCGACCCGCATCGCAGATTGCGGGTGCGAGCGAATGCTGATATTCCTCGCGACGCGTTGCAAGCCCGCATGTTTGGCGCGGAAGGTATCGGCTTGTGCCGCACCGAACATATGTTTTTTGCTGAAGACCGCATCGCGCACATGCGCGCCATGATCATGGCCGACAATGAAAAGGAGCGCCGCCTGGCGCTGAAAAAACTGTTGCCCATGCAGCGCTCAGACTTCCTTGGCATCTTTCGCGCCATGGATGGCTATCCGGTAACGATCCGCACCCTCGATCCGCCACTGCATGAATTTCTGCCCCGTCGGGAAGAGCTGATGGTGGAAATTGCAGTGCTGGAGGCCACCAAACCGCGTTCCCCCAAGCTAAAGGATTTACACATTGTGCTGGCGAAGGTGGAACAACTGCACGAACTGAATCCTATGCTCGGCCATCGGGGCTGCCGGTTGGGCATCACCTATCCGGAGATTACCGAGATGCAGGCGCGCGCCATCATAGAGGCCGCGGTGCAGGCATCGAAGGAGGGCATCAAGGTGAAGCCGGAGATCATGATCCCGCTAACCGCATCGCTCAAGGAGTTCGCCAACCAAGCGGCGATTGTGCGGCGGGTTGCGGAAGAAGTGTTCACGAAAAAGGGCGCACGGGTGGACTATTTGGTCGGGACGATGATCGAACTGCCACGCGCGGCTTTGATGGCCGGCGAGATAGCCGAAGAAGCGGAATTCTTCTCCTTTGGAACGAACGACTTGACGCAGACGACCTTCGGCTTTTCACGCGACGACGTCAATAAAATTCTTCCGTCTTACATTTCGGGCGGAATCCTGAAGCAGGATCCGTTTGAGGTTCTGGATCGCGAAGGCGTGGGACAGTTGGTGCGCATGGCCACCGAACGTGGCCGGGCCACTCGTGCTGATTTACATGTGGGCATCTGCGGCGAACATGGCGGAGAGCCGTCATCGGTGGAGTTCTGCCACCAGACGGGCCTCGACTACGTGTCGTGCTCACCTTTCCGCGTATTGACGGCGCGACTGGCTGCGGCGCAAGCTGCGGCAAGCGAAAAGTTGAAGCTGGAAGGCGGCCGGACAGCGTAAACTCAAGGGGGACTTCGACCGCGCTGATTGTGTTGTAGCGCGGCGAGAGGAATTCCGCATGAGCGTTGTTGCTTCGGGTGCAGTCAGTAGTTTCGGTAAGAATCGCGGCAGGAAGTGGTGCGGGTTGCCACCCCTGCCGCTTTTGCTTTTCTGGCTAAGTGCGAGCGCGGTGGCGCAACCGCTAATCACAACCATGCATCGCCTGTCGCAGACGCCGATTGTGTCGCCACAGGGCTCGGGATGGGAGTCGGCGGGAACTTTCAATCCAGCCGTTACGGTTTACCACGGCAAAGTGGTGATGCTGTATCGCGCGCAAGACGCGGTGGGTACTTCGCGTCTCGGCTACGCCGAAAGTAGTGATGGCCTGCACTTTACACGCCTGGCCGAACCAGTGCTTTCGCCCGAAGCGGAGTACGAAAAGGATGGCGGCGTGGAAGATCCACGGCTGGTAAAGTTTGGCCGCACTTACTATCTAACTTATACGGGCTACAACAAGAGGGATGCGCAACTCTGCCTTGCTACCTCGCGCGACCTGATTCACTGGCAACGGCAGGGCGTGATTCTGCCAGCTTATAGGGGTAACTGGAACGTGATGTGGACGAAGTCAGGTGCAATTCTGCCGAAGAAGATTCACGGTAAGTATTGGATGTACTTCCTCGGAACATCTGCGGACAAGACCGATCAGACGGGGTTAGCTTCGTCACCGGATTTGCTGCACTGGACGGAAGAAACGGCCACTCCGGTGATTCCAACACGGTTTGGCGAGATGGATGGACGGGTGGCCGAGCCGGGGCCGTCGCCGGTCGTAACCAGTCAGGGCATTCAGTTGATTTACAACGCAGCGGACGCCAAGTTGATTTATCGCACAGCCGCTGCCGTGTTTGACCGTAAAGATCCGCGCAAGCTGACTTATCGCAGCAGCGCTCCGTTGCTGGAGCCAACGTTAGAGTGGGAGAAGGTGGGGCAGGTGCCGAATGTTATTTTTGTGGAAGGTATGGTGGAGTTTCACGGCAAGAGGCTCTTTTACTACGGCGCTGCGGATAAGTATGTGGGTGTGGCGGAGGCGGGCAGGCCGTAACGCGCGCTTCGCAAGGCGAGAGCGCCTACTGCGTCTTCTGCAAGCGCGTTAGCAGCTTCTGTGCCAGATTCTCTTCGCTCTCTGACCACAAGAGCCGCATGTTCGCGCCGGTAGCTTTCTCTAAACTGCTGGTGAAGGCCACCAGTTGCTGTATGTTGGCGCGAACGTAGCTGGAGACCTCGTCCGTGATCTCAACATCCTCATGCAGAAACGGCGTGTCGAGCCCGAGATCGAATTGCAGATGCCCGTTCTGTTCGCAACTGCCGTCATCAAAGTGCGGAGCGTTTACAATCAGCGAAACCGCGCGTGGAGTGCGCAGCCACTCCGGTGATTCGGGCACGGGTTGCCACAAATCCCAATGGAGGCGAAAGACGTAAGCGTAATCGTCAAACAAGGATTCCTCCGCGTCGCGAAGGGCTTCCTCAGGCAGCGTACCCGCGGGATAGCGGCGCTCTAGCGCGGTCGCCTCCGTCCACGAAATCGGATGCAGTGAGAGGTAATCCACGCCCGTCGTCTTGGAAAAAGGGAACTGGCGCATCGCGGAGAGCGCTTTGGGCAGCATCTCGATGGGCGCAAACGTCGGAAACCACAAGCTGTAATAGAGCGGATCAGGCATGACTTCTATTTTAGCGCCGCAGGAATTGGCGCAAGCACCCACAGCCAACTTTTGACACCACGAAAACGCGGCTGGTAAACTAAAAGAGTTGCGTCAGAGTCGCTTGCCATGGTGAGCAGTGGGCTCGTACAAGTCGCGCAATTCCTTCTACTCGCGTCCCCGTCGTCTAGCCCGGCCTAGGACACCGCCCTTTCACGGCGATAACACGGGTTCGAATCCCGTCGGGGACGCCAAACTTGATTTCCCGTCCGAAATTGTTGCTAGACTCAGCTTGCCTTCCGGCAGGAGGTTCACAAGCCGATTCTTGCTCTCTCCGAGTTCATTAAGCTTCCCTTTCGCGGCTGTCAGAAGAAGGCCTAGGCCTCGCTTTGGGGCTGGTTTGAGCTCCAATACGGAGAGCTATTTTATTCTTCCACGGCGAAGCATACTTGCGCCGACGATCTCTGGTTCTGAACGCGAAGCGCGTTGCAAGCGCCGACGGATCCCCGTCAGGTGTACATTTGCAAGAACGAGAGAATGTGTCTCAGATTTTGTGGGGGTGGCATTGTGGATGAGCAGGTATCTGTGTCTATGAAATCGTTGAGCGCGATGGCGTGTTTTGTCGTGCTGGTGTGCATCTCGATTCCACTGAGCCTTTTCGCGACCACGTCACAAACGGGGAACCCTGTTCCGCAGATTGTGGGGCCTGCGGAGCCGATGGCCGTGACGCCGGGCGGGCCGGATTTCACGCTGCACGTGTATGGAGCGAATTTTGTCGCGGGCGCGGTGGTGAACTGGAACAACCGGCCGCGAGCCACGACCTTCGTTTCAGCCCACGAGTTGCAGGCCCAGATTCTCGCCACAGACATCGCGAGTAACGCGGCTGGCTACATCTCAGTCACCAATCCCGCACCGGGAGGCGGGAATTCAAGTGCGAGTTGGGCGCAGGTGGAAGTGCATGCGCCCATTTCGACGATCCTGGTCAACCCGTTGATAATTTACCCTATCGGCGCTTGGGCGCTTTCGGCTGCCGACTTCACCCACGACGGAGTCCTCGATTTGGCGGGAGAATATGGAGCCTATCTGGGCTTCGACCAAGGCAAGGGGGATGGTACCTTCCACCCTGTTTCCACAGCAGGCCGAAATTTTCTTTCCACCACGCCCTTCGTGTATGGGGACTTCAATGGCGATGGCAACCTGGACGTGGCTCTGGACAATGGGGCGATTGGCGCTAATGAGGTCACCCACATGACCGTCTGGCTGGGGGACGGGAAAGGAAAATTCAGTGCTGGTCCTACCATCACAGCGTATGGGAGCCTGGGCGGCGTCGTAACCGATGATTTCAATCAAGACGGCAAGCTCGATCTAATGACTTCTGGTAAACATACTGTTGCTGAGTTTTTGGGCAATGGAGATGGAACTTTCTAGCACACCTCAAGCTTTCCGTACAGCAGCTTGGCAGGGCATATGCTGGTCGGTGACTTCAACGACGACGGCAAGCTTGATATTGTTTTCGAGCAACCGGGTATTGCGTTCTGGTTTCTGCAGGGCAACGGCGACGGCACCTTCAAACCTGCCCAGCAGGTAGCTTCGTTTCCGGGCTCAAACGGTTGCTTCGGCGGCGTCTCCGCCTCGTCGCTGCAGCCGTGCGCCCTGGCGATATCGACCTTGTTGTCGGCACCAACAGTGCCGATCACGCGGGCGCCCAGCGCCCTGGCCCACTGTCCCAGTAACAGCCCCATGCCGCCCGCGGCGGCATGGACGACGATGGTCTCGCCCTTCGAGAATCCTCGCCTCGGAAGGTACAAGCCGCCACGGAGGAACCGCTGGACATCGGACTTCAGCTCCGCAGCCGACTGGTGGCGATCGTCGCGGTCGCGCGCGAGCGCTCTCGTCAGGATTCGAATGAGGCGCTTCGAGACACCGACGCCTCCGAGCATCGTCTCCGGATCGCGAACCTTCCCGCGCTTGGCCGAGGCGAGCGTCTCTTCAGGGCTCACGCCTCCATGTGGCGTCGTTCCGGTGACGATTTGATAGAGGATGGCCCCGAGGCCGAAGACGTCGGTGCGCTCGTCGAAGTCGGAGCTGTCTGCGAGCGCTGCTTCGGGAGACATGTACGCGGGTGTTCCCACCGAGCTCCAGGCTTCGGGGCGATT
>JANXUR010000005.1 GCA_025356095.1 Acidobacteriaceae bacterium | reverse complement strand
CCGACGCCAACCGGCAGATGCAAGGGAGACGACACCACTGCAGGACAAACCATGTCGCAACTCCTTAAAGAATGTCGTTTACCGCGCTTTGAATATTAGTATGAGCTGGCAGAGCCGTCGCCAGTCGGCGCACGACAAAACGGAATCACTTCTCCTCCGCGTCGGAGGCGTAGTACCCGGTGCGCGTCCTCACCACCAGCTTGCTCATGCCCTTGGCGCGTGCTTCCAGCCGCACCTGCCGATATCCCCCGGCGCTCTTGGCGTGCGAGGGCTTGTAGCCAATCGTGTATTGATTGCGGATGTCGTGCGCTACCTGCTGGGTGATGGCGTCCACTTCCGATACGTCTTTGGGGAAGAATGCTTGGCCGCCGGTGTGTTCGGCTAGTAGGCTCAGCGCGCGCTTGGCCCGCTTGCCTTCGCGGTCATCCTGTAGCAGCCCAATTGCAAATACCTGCGGACCGTTATCCTGCTGCATGTAGCGGACGGTCTGCTCAAGGCTTTCGCGGCTGGCATTATCCTCGCCATCGGTGACCACCAGGATCACTTTCTTATCCAGCCGGGCGTGTAACTTCAAGTGCTCGGCTGCGCCTTCCAGCGCGTCATACAGCGCGGTGCCGCCGCGCGAGTCAATCTTTTCCATCGCTTCTTTTAACAAAGAAATCTTGTTGGTAAAGTCCTGATCTAGATAGCGCTCGTCATTGAAGTTCACCACAAAGACTTCGTCCTGCGGATTGCTCGACCGCACCAGGTTCAAAGCCGCTGTGTTCACGCTCGGCCGCTTTTCACGCATCGAGCCGGAGTTATCAATCACAATTCCCATGGAAACTGGAATGTCATCGTGGCGAAAGGAGGTGATGGGCTGGGCAACGTTGTCTTCGTAAACAAAAAAATTATCCTTGCCCAGATTGTTTACGATGCGGTCTTTCTCCAGCACGGTGGCGTGCAGCAGCACCTCTTCCACTCGGGTGCGGATCGTGTAAGGAGTGTCGTCCTCCGCTGCGGCCTTGGTCGCAGCACCCGGCGCATTTTGAGCGGGGGTACTGGCAGCAGGGGTAGCACCGGTCGTCTGCGGCCAGGCCCGCCGTGCACTCCCAAAATTCAACCCAAAGCAAACAGCGGCGAGTGCCGCCAGCAACAAAAATCGCTTACTGCGAAGGCGCATAGTATCCAGTCTTGGCATAGACCTTGAGTGGCGGCAAACCCTTGGGAGGGTTCAACTTGACCTTGATTTTACGCCACTTCCCGTCGTGCCCTGGACTCTTTGGACGGTACCCCAATACATATTGGTTGCGCAGCTCGATACCTATTTTTGTTGCTACGTCGGCCAGTTCGTTCGGGTTGGTGATGGTAAAGGCCCGTCCCCCCGTCATTTCGGTGATATCTGTCAGCAACCCGGGGCCGAGCCGCTCTTCGTCGGTCGGCGGGGCCACTTCGTAGATGCCGATGCCATAAATCATCACGTCGGCTTCGCGCACCAGCGCCCGAATCTCAGCTTCTGTATAACGGCTGTTATTGTCGCCACCATCGGAAACAATCAGCAGAGCCTTCTTGGAGTGCTTGGCTTCGCGCATCTTGGCCAGTCCCAAATAAATCGCATCCAGCAGCGCGGTTTTGCCCTTGGCCAGGGTGTACACCATCTTTCCCTGAATGTCTTCCACCGACGAAGTGAAGTCCGCCACCACCTCTGGCTTGTCTGAGAAGGCAACCATAAAAAACTCGTCCTGCGGATTCGCCGTCTTGAAGAACTCGATCACCGCCTCGCGCGAGCGGTCAATCTTGTTGCTCATGCTGCCGCTCATGTCGAAGATCACACCTAGCGAAATCGGCGCGTCTTCGCTGGAAAAATTCCGGATCTCCTGCTCCTCATGGCCTTCAAAAATCGAAAAGTTTTCTTTATCCAGCCCCGTGACCAAGCGGTTCAGTGGGTCGGTGATGGTCACCGGAATCAGCACCATGTCCACGCTCATGCGGATCGGTACGTCGTGGCTACGCTTCAGCGGGTCGTCTGGTGGCGTATTCAGGGCCACGTCGGCAGCGGCTTTGGGCAGGGTGCGGGGGGCCACGTGAGCTTCGGACTCCTGCGCGAACGCGCCGGGCCCTAACCCCCACAAGAAAATAATTGTGCACACAGAGACTGCCAAGAAAAGGGTGCGGAGCATAACCCTGCCCTGCCGAAGCGCGACTGATTCGCCTCTGGCAAGCACCACGGAATCGCTAGCAAGAACCGGACGGTTGCTACCGCGCCCGAAGAACGTTTGGCGGTGCATTTTTGTACCCTTGCTGCGGATGGTACCACACATTTGTGCCTCCGCATGTCTCGGAAGTGTCAACTTTTTTGCGGCTGGCTCCGCTTGCCGCAGGAACCCGCCACGCGCCGCCGGGTTCCCGCCTGCTCCTGCTAAAATGGAGGTCAACCATGGCAAACATTTCACCCTTCCGCGCTCTCCGCTACGACCCTACCCTCGTAAACCCCGCTGATGTAGTCACTCAGCCCTACGACAAGATCTATCCCAAGATGCAGGAGGCCTACTACGCCGCCAGCCCCTATAACCTAGTACGCATTATTCTCGGCAAACGGATGGACTCTGACTCCGCCACCGAGAACGTTTACACCCGTGCGGCTGGCTTCTTTCGCTCCTGGCGTGACGAGGGCGTGCTCAAGCAGGATGCCGAGCCTTCAATTTATGTGTACTGGCAGCGCTTTACCATTCCCGGCTCGCCACAAGCGGGCGAGTTCGAGCGCAAAGGCTTTATCGCGGCTGGCAAAATCGAGGAGTACGCCGATAAGGTCGTCTTTCGCCACGAACAAACTCTGGCCAAACCCAAGGCTGACCGACTGGACGTGCTGCGTCACACTCAGGCGCATTTTGGCCAAATTTTTATGCTCTACACCGATCCCAAGGCCGAAATTGAAGCGATCCTGAACCCCGCCACCGCTCCCGACGTGGATATCGTGGACGAATACGGTGTACGCCACCGTGCATGGCGCGTTTCTGACCCGGCCGCCATTGCCGCCGTGCAGGCGAAGATGGCCGATAAGCAGCTCATCATCGCCGATGGCCATCATCGCTACGAAACGTCGCTGAATTATCGCAACGAGCGCCGTGCAGCGGCGGGCGGAGAAGTCAACCCCGACGCTCCCTATGAGCGCGTCATGATGACCTTCGTCAACATGGATTCCGAGGGCTTGTTGATTCTGCCCACACATCGCGTGGTGCATAGCCTCGCCAGCTTTGACCTCGCCGGGTTTTTGGCGGAAGTCGGCGAGTACTACACAGTGCAGGAGCTTCCCGCCGATGGCAGCCTGAGCGATGCCACCAACGCGCTGCGCGAAGCCGGCAAAAGCAGCACCGCGCTGCTCGCCGTCGCGGCAAATGCCAAGTATCTGCTGCGCACCAAAGGCAATTCAGCAGCCCTGCTCAACGCCAACTTCTCTGCCCAGCAGCAGAAGCTGGACGTGGTGCAACTGCACAAGGTCGTGCTGGAGCACGTGATGGGGTTAAGCGAAGACTCCATTCGCAATCAGGAAAACATTCACTACTACCGCGAGGCAGCGGAGGCTGCGGCTACCGTCAGCGAAGGTAAGGCCAATCTCGCGTTCGTGATGAATCCCTGCACCATGCAGCAGACGCGCGACATCGCGTTTGCCGGAGAAGTGCTGCCGCAAAAATCCACCGACTTCTATCCCAAGCTGCTTACCGGCTTGGCCATTTATGCGGTGGAGTAAGACCGCGAACCACGTTAGATTGCGCGCCGGGAAGCACCGACTCTTCCCGGCGGCACCCCTTGCCTTGCTACTAGTGATGGGGGGATCACTCGCTCTACCTCCGCATTGGCCAATGCTTGGCGTCTTGGCCGCGGACCCCGCTCCCGCTTCTCTCACCGTCTCCGCTCCGAACCTCAACTATCACGTGGAGCTTTTTGAGCGCGATCAGCGGGGTTACGTCGGCCTGATTGAAGTGCTCGATCCCCTTGGTGCGGTAAGCGCCACCAGCAAAGGCAGCCGCTGGAAGCTGCACTTTCAAAACGTAGACGCAGAATTCAGCGCAGGCAGCACCACCTGCAAAATCGCAGGCCATAAGCTCGACCTTGACGCACCGTTCTGGCTGGAAGGCGGACGTGGACTGGTGCCCGCCAGTTCCCTATTTGCGCTGCTATCCCGCCTGCAAGCGTTGCCCGTCAGTTATCAGGAGGCCACGCACCGGGTTCTGCTCGGCAGCGCTATTCCTGCGGCCCCGGTGCAGTTAGCGCCTCCGCCAGCGCAGGTCCAGATGCAGGCGCAGGTGCCGACACCTGCCCCGGTACAGGCCACGCCTTCTGCACCAGCCGTCGCGCAGCCCCCTACGAGCCAACCTGCGGCAGCGGCCAGTGCCCCGCACCGCTTCACCGTCTTGCTCGACGCCAGCCACGGAGGTGCCGATAGTGGCGCGGCGCTCGGCGAAAGCGGCGCACCCGCAGAGAAAGACGTTACCCTCGCTTTCGCCCACCGACTGCGAACGGAACTGGAGTCGCGCGGTGTCGCAGCCACCATCCTGAGAGATGGCGACACCACACTTGCCGCCGACCAGCGCGCGGTAATGGTGAATACATATCACGCGGATTTGTACGTTGCCTTGCACGTCTCCACTCTCGGCACCAGCGTGCGCGTAGTCACCGCACTTTTGCCCGCCACCACGGGTGCTGCATCCGGCGACGACGCACGCGGCCCCTTCCTGCCCTGGAACGCCGCGCAACAGCGCTCGCTCGTGGCCAGCCGCGACGCAGCCGCAGCGCTCGTCTCTGCCTTGCAAGCCCAAAAGCTGGGCGCGCGTACCTTCGCGGCTCCCCTTAGCGCGCTCAACCACGCCGCCGGACCGGCGCTTGCTGTGGAGATCGCCTCCCCCGCAGGTGGCCGCGAACTCACCTCTGTCGCCTTTCAGCAGCCCATCATCAAAGCACTTGCGACGGGCATCCTCAACGCACGCCCAGGCTTGGAGGCGCGCCCCTAGCCATGACCACGCGCCGCATCGTCTTCCTTATCGTTTTTTTGCTGTTGATTGCCTCCGCACTCGGCATCTATGGCTGGCACCTGAAGTCGCGTGCCGACGAACTCGCGCACTCCGCCGACTCTCGCCCTGTACCCATCCCTGTCGCTGGCCCCACCGAGCCGATAACCCTCGTGGTTGCTTTTGACGAAGATGCGGCGCTCCGTCGCCAGACGGTTAGCATTCCCCTACCTAGCGACCCGCAGTCGCGCGCCCAGCAGATACTCAATGCGTTACTCGCGCAATACACATCGCGGCCGTCGCCGCACCCGCTGGCTGAAAACGCAGCCATCCTCGACGTCTTTCTTACCCCCGATGGCACGGCCGTCGTTAACACCAACGCCGCCTTTGCCGACGGCCACAGTTCCAGCATCCTCGGAGAAGACCTGACCACGCTCTCGCTCGTCGAAACTCTCTCGGCAAACCTCGCATCGGTGCATCGCGTCAAAATTCTGGTGGAAGGCAAGGAACGTGACACGCTGGCGGGCCACGTGGATCTGCGTCAGTTTTTCTCCGTGGAGCGCGTCCATGAAGCCGCCCGTGAGTTGGAGAGCACGCCAGTCAACTAGCGCACTGCGCTGCTACAATCAGACATCCCATGCCTACTTTCTATCGTTCCGACAGTCGCGCCACCAATCAACTTCGCGCCGTCAAAATCACGCCCAACTACCTGCTTACCGCCGAAGGCTCGGCGCTGATGGAAATGGGCAACACTCGCGTGTTGTGCGCCGCCTCCGTCGAAGAAACCGTCCCGGCGTGGATGCGTCACTCCGGCAAGGGCTGGATCACTTGCGAGTACGGGATGTTGCCGCGCGCCACGCTCACCCGCTCCCCGCGCGAAGTCACCAAGGGCCGCCAAAGCGGACGCACCCACGAGATTCAACGTCTGATTGGCCGCGCACTGCGCGCTGTAGTGGACTTGAAACGCGTCGGCGAACGCACCATTTTTATTGACTGTGACGTGATTCAGGCCGATGGCGGCACTCGCTGCGCCTCGATCACAGGAGCCTTTGTCGCCCTCGCTCTCGCCCTGGAAAAGCTAGCCGAAAGTGGCGCGCTGCCTGCGGTACCGCTTACGGATTTTGTGGCCGCCGTTAGCGTGGGCCTATGCGAAGGCACCGCCCTGCTTGACCTGTGCTATGAAGAAGACTCGCAAGCCGATGTGGATATGAACTTCGTGATGACCGGGTCACATCAACTGGTGGAGATTCAGGCTACCGCGGAGCATCGCCTGTTTAGCGACGAGCAACTTCATGAAATGATGGCGCTTTCGCGCGCGGGCGTAAAGGAGCTGATCGCCGCTCAGCGCGCGGTGCTACCGGAGTTGAAGATTTTGACCTAACCGTGGCACCGGCCCGCCGTGCCACCGTGGCACACCCCGCCACGCTGCGCCTTGTAAAGACAACTTTCCGCAAGGTTCGAGATGTGAAGCGCGTCACCAGCGATGGGGCGCGGCTACCCGTATAATCAAGTGGTCTAACAATCAAATTATCTCGCAGTGGAGGAACCCCAAATGAAGCTCACCCCCGGAAAACTGGCTGGCCTGAAGGCCGTCTCCGACTCGCGCGGCGTCATCGCCGCCGCCGCCATGGATCAACGTGGCTCGCTTAACAAGTCTCTTGCCAAAGAGAAGGGCGGCGAAATCACCGACGCCATGATGCAAGAGTTCAAGATTCTGGTCACCGAGGTTCTGACCCAGCACGCCAGCGCCATTCTGCTGGATCCAGAATGGGGCCTGCCCGCCGCCGCCAAGCGCACCCCCGGCTCCGGCCTGCTGCTGGCTTATGAAAAGACCGGTTACGATAAAGCCGAGCCGGGCCGCTTGCCCGATCTGCTCGACCACTGGAGCGTTCGCCGCCTGAAGGAAGCGGGCGCGGACTGCATCAAGATTCTGCTCTACTACACCCCGTTTGACTCCAAGCCGATCAACGAGCTGAAGCATGCCTGGGTCGAGCGCATTGGTGACGAATGCCGCGCCAACGACATCCCGTTCTTCCTTGAAATCATCGGCTACGAAGAGGGTGCGGACGAGAAAGGTCTGGAGTACGCCAAGAAAAAGCCGGAAGTCGTCATCGGCTATATGAAGGAGTTCAGCAAGCCGCGTTACGGCGTGGACGTGCTCAAGCTGGAGGTGCCAATCAATATGAAATTCGTCGGCGGCGCAGCAGCCTGCAAGGGCGAAGCCGCTTATACTCGCGACGAAGCCAAGGCCATCTTCCAACGCTCTGCCGAGGCCACCAACCTGCCGTACATTTATCTTTCGGCCGGCGTAAGCAATCCGGAGTTTGTGGAAACGCTGCACGTGGTCGCCGAATCCGGCGTGAAGTACAACGGCGTCCTCTGCGGACGTGCTACCTGGGCCGACGGCATCGCCGTTTATGGCAAGCACGGTGCAGCCGCTTTCCGCACTTGGCTAGAAACCGAGGGCGTCGCCAACATCAGCAAGGTGAACGAAGCGCTTCAGGGTGCCAGCACTTGGTTTGGCATGTACGAGTAACAGCTTACGAAACCGTGATCCAGCCGCCCCGTCCAAGCGATGCTTGGGCGGGGTTTTCGTTGGCATCTATCATTGGCATCCATCATTGGTAGCCATCGTGCAGCAAAGCTTCTTCATGGCGGTCGCTTCCGCCATGCGGTACCCTTAGCGCATGACCCCAACCGCACTCATCACCGGAGCTTCCGGCGGCATCGGATACGAACTGGGCAAACTTTTTGCCGCTGACGGCTACAACGTCGTCCTGGTGGCCCGCAGTGCCGACAAGCTCACGGCCTTTGCCAACGAACTGCAGCAGCAGCACAATATCCTTGCGACTCCACTTGCGGCCGACCTGAATAACCCGCAAGCGCCGCAGCAGGTTTTCGACACGCTCGCCCAGCGCGGCATTTCGATTCAAGCCCTAGTTAACAACGCAGGGTACGGCATCTGCGGCCAGTTCGCCGAAATCCCGCTCGCCGAATCGCTGGGGCAAATACAGCTCAACATCACCGCGTTGACTCACCTGACGCGGCTGTTCGTGCCCGCCATGGTCGCGCGCGGCGAAGGGCGCATCCTCAACGTCGCCTCCGCCGCCGCCTTTCAGCCCGGCCCCGGCATGGCCGTTTATTACGCCACCAAAGCCTACGTTCTGCACTTTTCAGAAGCCATGCACTACGAACTTCGCCAAACCGGCGTGACCGCAACCTGCCTGTGCCCCGGCCCGGTTCTCACCGGCTTCCAATCCCGGGCCCACATGGGCGAAGCCAAACTGATGAAGGTGCTGGCCGTGCTCAGCCCCGAACGCGTTGCTACGATCGGCTACCGCGCCATGCAGAAGGGCAAACCCGTAGCCGTCGCCGGATGGATGAACTGGCTGGTCTCCAACTCTGTTCGCATCAGCCCAAGGTGGATGGTCACCACAGTGTCCGCTAGAATGACGGCGCAATAACCCCGCGCCCCAGGGCGTAAAGCAGACAGCCGCAGCGTAAAGCAGACAGCCGTGTCAGCCGCCGGATACGAAGTTGCGTCGTACTAGAAGCGGGCTATGCCTTAGCCATTCGTGAGAATCGCAGGGCTGGGCGCGAGCATCTTAACCGATATACTTGCCACACGCCTGCTGAAAAATATGGAGAATCGAGCCATCAACCCGTATGACCGACCCCGCCCTCGCCATTTGCACTGACCGCGCCTCGCGCCATCATCAACTCGGCAACACAACGATCCGCGCGCTGGATGAAGTTAGCATCAGCATTCCACGCGGCGAATTCGCTTCTCTGCTCGGCCCTAGCGGCTCGGGCAAATCCACACTGCTGAACCTGCTGGCTGGGCTCGACCGCCCTACCTCGGGTGCCATCACTGTGCTGGACAAAGATCTGGCCAAGATGACCTCAGAGGAACTGGCCGTCTATCGGCGACTGACAGTTGGCATGGTCTTTCAGTCATTCAATTTGATTTCTTCCATGACGGTTGCGGAAAACGTGGAACTGCCGCTGCGCTTTGCCGAGACCCCCCGCGAAAGCCGCGCCGCCCGCGTGAAAGAAGCGCTCGACCGTGTGGAACTGGGCCATCGCGCTGGCCATCGCCCCACCGAGCTTTCTGGCGGCGAGCAACAGCGCTGCTCCATCGCGCGCGCACTCATCAATCACCCCACAATCCTGCTCGCCGATGAACCAACCGGCAATCTCGACAGCCGCACCGGGAGCGAGATCATGACCGTGCTCGACCGCCTAAACCGCGAGATGGGCATGACGATCCTGATGGTGACGCACGAGCGCGCCATCGCAGAAAGATGGTCACAACGCATGATTTTTATGGCCGATGGCCAGTTTGTGAGCGAAGCGCGAACCCAGAACGAAGCGCGAACCCAAAATGCAGCGCGCACGGAGGCCCAAGCATGAAGGCTGGCGACTTATTAGAACTGGCAGGACGCAACCTGCGTGAATCCATCCTCCGAAATTCGTTAACCACTGCGGGCATCAGCATTGGCGTGGCTTCGTTGCTGACCACCGTCGCCCTCGGCATTGGCTTGCAGGAACTCGCCAATCGCCACATTGGCCAGTCCGGTTTGTTCGACACCGTGTACGTCACCTCCATGCAAGACGGTCGCGGTGGCCCCGATGACGATGCCGAGCAACCCAAACCCAAGCAAGGTGCCGCCCCCGCCAAGGTGCTCGACGAAAATGCACGGCAGTTGGTTTCGCAAGTGCCAGGCGTTTCCAGTGTGGATCCGGAAGTGCGCTTTATGGGCGATGTTCGCACCGGAACTGTGACTGCAAACGCTCCGGTCGGTGGTGAAGTGACAAGCTCGACACCCGCAACCTCCACGCCAGAAGCAGCGCCCAGCGTGACGCCAAACGCAGCCTCTGCCCCCGCGCCCGATGCCAGCCACGCCACTTTCGTCGCGGCCCTACCCATGTCAAGCCGTCGCGACGAGGCCTTCGAAAACATGAAGGGGCACTACTTCTCTCGCGCAACGGCGGCGGAGGCCATTGTCTCCAATCGCTTCGCGAAAGAGGTGGATGAGAAAACGCCGGGGTCCATCGTAGGCAAGACCATCACCGTGCAGTTTGCCTCGCGCGAGCCCTTGCCCGGCAGCACATCGGGCGGCTTTAGTGTGGTGCGCAAGAATGAAACTGTAACCGTCGTTGGCCTGATCGAATCAGAGCCCTTTGGCGGCATGAGGCGCATTTCTGGCGCTGGCATCTTCGTGCCCACCGCTATTACTGAAGGCTGGAACGTGCTGCAAACCTCGGACTTCCGTGGCGTAGCCACCGATGCCGACGCACAGAAGACCTATCCCGCGCTGTTGGTGCAAGTGGCCACGGCGGGCAAAGTGCCAGAGGTGCAAGAGGCGATCAAAAAGCTCGGCTTCCGCACGTTTTCTATTCTTGATGCCACGAAGGGATTGCGCCGATTCTTTGGGATCCTCGACATTTTTCTCGGCATCTTTGGCAGTTTGGCGCTCATCGTTGCCTCGCTGGCGATTATCAACACGCTCATCATGTCCGTACTGGAACGCACCCGCGAAATCGGCATCATGAAGGCAATCGGCGCCAGCGACGGCGATGTAAAGACGCTTTTCTTCACTGAAGCTGGTGCCATGGGTCTGGTTGGGGGGTTCTTTGGAGTGCTGCTCGGGCTTGGCATCGGCGCGCTCATCAACTTTGGAACCAACCTGTATCTGACGCAGCATCACGAATCACCCGATCAAGTGTGGTCGTCGCCGTGGTGGCTCGTGTTATTTGTTATGGCATTCTCCATTGGGCTCAGCTTCATCGCCGGACTGTATCCGGCAGCGCGGGCCGCTAAACTTGACCCCGTGCAGGCGCTTCGCTATGAGTAAGTTGCACCTGACCTTTACCACCCTTCTGCTGCTGCTTTTAGGGATGACCGCGCCTGCTTTTGCTGCCGGACGCGCCGAGTGCGATGCCCTGCCCAGTAAAGTCCTCGGCCATCCGGTGCACTATTGTGCGCTCTTACCCGAGCGCTATGACCACGACAAGACGGCCAAATTCCCCGTGCTTTACGAACTGCACGGCCTCGGCAACAACGAGCAGACCTTCGTGAGCATGGGACTTTGGAACACGCTGGATTCGCTGCGGACTGAAAAAAAGATTGGCGACCTCATCGTCGCCACACCCGACGCGGGTGCGAGCTTCTACGTGAACTCGTTTGACCACAAGACCCGCTACGAAGATTTTTTTTTGCACGAGTTCATTCCGTACATCGAGCATCGCTATCGCGGTTTGGGAACTCGGGCAGGGCGCTCTTTGGGCGGCGTTTCCATGGGCGGATACGGCGCGTTGCACTACGCCTTTGCCCATCCTGAGATGTTCCGTTCGGTCGCCGTGCACAGCGCTGCGTTGATTGAAGATATTCCGCAAGGTACCCGCTTCGGCGGCGATATTCTTACGCCGTTTGGTCGCCCCTTCAATGCTGCTTTTTGGAAGCAGAACAGCCCCTTTGCTCTGGCCCATACTGCCGGGCCACGACTCAGTGGCCTGCGCATCTACTTTGACTGCGGCGAGCACGACGACTATGGCTTTGAAGACGGCGCGCACGCACTGGACAAGCAACTGACCAAAGCTCACATAGCCCACGAATTCCACATCTACTCCGGCCGCCACGACGTCCGCTACTTTTCCGCCCACCTACCGCAAAGCATCACGTTCGTTTCCCAAGGCGCGGCAATAAAGTAGAGCGATAATCGGCCCCGGGCGTCCCCAAATCTACCAGTGCGGCCACCGAGCGGTGACGCTCAACGGGATGCCTTAACGGCAACTCGGCATTAATGGTGTATTGATTGCTCCGCGCATCGTCTTTTTTTCGGCCTCGGTTGATGTATTAGCGCCATTCCATCGCACGGTCGAAGTCGCATCGAAGTTGGCACCATTCACGGTGAGCGTAAAGCTGGCTGACCCCACCGATTCGCAACTCTAGGCTTGACGTGCCTAAGGTATTACAACAGGAACTACTAGACGCTTCTGCTGCAAGAACTTCCAAGCGTCGTCGGCCACCTCGTCATATACGGCGTAGAAATCATGGTCGTGGTCCGCGATTTCCTGGTAGTGCACCGGGAAGCCCTGCGCAATCAGCAAGTCGCGCGTTTGCCGGACGTGTTTGGCGGGAAAGTAAGGATCGCGGTCACCCACGTATATCGCAATAGGAATCTTGCGCGTCGCCTTGCTAACGATGCCGCGATATTCATCGGCGATGTCGCCCGCATGAATCGCGGCGGCAGCGAAGTAGTCCGAGTCCAGCATGGCCCCATCAAAGCCGAGGTAGCCGCCCATCGAGTGTCCGAAGAGATAGATGCGGGCCGGGTCAATGGAAGCTTGGGGAGATACTCGGGCGCGGGCATCTTCCATCACACATCGAAAAACCGCCGGAGCAACCGCCTCAAACTCCAGCATGCGGGGCAGTTGCGGAGCGACCAGCACTATATGGTTGCGTTTCGCAAATGGCTTCCACAATGCGAGAAAGTTCTCCGCCCGGTCCCCCGCCCCGTGCAGCAGCAAAATCGCGGGCAGGGGTTGCACACGCGGTTGCGCGCCGGGTTGCGCGCCGGTTTGCGCGCCGGTTTGCACACGGGGTTGTGGGGACTCCGGCGCATAGAGGGCAACTTGATACGGCTGGCCGCCGCACACCACCGTTTGCGAGGTGACTTGTGCACTCGCACTTGCGGCCAATCCCATCGCCACGCCAAGAATAATCCGGCGGAGGCTGCGGCGGTAGTGGGCCTGAATCATCTGCAAGACGGTTGCCGGTGCCGCAGGATTGTAAAACTGGTGAGCGCGCTGGGGCTCGAACCCAGGACCCTCTCATTAAAAGTGAGATGCTCTACCAACTGAGCTACGCGCTCGCGCTCTTTTAAGGTTAACACGGAGAGTTTTGCAATACGCGCAGCCCGCATCATCACGAAGCAACTACCGCTCCAGCAACTCTTCCATCGTGCTAAAAAACTCAGGGAACGAGATCCTCGCCGCATCGGCGCGATGAATCGTGGTTTCACCTTCGGCGCGCAGCGCGGCCACGGCAAACGCCATGGCAATGCGGTGGTCGTCGAACGAATCTAGGTCGGTGCCGTGCAGCTTCTGCCTGCCCGGCACTCGCAGCCCATCTTCGCGCTCTTCCACTTCCGCACCCATGGCCCGCAGATTCGCCACAATGGACTTGATCCTATCCGATTCTTTCACCCGCAGTTCGCGCGCGTCGCGAAACTCAATGCCTTCGGTGGTGTAAGGTGCAATCGCGGCCAATACAGGGATCTCATCAATCAGAGCCGCCGCATCAGCCCCCGCAATCAGGCCGCCGCGCAAGGTACCACCTTCCACCTGCACCGTGCCAATCAGCTCGCCATGTGACTCTTCCATCTGTGTGACGCGCACTCGCAACCCTAGCGCCATCAAGTGATCGAACAGCTTAGCCCGGGTGGGGTTCATCAACAAGCCCGCAATGGAAAGTTGCGACTCCGGAAAGATCGCTGCTGCACACAGGAAAAACGCCGCCGTAGAAATATCACCCGGCACTGCGGCTTCAATCGCGCGCAGGGTTTGCCCGCCGCGCAGCGTCACCCGATTCCCCGCCCTACCACTACTCCGCCGCAACTCCATGCCAAAGGCCCGCAATGCCACTTCGCTGTGGTCGCGCGTCGGCGTGGCTTCCACCACCGTGGTCTCGCCCTCAGCAAACAAGCCCGCGAACAGAACGCAACTCTTTACCTGTGCGCTAGCCACCGGGGTGGTGTACTCGATGCCGTGCAGCTTCTCTCCCGGCGTGCAGCCTGCCAGCTTCAGCGGCGGCCTGTTGCCTGCTGCAGCAGTGATCTTCGCTCCCATTTCCGCCAGCGGCTTTATAACTCGTGCCATCGGCCGCGCGGACAGGGACTCGTCGCCAAACAACTCGCTTGCAAACGGTTGCCCCGCGAGAATACCTGCCATCATGCGCATGGTGGAACCCGAGTTGCCGCAATCGAGCGGCGCGACTGGCGCGAGCAATTTGCCGCCCACACCTTCCACCTCGATCACGCCATCGGATGTGCGCGTCACCTTCGCACCTAAGGCTTGCATCACACCGAGCGTGGAAGCGCAGTCCGCACCCGTGGAATAGTTGTGCAGCCGCGACGTACCCTGAGCCAGTCCGGCGAACATGCCATAGCGGTGCGAAATGGATTTGTCGCCCGGAAGACGCAGAAAACCGCGCAAGTTGCGAGCGGGACGGATGGTCACCGACGCATCAGCGGAAGAGGAGTGAGTTTGATTGGTATCGGCCACTATTCAGGATACAACGGGGCAACCTTGCGGTCTCCGGCGCTTGCTATTTCGCGTTGCTATTTCGCGCTTGCTATTTCGCGTCTGCTATTTCGCATCTGCTATTTCGCGGGCGACCGGGCGGGCACTGTTGTCGCTGCAGTTGCTTCCGCCTTCTTGTGCTTGTGGAAGAATTTGGCCTCCACGTCGGGATAAAACTCGGTAATCAACCCACCTACGCTACCAAAGCCAACCGCAAACGCTCCCCGGCTCAAGGTCAGGCCCGCTCCCCTGTCTCCTTCTGGGTAGTAAATATTGGAAATCGCACCCGACGAGAACGCTCCCAGCACATTCGACCAGTTGAAGCTCCGCCCACCCTTATCGGTGTGGCACACGAACTCCTGCTTCAGCGAATACCAAGTACGATGCCCCACGCTTCCCTCACCGAGTCGAAAATACCGGGGATCGTGCTTCAACAGGGCGGGGTAAAGATAGTTGCTAAAGAACTGGCTAGAAACTTGATCGGCAAAAGCCGCGCCATAGCGCTTGCCATAGCCCTGCGCCCCTTGGCCATAACCCTCAAAATTGTTTTGCGCCTGGCTCACACCCGCCTGCAGCGCGACCGTTACAAATGGTGCCCAGTCGAATGCAGACTTGCGCATCAGGTGAAATTTTTCACCCGACGTAAGTGGCGGCGCATCCATCCGACTGGTTGAGCCAAAGCTGGGCAGCACGCCCGCAATCCGTTGGGACTGTTCCTTCCGCCGCAACTCTTTTTCGTCCGCCGACAATTCTTTCGTCGGTTTGGATGTCTGCTGCGCAGCGTCTTGCGCCTGCTCGGCTTTCACCGCCGAAGGTGCCGACGGCAGCGCGTCTGTTCTCTGCTGCGAAAGCGCGGGAGCGCCCATCAACAACATGCCAGCCAACACTGGCATCGCGACCCGTGGCAAACCGAATGCACAAGAGATCATCACTTTATTTTACGGGTCAGACTCGCACTTGGAAAAATATCCCCGTTAAACTTTCGCCAACAAAGTCAACAGACGCTGAAAGGCCGCACCAACGCTAGCTCATCAAACGAAGAACGACGGCCCACAGTGCATGCGGGCCGCCGATGTTTCCCTTCGCCATCACCAGCACGACCGACGCTTTAGTGCGTCGTAGTCATGGGAGTAAGCCGTCCATCAGCTCCGCTGGTCAACGCAACAAAACCAGCATCCTGCTTGATGGAGGCAAACACCGCATCCACCCGCGCTTCTTCCATTTCCATCGAGCGCACCTGATGATAGCGCTCATAGGTGAAGAAGTGGCGCTTCAGCAATGCCAAAGCCTCGGCCTTGTGTCCCGTCTGCGCATAAATCGCGGCCAGATTGTACGACGCTGGCAGCATGCCATGGTTCTCCCGAGCAATCTTCAGCGCTTCGTCGCCATGGCCGTTGCCCGCCATAAAGGCAGCAGCAAAAATCAGGTTGTACGGATCCTTCGGATCCAGCTTCAGCGCTTGCTGCGTGTATTGGTCGGCCTTCACCTTGTCACCTTCAGAGTTCCAATACACTGCCAGATTCCGATACGCCAGCGGCAGCGCAAAGGTCGCCACCGACTGCTCCATCAAGCCCACACCCTTATTAAAGTCGCCCTCGTGAATGGTCATTTTGCCGAGTCCGTGCATAGCGACTGCGCGCGATAGCGGATCGGCTGGCATAGCTAGCAAAGCGTTGAACTCTGCGCGAGCCTTATCCCACTGCCCCGTCTGGTGCCGGTACAACTCACCCAGATAGCGCAGCGGCGCGGGGTCGGCAGGGTCGAGCTTGGCCGCTTCCCCATACCACTTCTCCGCCTCAGCGTAGCGTCCAGCGATTTCAGCCCGCAGCCCGGTCACCATCGCGCGCTCAATTTTCTTGCTTGCCACGCGCTCGTACACCGGCTCAAACACCGGAGCATCGGCCAGCTCTGCCACATCGGCAACGCCTAACTTCTTCAATTCTTTGGCAGCGTCTTTCGCCTTGCCGGGGAACAGACACTTCTGCTCCAGCACCTGCTTATACAGAGGAATGGCACCAGCAGAATCGCCCGACTTGGCGTGTTCTTTGGCTTGCTTCATGGCTTGGCTGACGGCACTTTCCCGGGTCTTAACTTCACCCTCCACCAACTTTTCTACCTGCTCCACCTTCAAAAAGCCCTTCACGCCTTCTACCTTGCCAATCGCAGTGCCATCAGGGGTGGCGAGCACAGCCAGCGGCAGCGTTACGCCCGCTGCCAGTTTCTGCCCGGGTGTGGACGATTGCTCCGCCACCGTCATGCTGACGCACTGCGCCGCATACAACGATAGGGTTCGTGAGTTTCGCAGCGAAGACGCCTTCAACTCATCCACCGACGCAGGAAACCAGTAGAGCACCAGCCCGCCAACCTGCGGCACGTCCTGTGGCGTAAGCCCCTTCCACGGCACTTGATAGACTTCTGCCGAGCCTCCACCACCAGCGCTGGCTCCACCGGCGCCTCCCCCACCGCCGCCACCACAGGTAGCAGCCAAATTCGCCGGAGAAATTCCGAAGATGAAAATCAGCAGAAGGGCGGTAGCCCGCGAAAGGGCGTCAAAATGTACGCGGTTCATCTGCGAATCATACCAAAGTTCTGCACCCGCAGTTGCCAACGCAAGGTCACATCGCAGGTCAGGGTGCAGGTCATGGTTCACACACCATCGTGCACACCATCGTGCACACCATCGTGCACGTCAAGGCGCACGTCAGGGCGCACGTCCTAGCGCGCGCCATGGTACGCGTCCAGCGCGGCTCCAGACAAAAGTCGCGGAAATCGCCCGCGGCCGTTTCGTTCTAGTGGCAACGGTCTTTGCCCGAGTCAGTGAACTTTTTGCCTGCAATCGGCAGAAACTCCCATTCGTAGCTATCCGGATGCAGCACAAACCTGATCACGCCGTGTGTATCCGAGTTGCGCACCTGACTGTTGGCGGCGATGTCGCCGAAGGCCCGCAGATTCTTGCCACCCGTGCCCACTACAAACTCGCGGACTCCGTGCACATCATCTTCTTTCCCGTTAGCATCCTGCGGAGCAAAGCGTTCGTAGTCATGGTCGTGGCCATTCACCACTACGTCCACTCCACCCTCGCTGAGCGCGGTCCACACGTCCTTCAGGTTGCCGCCATCCCCGTGCTCACCCGAACTGTACCTCGGATGATGGAAGTACGCCAGTGTGCACTTCGCCGGATGAGCCTTGAGGTCCGCCGCCAGCCACGCCACCTCGGGCGACCCGGCTTTGCAGCCGCCCACCTTGTCGCAGTCGCTGTCGAAGGCGACGATGTGCCACGCGCCCAAGTCATAGCTATACCAATACTTGCCCGGTGTCTCAGTCTGCCAGTAGTGGCCGAATCCGGCGGCGTCTTTGGTGTGCCATTCGTGGTTGCCCGGGATTGGCTTGGTGCGTGCCTTCACCCGGCCCCACGTTTTGTCATAGCAATCCTGAAATTCGCGGTCAGATCCATTCGAGTAAGCCAGATCCCCGATCGCAATCACCGTTCCCGGATTTGCCTCCAGCAACTTCGCCGTGCCTTCCGCTGGCGCCAGGTCGGCACAACCAGCAATGTCGCCCGCGCCCAGCAGCACCGGGTCAGCGTCCGCTACATTGGCTACCTTCGCCACACTCGCCACCTGCGCTGAGGCAAAAGCAGTCGCCAACAGCACCCAAACTCCAGCCGCAAACACTTTTTTACGCATAAGTCCTCTTCCCGCTGCACCACTTCGCACACAAAGGCGGTAGGCAGCCTTCGCCATCCCGCCTTTGTAGTATCGCTCTTTCTGCCCAGATTCGCCGCGCGCCTTACGTCGCGACCTTCACCCGCGCAGTTTACCGGTCGCCGAACACGCTCCAGCGCAAGCCGAAGATCACCGAAGGCTTGTAGAACTCACGCTGCAACACGCTGTGCTCGTTGCCGGCATAAAAGCCGAACACTTCGTTGTTCAGATTCAAACCTGAAACCACAGCCGTCAATCCGTGACTTAGCCGGTAGGTCCCCTGCAAGTCCACTTGCGTGTGCTTGTAGAGGTAGATGTCACCACTGGGGCCCTTCAAACCGCCATCGGCACCATCCTGAAACTGATACTGGAAGATGTTGGCTCCGTTGTAGGAGACGCCTAGCCTGACCGAAAGCCGCCCTTTGTCATAGGTCGGACTGATGTTCCAAGTGGTGGGTGCCTGCCGTTCCAGCGCGGGATTGTCGGTGCGTCCCGGAACATGCGTGGCCCGCGATTGGGTATAGCTATAGTTCGCTGAAATACCCAAGCCGTTCAGCCCTCCCGGCAAGAAAGACAAGCGCGGTTGATACGCCACCTCGAACCCTTGCACGTGCGCCAGACCACCGTTCACCGGTTGCGACTGATTGAACCCGGTGTACAGCCCACCGTATTGATTCGCCGTCACCGTCGTATTCACCAGATAGATAGGCGATGAGATGTCCTTGTAGAAGTACCCCGCCTGAATCAATCCCAACGGCCGCAGGTAACGCTCGTAAAGAATGTCGTAGTTATAGGCATGTTCTGCCTTCAGATTCGGATTACCCACTGAAATCGTGTTGGCGATGTCATCCACCTGCAGCGTGGGAGGGAGATCGCTGAAGTTGGGCCGTGCCGAACCGCGCCCGAATGAAAGTCTTAGCCCGGAATCTGCAGTAAGGCGGTAACGCGCCTGTACGCTTGGCAACACGTCCAAGTAACTGGCATTTTGCCGCAGCGGCGAGGTCGAAACGTAGGTTCCGTCGCTCGAAAGCACCTGATACCCCAGCAGATCAGTTCCGGTGCTTTCAAAGCGCACGCCCCCTTGCACGTGCCAGCGCCCTACATCCACTGTGTTCATGATGTAAGCCGCACCAATGTGCTCGGTGAGGTCGAAATTGTTCGGATCAGTATTCAAGTGACTGCTATCCACATCCAGTGTGAAGCTGCCGGGATTGGCATTGAAGTAGCTGCGAATCTTGCCATAGTCCGCGAGCGGCGTAGGCAAACGATATTTGCCCCCGTAGTAGCTTGAATTACTAAAAGTGCCGAGGAACTGGCTCAACGTGGGCTTATCGTTTGATTTGAAATCCTGCTCGCTGGCATCGTTGTACTTATGTCCATTGCGGAACTTACCACCAATCTCAAGGGTACCGGAATGCCCGCTCCAGCTGTAATTGCGGGCACCAGACCACGATGCCTGCAAATTCAATTGTGCCCCGTGGCCGCCAATCACCGCATAGCTTTTCAGCGAGAACAGGCTGGGGTCGTAGGGGTTAATGCCATCGGTGGGAGTCAGCTTCGGAGCCAGCGGATCCGTAGTGTCCACGGTAAACGGGACACTTTGCGGCCCTTTGAACTTCGCCGTTGGATCGCCACTCACGTTCGTCTGCCCAGAGCGTAACAACGAAAGATCCCACGCCATCCACCAGCGGTCGAGGGTGTGTTTGCCACCAACGGCGAGGCTGCCTATCACCTGCACCGGTCGGCGTATCTGCACATTCGCGCTCACGCTGCCGTCCACGTCACCCTGCGTTGGCGTAAGAAACGTGTTGATGCCAGGACTGTAAACCCAGCGATCCCCAAAATTGTCAAAATGCGAATACAACCCGCGCACATAAATGCTGGAAAGTTCGCCGAGCTTGTAATCTACCGTCCCACCGTATCCCCAACGGTCGCGGTAATAGCGGTATTCACGGAGGTCAGTGCCGTTGTATGTATTCACGCCGTTAAATGTGGTTGGTGAAGGTTCCAGATCGTCAATCCCGCGGCCATTATAGTCATATGTGCCGCCAAACAGCACACCCAGCTTCTTCTGCTTGCCGAAGCGGTCCCCTGCCGTGCCATTAAAGGTATTCAGATAGCGACCACCGATGATTGGCGTGTACCCGCCTAACCCCTCAAACGCCAGCCGCGGCTGATCGCCTGCCGCCTTGGTGCGCAAGTTCACCGACCCACCAATCGCATCGCCATCCTGATTGGGCGACAGCGTCTTGTTGATCTCTACTGATTCCACCAGATCTGACGGAATCACATCCAGCTTGATTTGGCGTGCTCCGCTCTCTGGCGAGGGCACATTCACACCGTTGATCGTTACGTTGCTCAGACGCGGCGAAGTGCCGCGAATCTGCACATATTTGCCTTCGCCCTCGTCACGCTCCAACGTCACAGAAGGCAATCGCCCCAAGGCATCTGCGATATTCACATTCGGCAAGCTGCGAATCACCTCTGCCGGAATCACCTGCAAGATATTCTCTGAGCTGCGCGAACGGTTGATCGCCTCCGCCTCCGCATGGGGCCGTTCCGCAGTTACCAGTATTTCTTCGCCCGCCGAGGCGACCTTCATTACTGCATCTACACGCACGGCCCGGCCCCCAACCACGTCCATCTTGCCGCTGTAGTTGATAAAACCAACATAGCTAACCGCAACCTCATAAGAACCCGGCTGAAGGTCGCGTACCGCAAACTCGCCCTGCGCATCGGTCGCCACCGAGTGGTTGCCCGGCTCGATTTCCACCTTCGCCCCCACCAGGACTCCGCCCGAGGGATCTGCCACATGGCCGCTGATTAGGCCTGTGCCTTGCGCTGATACCAATGCGCAGGCGGCGATTACAAAGAGCAAAGTCCGCAGACTCGCTCGCAAATTGGACTGCATAAGTACCTGCAATAAAGCTGATTGACTGGAACGCTGGCTGGTCTATACCTACTAGCGTAGTAAAGCGAGAACGCCGAATTGTTAATGGCGAGTCAAGATCTAGTGAACAGTCGGTGAGCAGGGTCGAGAGAGGAATTCGCAGGCCGTGGCGAGGTCATGCCGAGGTCGTGCCGAAATGGTGCCAAAATGGTGCCGAAATGGTGCCGAAGTGGTGCCAAAATCGTGCAGACAACTTTTAGGTGCGGGAAAAGCCACTCGCAGCAAAGTGTTGTGAACGTTCTGTTACTAACGGCTGGCGCTCACGCTACCGGGCGCACTCGCTCAAGAATCGCCGCATCTCGTCGGCGAACGCTTTTGGCTGCTCAAACGGAGCATAGTGCCCAGACCGATCCAAAACTGTTAGCTGACTGCCTGACAGATGGCGAAACATGGACTGCGCTTCGGGTATCCCGGTCAGCACATCTTCGTCGCCGGTGATGAGCAAGGTTGGCACACGCATCTCCCGCAGCGTCTCCACGGAATCCGCGCGAGCGGCCATGCCGCGCTGCACTGCCGCCAATCCCGCCGCCGTCATCGTATCCATCATGGCGCGAGCTTCAGCCACTTTATCCGGACGGCTGCGCAACGTGGTCGCCCCCAGCAACTTTGGCACCATGCTGTCCAGAAAGCTGCCAGTTCCCTGCTGCATCACTTGGTCGGCAATGCGGTGCCGGTTGGCTTGCGCCTCGGAATCGTCAGCCTGCGCTTTGGTGTTGCACAGCACCAGCGCTTGCACCCGCTCGCGATGCCGCCGCCAAAACTCGAACAGGATGTACCCGCCAATCGAGCAGCCAACGAAGATCGCCTGCTCCACCCCCGCTTCGTTACATATGCGGATCAGGTCGGCACAGTGGTCCTCCACAGTGATAGCGGCACCGGCGCTGGCAGAACCTTCTCTGGCCCCACCGGGGACTGACTGCCCATGCCCGCGCAGGTCGGGCAACAGCAGGCGATAGTCGTGATCAAGTTGCCCGGCGGCGATCGCCGGATGCCAGAAGCCGTGATGCGCAGGAAAAGGATGCAGCAAAACCACAGGCGCACCCTTGCCACGCACTTCGTAAAACAAATTGCCATCGGAGGTAGCGAGTTGCGTCATGGCCTATGCCTAGCCGCTAGGATAACCCAGCAAAACGCAGACTTCCCAGCGCCACGCCAGCGCCACTGCAACCCCTGGGCAACAATTCCCCGAAAGGCTGCCGACAAACCTAGCCGTTCGCAGGCGGTGTTGTGGCTCCTGCCTGTACTACGTAACTTTGCGGCAGCATCAGCGACTGCTGCGGAATCACAATCCAGCAAATAATGTAGGCGATAAATCCGGGAAAGCCCGCGCCCAGAATCGTCAGGCATAGCCAGAGGAGCCTCACCACCGTCACATCCATCTCCAGCCCATGCGCTACTGCGGCGCATACGCCAGCGATCCACCGGCCATTGCGAGGGCGCTCTAGCCGGTAGAACAGGCCCGGCCCGCGCGGCGCGGCACCCGCAGCGGCAGCCCCAACGCGAACTCCGCAGTAAGTACAGAAAACGGCGTCTTCAGAGATGGTCTTACCGCAAGCATTACAAAACATGGGATGCCTCCTCCAGCAATCACTCGAACTCACACTGATTGGTACGAACCCAAGGCTGCCTAAGTTCCGCCGAACTTGCTATCCGCCCAGTTCCTTCAGCCGTACTCGCGCATCTTTCGACGCCTGCTCGGACCCGCCCGGCTGCTCTGCTGCACGGCGGAACTGCTGCCGCGCCGCTTCGTCCTGACCCTGCGCGTGCAGCGTCTCACCCATGCCGATCGCAGCCTTTTGCCGCAATTCAGGATCTGCGGTGGCGACGCCATCCACCCACCGGTAGGCCTCTACCGCCCCGGCGTAATTCTTTTGCGACCGCCGCAGGTCACCCAACCCGATGGCCGCCAGCTCATAGTGCAACGAGCCATACTTGCCCTGCTTGCCACTATCCCAAATGCGCTGATAAATCGGCTCCGCTTCCTGCGGCTTTCCCATCGCCCACAGCAGGCTACCCTCTTCTAGCGCCATCAACATATTGTGTGGGTAATAGCGCATCAGGTGGTCGTGGACAATGTGGTACGCATCGGGCAGCCGATTCTCCCGCCGATAGAGCAGCACCAGCATCACCCGCGCGTCTTCTGACGCCTCACTGCCGCCCGCCATCACGCTTTCCAAAGCCTTCACGCCGTCTTCTCTCGTCCCATGCTCGCCCACCACGCTCGCCGCCACCTTTACCGCCCACGGCAAGCTGCCCACCACATATTCATGGACGCCAATGATGAGCCGCGCATCCGTGAACTTGGGGTCAAGCTCAAGCACCCGCTCGTGGTCATGCCGCGCACCCACTGCATTGCGCAGCGCCGCAAACCAACTGCGTTCCACCAACCCCAGAAAAGTGGATTTCGCTCCCCGCGTCACTCCCCGGCAATACAGCGCCTCCACGTCATTCGCATTGGCCTTGAGCCGTTTCTCGCTCACGTCCATGGTGTGCTCAATCAGCGTGCGCAGGTGCTCCACAATCTTGGGGTCCGCTGGATGGTGAGGCTTGCCCACAAAGCCATCGTCAGCGTAGTCGCCGGTGTTAAGCACACCCATGTTGTAGAGCTCTCGGAACAGCTCAGCGTTAATCAGGTGGTTCAGCGCGTACGGATTGTCCGGTTGGGCATCTACAGTCGCTTTGAATTCGTTGACTGCGCGGTCGTAGTCAAGACTGTAGAATGCCCGCTCGCCCGCGATGGTGTGGGGATCGGTGAGCCGTGACTTGAATCCAAGGGGCTGTTCGCTTTCAGTAGGATGCCCAGCGGCGGCAAGTGCCGGTGCCGCTGCCACCAACAAAATCATCAACGCAGCAGTCAGCCAGCGACCAAACCACTTGCCGGTCGGTTCATGCAGGCTGGGTAGCTTGGGCAGGCTGGGTAGCTTGGGTAGGCTGGGCAGCTTGGGCCGACTTTCGCTTTCACTCCGCAACGTCATCACAGTGATACAGATGATATAGCGGCCCGCGGCCCTTGCCCATAGGGTAGGCATGAAGCATCGCTTGGCGGACGTATTCCTTGGCTTCGGCAACCGCTTCGGGCAGAGTCCGGCCTAGCCCGAGCTGGCAGGCAATCGCGGTCGCAAAGGCGCAGCCGGTGCCGTGGGTGGCGCTCGACAGAATCTTTGGCGCGCGAAAGACGCTCTCGACCGCCAATGCCCCATCGAACCCTTCGGCGGGGGTTGCCCCCGCTGGCAACTCGCTCAACAGGTCGATCGCCTCGTCCAAATGCCCGCCTGTGACCACGACCCCGTGCGCACCCAACCGATGCAGACCCTGCACCGCGACCCGCATGGCCTGCAGCGAGCGGATAGGCTCTGATGCCGGGTCACCCAGCAGCGCCAGCGCCTCGTCCACATTCGGAGTGATTACCCGCGCCAGGGGCACCAAGCGCGCAACAATTGCGCTAACTCCCTCAGTGTCAATTAGTTGCGCCCCCGAGCTGGAGCGAATAATGGGGTCGAGCACCACATTGGGGCAATCCAGCCGCTCGATAAAATCCGCGACAGTATTGACTAAGCGGGCTGTGCCCAGCATTCCGACGCGAACTGCAGCGATCGCTAAATCCAAGGACAGGCAATCCAGCGTCTCCGCGAGGGTTTCCACCTCCACGGGAACCACCCGCCGGACCCCCTGAGTGGACTGCACAGTTAGGGCGGTGATGGCTGAAACGCCATAGCACCGGTGAGCGGCGATGGTCTTGAGGTCCGCAGTAACGCCCGCGCCCGACGACGGGTCGAACCCGGCGATGGAGAGCACCACCGGCGGTGCTTGGCGCGAATTCCGGCTCAGGGAGGGGTGAATTTGGGGCGAACTTTCCGGCATGGCTGTCATTGGATTGTCGGTTGGTACAACTCAGAAGAACGTCTCCCGCTGAGAGTAACCGACGGAGACGACATAGGTAAATGACGTTTTTGAATGTTTACTACATAGTTATTCAATAGATAGTACATAAAGCAGTGCGGCCCTAAGCCGCTGAAAACAAACAGTCTTCACTTCACGACTTATTCATGTTGTTTATTATCATGTACTTACGAACATTGAGGTGCACTTGCCCTACCGAACAGTCGGATTCATCATCAATCGAATCAATCACTTACGAAAATTGCCCGCCAAATTCATTGCGATATATGTATTAGTAAACATGACAACACCTTTTCTGTGCATTTCTTAGGGTTGACTTTAGCCCTCCGGGGTGCCTAGCATAGTCATAGTCTTAATAACAGAAGCGCTCCTGATTGTCCGGCGATGAGGTTTTACAGCAACTCTCGCGCCGCGAATTGGGAGTTGTCGTTTTAAGGGCATCCCAGACCCCAGCCCTGCCGGGGGTGCCGCAACGAAAGCGAGGCTGAATGCGAAAGACCCTGACCCATGCCCTGATCGCCGTGTTTTTTGGAACCGGCGGGATCGGCAGCAAGCCAGTGCCGTCGCAAGCGGTTCCGGCGAACACTCCGGACCCGAAGGAACCACAGATTTTTTCCAAGGACGCCACCAAGCGTTCTGCACATTTAGTTTCGGTAAGCCGCAACAGCAACAAGCGCCGCAATTTTGAAGTCGGCCCCGCCTCTTGGTATGGCAAGGATTTTGACGGCCAAACCACCGCCAGCGGCGAAGTGTTTGATATGTATGACCTTACCTGCGCCCACCCCCGCTTGCCCTTTGGCACTTGGGTGCGCGTCACCAACTTGAAGAACGGTCGCTCCGTAGAAGTGCGAGTCAACGACCGGGGCCCCATGGTCGAAGGTCGCATCATTGACCTTTCGTATCAGGCGGCCGAAGAGCTTGGCTTTCACGGGCGTGGCATGGCGCGCGTCAAGGTGGAAGTGGTTCACCCCAGCGTGGTGGCTGGCCAGCCCAAGGTGGTCGCCGCGTCATACTCGTTGCAGTAACTCCCGGCCTCCCTTAGTCTTAGGGAGATGACTTTGAAAGCACAAACAGTCACACCGCGAGACGCGAAATCCCGGTTGATCGTCGCTTTGGACGTCTCTACCGCCGCTGCCGCTAAGAAATTAGTGGCAGCGGCGGGCGATTCTGCTGGCATGTTCAAAGTCGGCAAGCAACTCTTCACCGCCGAAGGCCCGCAACTGGTTCGCTATCTGGTCGCATCAGCTGCTGAAGGCGGGGCGGGCGTCAAAGTCTTCCTCGACCTGAAATTTCACGACATCCCCAACACCGTAGGCGCGGCGGTTGCTGAAGCTGGCAAGCTGGGCGCGACCATGGTCACCGTCCATGCCAGTGGCGGCAGCAAGATGCTGCGGGCCGCCGCCGAAGCGGCCAAACCCTATCCCGGGCTGACCGTGCTGGCCGTGACCGTGCTGACCAGCATGGCGCAGCAAGACTTGGCCGAAATCGGCTACTGTGCGGACGACGGTGGAGCGATCACTGTAGAAGCGCAAGTGCTGCGGCTGGCCGGTCTGGCCCTGCGCGCCGGATGCGGCGGCATCGTCGCCTCGGCACACGAGGCGGCAGCGATTCGGCAGAGGTTCGGCACGGGGTTTGGCGGGTTTGACGGGTTTGACGGGTTTGGCGACTTCGCCATCGTCACCCCCGGCGTCCGCCCCTCCGGCACCGCCGCCGGCGATCAATCCCGCGTAGTAACTCCCGCCCAAGCCATCGCCGCCGGAGCCACCCACATCGTGGTAGGCAGGCCCATCACCGAAGCGAGCGACCCGGCAGCAGCCGCGCGGGCCATCGTGGTGGAAATGGCCAACTTCTAGCCCCACAGTTAGGAATTCAAGAGCCGGTAGTTGAGGTATGCAACGGTCAGCGAGACAGCGAGTAAGGCAAGGCTCGGCACCATTTTGGGCAACGGATTCTTGATCCGAAGATGGGTGAGGAAGGCACACGCCATCAGGAACGCAATGCCAAGGCCACCGATCATCGCAAACCACGGGCGTTCGAGGCCAATCAGCAGCAGCAACGCGAAGGTCAACTTAAGGATGCCCACCAAGTCGCGCAGCCAATCCGGCAGGCCATAGTGCTTGAACTCTTCCACAATGTTGCTGTAGCGCACCACCCAAACGAAAAAGATGGATGCGGCCAAGAGCGCCTGTAGGCAAGTCGCAAATTCAGTCATGGCCAAAATCCTATGACGGTTGGCAAAGGATTGCAAGGACTACGGGCGACCATTGCGCCCCGATCAAGCCAGCGAGCCTTGAGCACACAGGGAGCGACAGAACGTTGAGCCCAGGCTGCTTCCACCTCAGGCAGCTTATGGCCTGTCCAGTCGTCGCTTCGCGCTCTGCTTCTGGTCCAAGCTACGCACTTCCAAAACGGTGAAGATCAGGCCCCCCGACAACAGGAGGAAGACCGCAGAACCCACGGCGAAGATCACGAGGTTGGACATTATTGTTTCGCCCGCGCGGCGGAACGGAAGTAGTGCCCTGCTGAAAGGATGGAGGGAACCCAGAGACCTACGAATAAGCCAGCATCCTTACTTTCCGCCACGCCCACACCGAACCACAGGGAAATTGAAAAGAGAAACGACAGGAATGCTGCCGTCAGAATCATCCAGTCTGCTTTCGTGAACATACTCGCCTCCAGTGCTGCATTGCGCTGATGTTTCAACCACTGCCTGTCCGGAAAGGCACTGCTACAAGCCGTTGTTATACCCCAATGCTACAGCAGACCGGCGGCTCCCCATCGCTCCACACATGCTCCCGGCAAAGCTCGATATCTTCCCAGGAAAACTTCACACCCATACTTGATTTTTGTTTGCTGCGGGCAATCCAATTTGCCACCCGGCCCGTACTTAGAGTGGAAGTAAACACACTTTTCTCGTGAGGATAGCAATGAACTCGAACTTGACCAAGAAGGCACTAGCACTGGCGGCGGCAATGGCTTTCGCTTTGACTCTGACCACCATGATTACTCCGACCTCGGCCTTTGCAGGCGGCATGAAGGGCATGAAAAACCCGATGGTTGGCGGCCATGAGATGTTCCCGACTAAGAACATCGTGGAGAACGCGGTGAACTCCGAAGACCACACCACGCTGGTGGCAGCAGTAAAAGCCGCTGGTTTGGTGGATACCCTGAGCAGCGCGGGCCCGTTCACGGTCTTCGCTCCAACGAATGAAGCGTTTGCCAAGCTGCCCGCGGGCACCGTGGATACGCTCCTAAAGCCGGAAAACAAGGCTCTGCTCACCAAGATCCTGACCTACCACGTGGTGGCGGGCACTGTCAGTTCCAAGGAACTGGTGAAGATGATTAAGGCTGGCAAGGGCAAGGCCGTACTGAACACCGTTTCCGGCGGCAAGCTGACGGCGAGCTTGAGCGGCGGCAAGGTCATTCTGACTGACGAAAAGGGCGGCACCGCCACGGTGACGCAGGCGGACGTTTTTCAGTCCAACGGCGTGATTCATGTGATTGATGGCGTGGTGCAGCCCAACTAGTTCCCTCCCCCCTAACTCACCCTGACGGCAAAGGCCCGCTGTGTATGCAGCGGGCCTTGCTGTGTGCGGATGCAGGGGCGGCTCTCGCTATACTTGTGGGCGTGCCCCGGCAACTTCTGATCGCGCCCCTGCTGTGCTCGTGCCTCGCGCTGGCGCAGGCTCCACCTCCGGCCACAGCGCCGCTGGCCTCGCTGCCGGAACTAACCAAGGGCGCAGTGACGGAACGTGTGCTTTGCGCGCAAAAGCCCGAGCAGTCTTACGCACTCTATTTGCCTTCAAACTACTCACCTGCCCGGCGTTGGCCGATTGTGTATTCGTTCGATCCGGCAGCACGCGGGGCGGTTCCAGTTCGCTTGCAGCAAGCCGCGGCAGAGAGCTTGGGCTACATTCTGGCGGCGTCGAACAACTCGCGAAATGGCCCATGGAAGCTGGAGTCTGAAGCTGCGCAGGCGATGGTGGATGACACCCGTGCACGTTTGGCGGTTGACGACCAAGCGATGTACTTTGCAGGATTTTCTGGCGGGGCGCGGCTGGCTTCGCAGATTGCCACCCTCTGCAAGTGCGCGGCGGGCGTACTGCTGAGCGGCGCTGGCTTCAGCGCCAACGCGCCTCCAAACCCCACGCCAAACTTCGCCGTCTTCTCTGCCGTAGGAACGCTGGACTTCAACTATGAAGAGGTGATTCCGCTGCAGGAACAATTGGAGCAGACGGGGCATCCCCGGTGGCTCTACGTGTTTGAGGGTGGCCACGACTGGGTTCCAGCGGAAGGCATGGCCTACGCGCTGGCTTGGTTTCGTTTGCAGGCCATGAGGGCAAATCATCTGCCAAAGGACGTGGCGTTTGTGGCAGCGCAGTTCGCCCGGGCGAGCCAACTTGCGGATGCGACCGCTGCGTCGGGAGACGCGCTGAGTGCGTGGCGCGAAGATCGCCAGATTGCCGCGACCTTCGATGGCCTGACCGAGGCGAATGCGGTGAGCGCGATACGCGCCAAAGCAGAAGCGCTCGGCAAATCGAAGTCTGTGCGCGAAGCACTTGTGCGCGAGAGTGAGAGCTTCGCCGAGCAAGCGCGTCTAGAGGGCGATGTGTTGGGCAGCCTTGCCACCGCTCCAGACGGCAGCGACTCCGGCGAGGAGCCTGTGAAATCGGTGGAGCAGAAGGCCCGCGCACTGCGACTACTCGCCGAGCAAGAGAAACACCCCGAGCACGCCCGCGTGTACCACCGCGCAATCGCAGGCGTCTTCGTCGGCGCCATGGAGAATGGCTCATCCGCGCTAGATCGCCATGACTACCGCCCCGCCGCCCGCGCGTTCGCCTGCGCGACCGAGGCAGCGCCCGACTCCGAGTGGGCGTGGCGGAACCTCGCCCTGACCAACGGCCTTCTGGGGAATCGCAAAGCAAGCCTCGCGGCGCTGCGGCGCGTCCGCGAATTATCCCCAGACAAGGCAGCATTCGCCCAATGGATCAGCCGAGAGCTTGCGTTCCAGAGCCTGCGCCTGCTGCCGGATTTTCGCGCTCTAGTTCAGCCCGATTGAGACAAAGCCGTTTGCGACGACCGTGACCCAAACGGCGGTCACCCAAACGGCGGTCACCCAAAACGACAACGCCCACCGGGAGACCCGCAGTAGGCGTTGTTGGGAACTCTGACGTCGGCCAGCTCAGTCCTTGGGGAAGTTCGGATCTGCCTTCACTTCTAGAATCTGCTTGGTATGACGGTCGCTATGCGCGGCGATCAGCAGAATCCACTGGTAGGCATCAAGTGTGCCGAATGCCGGGTGGGGGCCAAAGAGGTCGCGCAGATCCTCATTCGTGGTTTGGACAAAGTCAATGGTGGCGGCGCGGCTGGCTTCGAACGACTTCGCGGTATCAGCCTCATTGGCGAAACGGCTGGTGGGCTTCAGCGCCTCCGGCGCCTGTGCCTTGTGGCTGCGGTCTGGAACACGGGTAAGGATTAAGTCGTCCTTGCCCGCAACTTCGGAGCGCTTTTCTGGCGCGGCCCTCTGCTTCAGAATCTGCCCCGTCACCATGCCAAAGATGGTGGACTCTGACACGGCGATGTGTTCGGCGACCTCGGCGACAGACCAGCGATCAGGGGCGGGCTTGAAGCGCCACTGCTTCTCAGAGAGGTTTTGAATGGCTGCGATAAATCCATCATGGGTGGTGTGCAAATAGCGGACAGCGCGATCCCGCTCGGCTGCCGTCAAGACCGGGGCAGGTGCCGGGGTTGGTGCGGCCGACGTAGTGGCGGGCGCGGCGGCTGACGTGGCGGCTGACGTAGTGGCGGGCGCGGCAGTCTGCGCCGATGCGGCGGCAATCCCCGTCAAGCAGATCAGCAGTGAAAGCAAAATCTTCGGCATACATTCCTCTCCTAAGGCACAAGCGATTCGTAACGCAACTTCGGACACAGTTACGGGCTGATGCAATTATAGAGGTACCCTGCGGTAGCCGGGTTGGCATGTCACCCGGCCCGACCCGTATGGCTCTTTGGTGTGTGGGGAAGCGCAAGACCACTGGTAAAATTGACCCATGCCGCGCGAGCCAGACCGATTGAAACGCTGCCTGCGCGCCCCGCGAAGTGTCAGCGAGACTTCGCGGGCACGAATGCTGATTACACCTGTTAGCGCGACTCTTTTTGTGTTTCTGCTTTGCCTTCCTCTTTACGCCCAGCGCGAACGCGGCGAACTTCATATTGAGGCCCGCGATCCGCAGTCCGCAGCAGTAGCGGCGGTAGCCGTGCTCGAAAGTGATGCTAGCCAATTCCATCGAACATTTACCTTGGCCGCCGATGGCACCGCCACGGCACGAAGCCTGCCCTACGGCATCTACAGCGTGCGGTTGACCGCTGCCGGATTTGAACCCTGGACGCGTACTGTGCAGGTCGCCTCCTCGGTACCGCTCCACGTGACGGCCACACTAAAGCTGGCGACCGTCTCAACGCAAATTGAAGTAAATAGCTCGGCCACCTTAGTGGATCCACAACATACGTCCAGCGAATATGGTGTGGGAGAACGCAGCATCCGGGAAACATTATCGCCATTTCCCTCTCGCGAAGTATCTGACCTAGTAAATAGCCTCCCCGGCTGGCTGTATGAAGCCAATGGAGTGCTCCATCCGCGCGGCTCTGAGTATGACGTGCTGTATGTGGCTGACGGCGTGCCGGTTACACAGAATCATTCGCCCGCGTTTAGTCCAGCTACTCAAGCAGACGACATTGAAAGCCTGCGGGTACTAACGGCAGGATACCCGGCAGAGTATGGCCGCAAGCTGGGCGGCGTGGTGGAAGTGACTACCAGGGAAGACGCGCACCCCGGCTGGCATGGGGCATTCGACGCCACGGGAGGCACCTTCGGCGCAGTAACTGGCAGCGCCCTAATATCTTTTGCCACTAAGACTGAACAGTTATCCGCGAGTGCGCACGGCTTTCATAGCGACCGCTTTCTTGATCCGCCCATACTGCAGAATTACACCAATCGCGGTAACGGCGCAGGCTACTCGGCCAGTTATGGACACACCTTTGGCAGCCGCGACCGAGCCAGTCTTTCGTTATCGCACGGCGAGACGCGGCTCCTGGTGCCGAACGAGCTAGTACAGCAACTAGCAGGCCAACGGCAAGATGCAACCAATCAGGAGACGAGCGGTCAAATCTACTTTCAACATGCCGCGTCGGCAAACTTACTGTGGACGTTGGCGGGGAATGTGCGCGATGCCAGCCAGACCCTATCATCGAATGCGTTGGCAACACCAGTGATCGTCTCGCAAGATCGTGGTTATCGCGAAGGCTACGCACGCACCGACGTGGCGGGCCACCACGGTCGCCATGACTGGAAAATCGGCGTGGATACGTTGCTGGCAACTGTGCATGAGCGCCTAAGCTATCGCATTACTGACCCGACCCAGTTTGACCCCGGAACGGAATTGCAGTTTGCATTCGCTGACCGCCGCTGGAGTATTGAACCCGCCGCCTACGTGCAGGATCATATCCATCTCGGCAACTGGAACCTCAGCGCCGGTCTACGCTTCGATCACTATAGATTTGTGGTGCACGAAGCCGCGTGGAGCCCGCGTGTGAGTGCATCACGCTTCTTTCCATCGCTGAACATACTCGTACACGCAGCATATGACCGCGCCTTTCAAACGCCAGCCGTGGAAAATCTACTGCTCGCCAGTTCCCCCTTGCTCAATTCCCTGAATCCGCAGGTAGTTCGCCTGCCCGTGCGGCCCAGCCGTGGCAACTTCTACGAAGTGGGATTCACGGAATCGTTCGCGGGCAAGTTACGGGTGGATGGCAACCTCTTCCGCCGTGACTTTACTAACTACTCCGACGATGATGTATTGCTCGACACGGGCGTGAGCTTCCCTATCTCATTCGCCAGCGCTCGCATCATCGGCGAGGAGGTGCGGCTGTCTGTACCGCACTGGGGCAGATATTCCGGGTTTGCAAGTTATAGTAATCAGGTGGGAGTTGGTCGTGGACCTATTACGGGCGGCCTGTTTTTGGGCAGCGATACCAATGGTATTGGTGACGCAGCATCGTTTCCTGTGTCGCAAGATCAGCGCAGCACGTTGCGGGCACAAGTGCGCGCTGACTTGCCATGGAAGTCGTGGATCGCCTTTGGCGGGCAATACGGCAGCGGACTTCCGGCTGAAACCGGCGGTGCGGATCCCGGCTTTTTGCTGGCGCAGTATGGGCCGGAAATTCTGGCAAGAGTGAATCTAGAACGCGGGCGAGTGCGTCCGAATGCGGCATTCGACTTGAGCGCAGGGATTGAAGCATATCGCCACGAACAACAGTCTGTTTCATTTCAGGTATCTGCGGCGAATCTGGCGGACCGCGTGAACGTGTTGAACTTTGCCAGCCTATTCTCTGGGACCGCCGTCGCCGCGCCGCGCAGTGCGGCGATCCGAATGCGCGTCAGCTTCTAGGCAGGCTTCGGTCTAAGTTACTCGGGCTTGGGTGCAGGGTCAAACTGGTAGCCGAGTCCGCGAACTGTAGTCAGGTGGCGGGGTCTAGCCGGTTCATCTTCAATGTATCGCCGCAAGCGCACAATAAAATTGTCAATCGCGCGGGTGTCCGTATCCTCGTGCATCTCCCACACATCTTCTAGTATCGCCTTCCGCGACACTGGTCGCCCGGCATTCTTCACTAAGTAGCGCAGCAGTTCAACTTCCATCACCGTTAGCTGTACTACTTTGCCATTGGCTTCCACGCGCAAGTGCTCAAAGTCCACTACCTTGCCTTCGAATTCGATGCGGTCGGGCGCTCCGCTGAGACCGGACTCCGCCGTCGAAGCTGACCGCGCAGGCTCAGCCCAATGCTTACGCCGCAGTAGGCCATGAACGCGTGCCATCAATATGTCTAAATTAAAAGGCTTGGGTAAGTAGTCGTCCGCGCCAGATTCAAAACCCTTCAGTACATCCTCTGGACGGCTACGTGCAGTAAGCATCAGCAGGGGAATATAGTTCTGGGCCGCACGAAGCTCACGCGCCACGGTGAAGCCATCTTTGCCGGGTAACATCACGTCGAGCACCAATGCATCGTAAGCCACCGCCGGAGCCAGCAACCGGGTAAGTGCATCTTCACCATTGCCGGTCACATCCACAACGTAGCCTTCGGCCTCTAGATTAAACTGCAGGCCGCGCGCCAAGTGCTCTTCATCTTCCACCACCAAAATCCTAGCCATAAGTCCACCCGGTTCTAACGTCATGCGCGATGCACTCTGGGCAAACGCAACATAAAGGTACTGCCCTTGCCTTCTCCAGCGGAGCGCGCGGTAATGTCGCCCCCGTGACGACGTACAATGGCGCGAACAATAAACAGTCCGAGCCCAGTTCCTTTCACGCCGCTTGCGTGATGAACGCGGTGGAAGCGCCGGAAGATACGCTTCAGTTCGCCTTGTGGAATGCCCACTCCGTGATCTGAAATTCGCAACCGTGCAGAATCCAGATCAGGCAGCCGCAGCCCTACCGCGATTTGCGGCTCAGGGCCGGAATACTTCACGGCGTTGTCAAGCAGATTCATCACGGCGGTGCGTAGCTCGTCGGGATTGCCCATGACGATGGCTTCTTCGGTGGGCATCGCCGTAATCTGCAAGGCTTCCGGCGGCAAGCGGTGGCGGATTCTGCCCAGTTCTACCGCCTCCCGCACCAGTGCGCCCAGTTCTACGGGTTGAAAGTCGTGGGTCTTGGTAGTGTGGCGAACTTCGCCAGCTTTCAGCACCTCTTCGATGGTGTTCAGCAGACGGTCGGTATCCTGCAACATGATCTGGTAAAACTCGCGCCGTTGCGGCTCCTCAATCTGGCGCCGCTCCAACGTCTCCAGATACAGGCGGATGGAGGCGATCGGCGTCTTCAGTTCGTGGGTGACAGCGTTCAAGAAGCTATCCTGCTGCTCGTTGCGACGAATCTCGCGCACCAAGAAGATTGTATTCAGCACGAGCCCGGCAATAATCGCCGCAAACACAATAATGCCAAAGACCAGCGGCACCACCTGCCGCCAGTGAAAAACAATCCAACTGACGTTGAGCGCAATGGCAGCCGCCACCAGCAGCGCGCCCAGCGTGATGAAGAATGCGATCGTCCTGCTTGGGGTGCTGATGCGCATGGCGGTTAGACTACGCACTCATGGTAGGGGAATTGCGGCCAAAAGGAAAAGCCGCCAGAAGGACGCTGCATCAGTCGGTGACCGATGCCGGCATTCCGGCGGCTAAATTTATCGCGCGCGGGCAAGGCCACTTTATGCGGCCATGCGCTCCTGCTCGTTGGCAGGCACCAGCTTGTTCAGCTTGATGTCTTTCGCCAAGCCCAGAGCGCGCAGCACACAAATGCCGTACCAGTTGATGTCAACTTCCCACCAAGTAAGGCCATGACGGGCGGCTTGCGGCGCCGCGTGGTGATTGTTGTGCCACCCTTCGCCAAAGGTCAGCAAGGCCACCCACATGCTGTTCCGCGAAAGGTCACCGGTGATAAAGCGCTGTGTGCCCCACATGTGCGTGGCCGAGTTCACCAGCCAAGTAGCGTGGTGGCCGACTACGGTGCGCAGAAAGATGCCCCACAGCAGAAACGGCAGTCCACCCCAGTAATAGAGTCCGATGCCGACGAAAACTGCCGGCACCCAATGGCCCTTGGTCATCCAGTGGTGGAAGCGATGTTTGCGTAGGTCCGGTACGTAAGGCAGCAGTTCGGTCGTCATGCTGTGCACCGAGTTGCCAGTGATGATCCAGCCCATGTGGGCCCAGAAGCCGCCATCAATTGGGGAATGCGGGTCGCCCGGCTTGTCGGTGGATTGGTGATGGATGCGGTGAGTCGCAACCCAGGCAATCGGACCACCTTCCAGAGCCAGCGTACCGCACAGGGTTAGAAAATATTCCATCCAAATGGGCGTTTTATAGCCCCGGTGGGTCAGCAGACGATGGTAGCCCATGCCGATGCCCAGACTGCCAGCGATAAACCAGAGGGCGACCGCCACAGCCAGCGCGCTCCATGAGAAATAGAAAAAGGCAGCCACCGCGCCCACGTGCAGCGCGATAAACACGGTAATGGTGATCCAGTTTGCTGGCTGGGTAAAGGTGCGGTCTCGTTCCACGACCGGACGTGCGGGTGCGGTTGAACTCATGAGGTATGCGTCCTAGAATGCAAGAAGTTAATTCGCTGTATTCACGCTATCAGCCTTACCGGAAAGCGGCTGTAATAGTTGTGTAATTAGGGGGGAAGGGGGGCCTTACGAAAGGCGCGCGCTGACGGTGCACCCGTTAAAAAAACAAGCGGGCCGCGATGAAT
Source organism: Acidobacteriaceae bacterium (assembly GCA_025356095.1). Taxonomy (GTDB): domain Bacteria; phylum Acidobacteriota; class Terriglobia; order Terriglobales; family Acidobacteriaceae; genus JANXUR01. Next base: position 5,648 of record JANXUR010000005.1, on the reverse strand, counting down.
TCACGTCCCGCCACATTACGGTGCAATTTCAAGTTTGAAAGTTGAAACTCGAAACGTAAAACCGCTCCTAGAGCTTTTCGTAGAATTCGCACGCCGAGCAAGAGATGTACACTCCACCCGGGATATTGCGCTCGCGATCCTTGGTGCGCTTCACGATGCGAGTCGGCTTGCCACACTTGGGGCAATCGGTGCTCTTGGTGGTGTCCATTTCACGGTTACGGCCAGCGGTCTTAGCGATTTTTGCCATGATGTGCTCCTAATTTCAGCAGATGATCCCATGTGTCCACGCTGTCGCCCGGTGGGGACGATGCAGGATTCTGGGGAATGGGTGGAAAGGTTCGGTCAACCGCAGAAAACACGCAGAAACACGCAACGTGCAGAAAACGGGGTGGGTCGAAACATATCCGCCTGACCTTTATTCTAGCAAATCCGCTGATTTTCGTGGCGTTGCGGGTGGGGGCGCTCAGGCTCCATTCGGTTTCTGGAACACGACTGCGATTTTCCTGAGACCTGCTAAACCGCTGTGTTAACGTTGGCAACGGTCATTGTGTGCGCATTTCGGGCGCTTGCGTGACGGGAGAAAACCATGAGCCAGAACCGAAAGTACCTATGGATTGCGTTGGGGCTGACCCTTGCACTGCTGAGCGCAGTGAGCCAGGCGCAGGACTTCAAGAAGCAGGTCATCTACCAGATCATCACAGATCGCTTTAACAACGGCGATGGCACCAATGACAATCCGGCGCAGAGTTCCGGACTCTATGATGCGACCAAAACCAACTGGCATCTCTATTGGGGTGGCGACCTCGCCGGGATCCAGCAGAAAATGTCTTATCTAGCAGGCATGGGGGTAACCGCGATTTGGATATCGCCCCCCGTGGACAACCTGAACCTGAATATTCCAGATAGCGGCGGCAATCCCACTGCGTCCTATCACGGATACGGCGCGCGGGACTTCAAGCGCATAGAAGAGCACTTTGGTGCCGCTGCGAACAACTGGACCGCCTTCGACAGCCTGACGGCCGCTGCCCACACCAACCACATTAAAGTGATTGTGGATTTTGCGCCGAACCACAGCAATCCGAATGCAGCCGGGGAATTCGGTTCGCTCTATGACAATGGAACATTTCTAGCCGCCTACAACAATGACCCTAACGGCATTTTTCACCACAATCCGGAGATCGCCGACTACAACGACCGCTACCAACTTCAGTACTACACGCTGTTCAGCCTCGCCGACTTGAACCAGGAAAACGCCACCGTGGACGCCTATCTTAAAGCTGCGATGACCCAAATGCAGGCGCACGGCGTGGATGGCTTCCGGGTGGACGCAGTGAAGCACACCACGTGGAACTGGCAGTACAGCATGGCCAACTCAGTCTATGCCAATGCGCCCAGCTTTATCTTTGGCGAGTGGCTGCAAGGCAGCACTGGAGACAGCCTCTATCACGACTCGTATAAATTCGCGAACCACAGCGGCATGGCATTGCTCGATTTTCCGCTGTTTACCGCTATGCGCGATGTGTTTGCCTATGGCAACTCCTTTAGTGAGATTGACACTACGCTGGCTACCGAAGGCTCGAACTTTACCTGGCAGAATGACTTGGTGACCTTTGTGGACAACCATGACACGCCGCGGCTCCTGAGCCTTTACAACAACAGCAATCGGCTCAACGAGGCACTAGCCTTCGAGTTGACCTCACGCGGCATTCCCGTGATTTACTACGGCGACGAGCAGTTGCTGCACAACGACACGGGCGGCGGCGGCGACCCCTACAACCGCCCTTGGATGAGCACCTACGACACCACGACCACGGGCTACAAGCTGATCAGTAAGCTGGCTGGGCTACGCCAAAGCAACAATTCGCTCGCCTACGGCACTTCGCAACAGCGCTGGATCAACAGCGACGTCTACATCTACGAGCGCAAATTCTTCAACGAAGTTGTGCTGGTGGCGATCAACAAGAACGACACTACCTCCTACAACATCACCGGCCTGAACACCGCTTTGCCAGCCGGAAGTTATACGGACTATCTGACTGGGCTGTTGGGCGGATCAGGCATCTCGGTAAGCACGGGGAGCGGGGGCAACAATCCGGTCACCAGCTTTACTCTCGGGGCTCATGCAGTGGCGGTGTGGCAGGTAATAGGCTCGGTCGCTGCACCCGAAGTTGGCTCAATTGGCCCGACCGTGGCGCAGGCAGGCGTCACCGTCACCATCGCTGGAAAGGGCTTTGGGACTGCGACCGGCAGCGTACTTTTCGGCACCACACCCGCTGCGATCACAACCTGGTCAGCCACCAGCGTTACCTTCACGGTGCCGGCAGTCGGCAATGGCGTCTACAGCGTTGTACTTAAAAACAGCTCCGGCACGGCGGCCAACGCGATTCAGTTCACAGTGCTCACCGCCAAGCTGATTCCAGTCACCTTTACCGTCAACAATGCCTCGCCCACCAACGTTGGCGATTTCATCTTTCTTACCGGGAATACCGTGGAACTCGGCAATTGGACAACGACGTTCGATGGCGCGGTCGGCCCGATGCTCACGCCTAATTACCCAAACTGGTTCCTGAATGCCGCTATGCCTGCGGGTACCGCCATTCAGTTCAAGTTCGTCAAGATCGCCGCCAACGGAACCGTCACTTGGGAGAACGGCGCCAACCACACCTATACTGTGCCTGCGAGCGGGACCGGATCGGTGACAGTGAACTGGCAATACTAGCTATCGCGCGAGTGAATGCCGGGAAACCAGCGGTAAACCAGCAAATGCCCGGGCCACTGCCGCCCGGGCATTCCATTGCAGCAAATCTGCGGCCCCTACATCACAGTGAAGTTAGTGGTCGTACTTACGCTGCCGCCACTGGTTGTGACCTTCACCTTGCCCGTGGTAGCTCCCGTGGGTACGGTGGCCGTGATCTGCGAGTCGCTGACCACAGCAAACGTGGCAGCCGTACCATTGAACGTCACTGCCGTCGTTTGCGTCAGGCCAGTGCCGTTGATGGTGACTACCGTGCCAACCGGGCCGCTGCTCGGCGTGAATGTGGTGATCGTCGGGGACACCCGGAAGCTCTTCAACGTGGTTAACGTGGTCGCGCCGGTGGTAGCAGTAACCGTGCCGGTCAACGCGCCGGTGAAACGTGGTCTAAGGTTTACCCTTATTAAGGTTACGCCTTAATAAGTCTTGACCTTGTAGCCTTATTTCTGTACCTTAGGCGAATGAACATCACTTTTGCCGCAGATGACGACGTCGTAAAGACGGTGCGCAAGATCGCCATAGACCGTGACACCACCCTGGCGGGCATGCTGCGCGAGTGCCTGAACCAGATCGCTGCCAGCGCGGGCACGGAAGCAGCCGAGCGCAAGCGCCAGCAGTTGGAAGCACTGGAGCGCAGCTTCGAGGAACATAAGTTCTACGGTGGCCCACACACTTGGAGACGCGCCGACCTTTATGACCGGTCGCAGAAGTGAGTCCGAGTGGCGCAGAAGCCAACTTGAGTGGTCAGGTGTTTCTCGACACCAACATTCTGCTCTACGCATACGACTACGCAGACGCTCGTAAACAGCTCATCGCCAGGAATCTCGTTCGGCAAGGTGCGTCGCTCGGATGGAGCATCTCGGCCCAAGTGTTGGCTGAGTTCGCTTCAACTCGCCTGCACAAATTTAAGCCGCCAGCCTCGCCTTCAGATCTCTCTGCATCCCTTATTGTGCTGTCGGCGCTGCTCGTGGTGGCGCCCGATCTCGCTCTGGTGCGCCGCGCGATTAACGCGCACATGGACTACGGCATCCACTTCTACGACGGCATGATCGTCGCCGCAGCTGAGCGCGCAGGATGCACCCGCATCTATTCCGAAGACCTGAACGCGGGGCAGGTTTACTTTGGGGTGGAAGTGGTAGACCCGTTCGTGTAATCGTTTTTGCGCCCCGTGCCTCGACATAGGCTCGACCGCCCTTCGCCCAAGGCAGCTGCGGTAGAGCGGGGCTTCCAGCCCCGCGTTTCCGCCGGCCCATCACAGACTGCGGCTTCAGCCGCTGGGGTAATCGACCGCTAGCGCTGGAACCTGCGCCGCACCGCCAGCAGAAACAGGGCGATGAACGTGGAGGTCAGAGCCAGTTCCACGAGCGCCACGATCCGCCCCAGTGGGTAACTCGGCTCGAAGACGAGGTCCTTCTGAAATGCTGCGACGTAGAGGGCGGTCATCAGCCCGTGTCCAAAAAGCACTAATCTCGCCCAACCGTAAGCGGCTGGCGTATTCTGCGGCGGAAAGACTGCCGGATTCCGCCACGACACCTCCACCACTCTGCGAGAAGCCACCGGCGGCACGCCCGGCGCCGCGGACACCCTCTGCGCCATGGACTGCACCTGTGCGCCACGGTCCTTCTCCGCGTCATAGATCATTCCGGTGAGGGTATACAGCACCGCGAACGCCAGCAGGATCGCGCCCAGCCACAGTGCGGGCTTGGCGAAACTCTCACCGTACGAACTGGCGTACTTGTAGAGGGCCGTAGGCCCGGCGTTTCGGTCGAGCCAGCACCATAGCCCTTTCTTGTGGGGGCTGTCCAGCCGCCGCATCTCCATCTCGCCGTAATGGAAGTCGCCCGCGGTCGCATAGTCCCGGCGCTCCTCGTAGTTCTTTTTCAGCTGTTGGTACAAATCCGCGATCACGCGATAATTGCGCTCGCTGGCGTCGCCGCTGTCCTGCCGCAGACCTTCGGTAGCATCTTCCGCGAGGTCGCCCTCCTCGTAGTGCTGCTGAATGTCAACATCTTCCTCAAACAGGTGTACGCGGGTGCGCTTGCTCCCGCCACTATCACTGCCATGCTGTCGCCAGGTCACGTTATGGAAGCGCAGCTTGGCGACTTCGGCTCGGTAAAACAGCGCCCGACCAAGGTCCACTTCGCTGAATAGCGCCTTTTCGGGCTTTTCAAACTGCGTCCAATGGAAGTAGGGCCCCGCCTCCAGCGTGGCGTCGGTGCGAAACTTGGTTCGCACAAACCGCGCGGCCTGGTGGAAGGTGGCGGAGTGGAAGACGGCTGTTTTGTGAAACTTGGCAGAATCAAAGGCTGCGGCCCCGATGAAGGTCGCAAAGCTAAAGTCGGCGGCCCCGCTGAATTTCGCTCCACGGAAGCTGGCGGCCCCGGTGAATTTCGCTCCACGGAACTTGGCGGCGTCGCTGAAGGTCGTAGCGCCGAAGTCGGCGGCCGCGCTGAAGGTCGCTCCACGGAAGTCGGCGGCCTCGCTGAAGGTCGCTCCACGGAAGTTGGCGGCCCCGCTAAAGGTCGCTTTACGGAAGTCGGCGGCCTCGCTAAAGGTCGCAAAGCGAAAGTCGCAGTTCGTCGGAACTTTTCTTTCAAACCACGAGATTTGCGGGAACACAAACCCCGAAAAATCAGCCCAGACCTGGGGCGGACTCGGGCTGCCCGCGTCTTTGTGCAGCTTGTCGGCATCGCGGAGAATGCGATTCACCTCTGCAAAAAATTCCGCGAAAAGCGGGCTTCCATGCTCTAACTTCTTTGGGTCACGCGAATGCATCAGGCAAGCCGGCGCGGGGTCCACAGAACTATCCGTCCGGTGAATCGGCCTGCCGCACTGCGTTCCCCAGCGCATCTCACGTTCGCACCCGGCGCTTTGGCTAGCCGTCGCGCCACTTTTG
>JANXUR010000095.1 GCA_025356095.1 Acidobacteriaceae bacterium | reverse complement strand
TGGGAGTTGGCAGTAAACCACGGTTGCGGCAACACTTCGACTAATCCCGCTTGCAGATACAGTCCGAAGATACTGCACGCGGGGTCGTCCTTGGTAAGTGCCGGGCGCGAGGCGATGGCGAGTAACTCATCCACTTGACGGAAGCATTCGGGCACATCGAGTGGATGCGTGCCCGCAGCAAGTCTGGTGGAAATCGCAAGCTCATCCAGCGGCTCGGTGGCCGCATATACCTTGTCATTCGACTGCTTGAACCAACCGACAATTTCTTCGATGGGGAAAGCCGCGAGTTGGTCGGGATCGAAGCAAAGTAAGCGTAACTCGCGCGGCTCCGGACACCACACACCAAGCTTGCCGTCTGGAATTAGAAACGGAGTGCAATGAGTATTAAGGGCGAGGCGCGGCCGGTCAGGTTCTTGCTCCAGAGCGAGCGTTACTAAGTGGCCAAGCTGGCCTTCTGTACCGTGGTGCTGCCACACAAACTTCTGCCGCGAGTTGGCGACGACCGCCGGAAAGCTTTCCCAGAACCACGGCGAGGGGCCAGTGGCTTTTTGCAGTAAGCCGAGTTTGCGCTGAGTGTCGTCCAAGGCAGAGTCCGTAAAGTTTGATTTGAGTTTATGGTGGTGACAAGCTAGTGCGATGCACAGCGCGAAGTTGGGGCGAAGTTAGCCAGCAGGCACCGCGCGGGGCTTTACATTGTCGCGGATGAATTTGGCGATGTCGTCCATGGCTGTGCCGGGCTGAAAAATGCCCGCCACTCCAGCCTGCTTGAGCGCAGGAATATCCTGGTCAGGGATAATGCCGCCGACCAGAACCAGCACGTCGTCCATCTTGTTTTCACGTAACAGGTTCATTAACCGGGGCACAATGGCGTTGTGCGCACCCGATAGAATCGAGAGGCCGATCACGTCCACATCTTCTTGCAGCGAGGCAGAAACGATCATCTCTGGCGTTTGCCGCAGCCCGGTGTAGATGACTTCCATGCCAGCATCGCGCAAGGCACGGGCAATCACCTTAGCACCACGGTCATGGCCATCTAGACCGGGCTTGGCGACCAGCACACGAATTTTTGTGGAATCAGGCACTGCACATAGTTTATGCCGGGGCGATGGGGAAAGGCAAAGGCGCAGGGTGCACGGGCGAAGGGAGAGCTGATCTTACCGCCGAGACACGGAGCCCGGAGAAAATGCAAGAAAGGGCACGTGCGGTCTCGGTTGTTCTGTTCTGTTCCTTAAATTGGTGTACGTTTTTGATCGCTGCAATGGTTGGCCGCACGGAGTATCGCTTCGAGCTCGGCGAGGTTGTTGGCTATGGGGAAGGTGTTGCCGTCTGATGCGATAGCCCAGCCGTAGCTGGTGCCAACAAACGCCACGCCCGTGGCCTGCGCGGCTGCATAGTCAGTGAGCTGATCGCCCACAAAAATCACTTGTTCGGCGGGCAGATGCCACACTTGCAGCGCGGCGAGAATGGCGTCACGCTTCTGGAAGCCATCGGAACCGTGGCCGTCTGCAGTGAAGGTACAGCGCGGATCGAATCGCGCGAGGCTCGCGCCCAGCGGCCCTACAATGTTGTCCATCACGTTAGCACTAACGATGCCCATAGGAACACCGCGCAGTTGCAGCGACGCTAGCATCTCATGGACGCCGGGATAAAGCGTGGTGGCATATTCGGCGGCAAAGTGAGCGCGATAGTGAGCTTCGGCGCGCGTGGCGTCGGCGGCAGAAAATCCTGTTGCGCGAAAGAAGGCGCTCTGCGGACTTATTTTGGTGCCGCCACGTGCCAGTGCGCGAATGCCTTCTTCATCCGGCACGTTCACCGGCACTCCCCATCTGCGCCCAAGGTCACGGCAAATTTGCAGATGCGCGCTGAGCGAATCAAGCAGCACGCCATCCACATCGAAAAGAACGGCATGGATCGCAGACAACTCCGGTGCTTTCAACAAAGCTTGTATTCCCTCTTCTGTGAATGGAGACTGGAAACTGGCAACTAGCTTTTGGTATCCACGCTGCGCCACAAATACCAGCAGGCAATCGTCCGGTAGGGCTGCCATTTGCGGGCTATCTTTTCCATTTCCGCAGGTTTGGGCAGCTTGCGCTTGCGATAGAGCTTCTTCATCGCAGATTGTATGCCGAGGTCGCCGGTGGGCAGCACATCCATGCGCTGCAGGCTGAACATCAAGAACATTTGAGCCGTCCACTGGCCGATGCCTTTCACCTGAGTCAGTTCGGCAATCACTTCGTCATCCGATAGTTGGTGCAGGTGGTCGAAGCGCACGCGACCGTCGGTTACCCGCTCAGCTAGATCGCGGATGTAGCTGAGCTTCTGCTTGCTGAGGCCGGCGGCACGCATCTGCTCGTCGCTCAGCGGCAGCACACCTTTGGGCGTGAGCGGCAGTCCGGTGAGGTCGGTAAAGCGCCGAAAGATGGTAGCGGCGGCTGCTCCAGCAAGCTGCTGATACACAATGGATTCGGTAAGCGAGGCGAAGGTCGGCGGGCCGAAATTTAATTTGCACGAGCCATGCTGCGCGATAATCGCCGCCATCACTGGGTCGCACTTCTTCAGGTGGTTGACGGCCTTGCGCATGATGCAAAATTTTAATCGGAAGCAGGTGGCGTAGTCAAAGAAAAAGCGAAACAACTTCAATATCGTCCCGCCCTTCCACGCCGCTCGATGATCCCTCACAGATTTACGTGATGCTAGTCTCCGTGTAGGTGCCGTACACTTCGCGCAGAGCTTCGCAGATTTCGCCGACTGTGGCGTATGCGCGCACCGCGTCAATGATGAATGGCATGGTGTTCACGGGCGAAATCTCGCCTTCCGGCGCGGCCTCTGGCTCTTGTGCTGCGGCTTTCTTCAACGCTTCCAGCGCGCGAAATACAGCCTCTTGCGAGCGGCGACTCTTCAACTGACGCAGCTTGATCTCCTGATGCCGGGCCACTTCTTCGCCAATGTAAAGAATCGTGGGCGAGGGTTCTTCAATCACAAACTCGTTCGCGCCCACGGTGATCTTTTCTTTTGCCTCGCTGGCGCGTTGAAACTGATAACTCGCCTCGGCAATTTCCTTCTGCGGAAAGCCGCGCTCGATGGCGGCGACCATGCCGCCCATCGCATCCAGCTTGTTGAAGTAGTCGAAGGCACCGTTTTCCATGTCGAGCGTCAGCTTTTCCAGAAAGTAACTGCCGCCGAGCGGATCCACTACATTCGCCACGCCCGATTCATAGGCAATAATCTGCTGGGTGCGCAATGCAATACGAGCGGCTTCTGCCGTGGGCAGGGCTAGCGCCTCGTCAAAGCCATCGGTATGCAGCGACTGGGTGCCACCCAGCACCGCCGCCAACGCCTGAATCGCAACGCGCGCAATGTTGTTGAGCGGCTGTTGCGCGGGCAGGCTTACGCCCGCCGTCTGCGTATGGAATCGCATCAGCCAGGTGCGCGTCTGCTTGGCACCAAAACGATCCTTCATCAAGCGATACCAGATCTTGCGGGCGGCGCGAAACTTGGCAATCTCTTCAAAAAAATCATTGTGTGAGTTAAAGAAGAAGCTGAGCCGGGGGCCAAAGTCATCCACGTCCATGCCGCGGCGGCGCGCCCATTCCACATATTCCACGCCATCGTAAATCGTGAAGGCAAGTTCCTGTAGCGAAGTGGAACCGGCTTCGCGAATGTGGTATCCCGAAATCGAAATAGTGTTGAACTTCGGCGTAAAGCGCGAGCCAAACTCGAAAGTGTCAATCACTAACCGCATGGAAGGGGCAGGCGGATAGATGTACTCCTTTTGCGCGATGTATTCCTTCAAAATGTCATTTTGCAACGTGCCCGAAATTTTCTTCCAGTCTGCGCCCTGCTTCTCCGCCACCACCAAATACATGGCCCACAGTATGGAAGCTGGCGAGTTGATGGTCATGGAAACCGTCGTCTTTTCCAGATCAATCCCGTCGAAAAGAATCTCCATGTCTTCCAGCGAATCAATGGCTACGCCGCACTTGCCCACTTCTCCCTCGCTGAAGGGATGGTCCGAGTCATAGCCCATCAGCGTGGGCAGGTCGAAGGCGACGCTCAGCCCGCTGCCGCCTTGTTCCAGCAAATATTTGTAGCGTTCATTAGTCTCTTCCGGAGAGGCAAAGCCAGAAAACTGGCGCATAGTCCACAGCTTGCCGCGATAGCCAGTTGCATGGATGCCCCGCGTGTACGGTGCCTGCCCCGGATAACCGAGGTATTGCTCGTAGCCGCCGGGCGCGGCAAAATCGGCAGGCAAGTCGGCATCTGTGTAGAGGCGGCGAATCGGCAGATTCGAGATGGTGGTAAACCGCGCGCGGCCATGCTCGTCGAGATTCGAGCCGGTGGCTGCCCCAATCGGCCGCTCCGGGGATTTGGCCAGCGTTTTCGCCAGCGTGCCCTCGGCCCACGCCTGTTCACTGGCGGAAGGCGTGCGGCCTTCGAACACATCGGCGATGGGGGATTCGGCTACGGCGGTGCTTTTTTCACTGACCTTGTCGCTAGGTTTTAAGGGCTGGGCCATACTGCCTCCGATAAACGCAAACACTTCAGGATAGAACGGACGGCGGCTGGAGGGCAAAAAGCGAGTGATGGTTTCGGGTGGCCACCCTGATGTGTCATGGCGATCGGAGTTGGCGCGCGTAACGCGGAAGACCCGCAGTTACCCTCCACTTACACTTGGGTTCCTCCATTGGTGTGAACCTTGTGCCGAAGTCCTTGATGAGGGCGTAGACCGTCTTGCTCCCTCCACCGAGGCAGTCGCGTGGCTATTCATAAGTCTCTTTCCCCACATGTTTCTCAGCTTGTGCCCCAGTCAGCGCACCGTGTGGAGCCGCCTTTAACGCGGCATTTGGCTGCGCCTATTCATCTTTCTCCTGCTTTGCGGCCCATGTTGCGGGCGGCAATGTGGCTGGCTGCGGCTGTGTTGTGCGCAGGAGTGGGCTCGGTTTTGGCGCGCAATCATCCAGTGATGCCAGATTTGGCGGGCGTGTCGTCGCGTCGTCCCGCGACGCGGGACCGCGCATTTGAGATGCGGTTCAGCCCGCCTCCACCTCTGGCGGCTTTGGCGTGGCGGCGTGTAGTGCCCAGCGGAGCGCGATACTGGGTGCCCACCGATCAGGGTGACCCGACGCGGCAGCCGGTGATGCGCTCGTCCGTAAATCGCGTCACCGCGCTGCCGTATTCGCTCGAGGGTGAGCCTGACACGGTGCGCGCTGGCGACTTCGCTGTAGCACCTGCGGGCGAAGTGTACCGGCTGGCGTGGGGGTATCCTCGCGAGGGTTACTTCATTCTGACCTACGACCGCAATGCGCGCATTCAGGAACGCATCCATTTGGAGCCCAGCTTTCGGGCTTTGCATCTCGCTGTACTGCCCCATGGCGGCTTCGTGGTGGATGGCATGCGCTACGAGCACCTTACCGACCCGGTACGCAGCTGCACCGTGTTGCTCGATGCCAAAGGCCAGTTAGTACGATGGCTGCGGCTCTCGCAGGAGGATGGGATCAACGACGCCGCCCTGCACAATGACGAACATTTGCGAGGGCCGGGATCACGCAACGTTGCCGTGGATTTTGCCCAGATGAGCACCAGTGCCGATGGCAACGTGCAACTGTTGCGCCGCAGCGTGCCCGAAGTGCGTTATGTGATTTCGCCAGACGGTGAGGAACTTGCGGCAGTGGTGTGGAATGCAAGCCGAGATGCAAATCAGGGCGAAAGCCGGGGCGCACCCCGGCTAATCATCGCCGCCGCCACTCCGGCTGATTTCCCAAGCTTTGGCATACTTCCAGCTCACATAGAGGGCATGGTTCAGGTGCAGCAGCAGACCCTCGCGGCCGTCCAGAAGTCCGAGGCGGAAGACATAGTTGTACATAAAGGTCAGTAGCGGCCGCAGCACGAGGTTGGCGAAGCTGAAGCCTTGTGGGCGCTTGGCGGTGGCCATCTCCGCTCCCAGCGATGAGTAGCGGTTCATGTGCTCCAAGTAGCTGGAGAGTGTGGGGTAGGCGTGGTGCAGCAGGGCCACGTCTTCTTTCCGCGCATGGGTGTGCGCTGCGAGATCGGCGGCAGCGCCTCGTAGTTGCAGGTCTTCATGCACGGCCCGGGGCTCAAACTCGGCTGAGCCTCGCCGAAAGAGCCTCAATTTTGGGTCAGGCCAGTAACCGCCATGCCGCATCCATCGGCCCAGAAAGAAGTTCTGGCGCGGCAGACGAAAGCCGGAGATGCTTTGCATGCTGGCTCGAATGCTAGCGTCGCCAGTGGCGTCGGCGTGTAGCACTCGCAGTATCGCCGCCGCCGCTCCGGCAGAGAGTTCCTCGTCCGCGTCGAGGCTCAGCACCCAGTCACCCGCAGCGCTGGCGATGGCAGAATTTTTCTGCGCCGCAAAGCCTTGCCAAGCTTCCGTAACAAATCTCGCGCCAAATTGCCTCGCAATGGCCGCCGTCTGGTCGGTAGAGCCAGAGTCCACAATGATGATCTCGGTGTTGGTGCCGGTACACAGAGGCGCGAGGCTCGCCAGCGTTCGGGCGAGGTTGGCTTCTTCATTCAGCGTGATTAAAACAACAGAAAGGCGCACGGCAAGAGGATAAATTATTTGGGGCACCCGACGGAGAAGGACGGGGCACCCTGAAGCTATCCCGATTCCATGCCGAAGCTCATCCCGCATCTCGTCTCGCAGCGCATGCAGCCAAGAAAAAGGCCCCGAAAGCTTTGCTTCCGGGGCCTTTTGTATTCTTCGTGTGAGCGAACTACTTGTTCATCACTTCTGCGCGCGGTGCAACGTAGGGCGACATGGGCAGCTTGTCCACCGTTCCTGTCACAGCCTCTCCAATCTCAATGCCGAGAGTCTTGAGGGTTTGCCCCATTACACGATCCAGCTCGATCACAGATTTTTCGTAGGCCGTCTTGGCCGCAACCAGATTGCCTTCGCCTTGCGTCAAGTCGCGCTGGGTTTGCAGGACCAGCGTATTGGTGGAGGCACCAAGGGAATATTTCTTCTGTTCGGCGTCGAGCGAACGCTCGGCCAGTTCGCGGCCCTTGACGGCAGCTTCCACTCGAGCCCGGTTTTGCTGCACGGTGAAGAGCGCGTTGCGAACTTCGATGTTCACCTGGTTGCGCAACTGCTGCAACCGCAACTCAGCCTGGCGGTATTCCAGTTCCGAACGTGCCTGATCCGCCTGCGCTCCGCGGTTGCGGATCGGGATAATGAGATTGAAGCCGACGCCTTTGTCGGGGGCGCTGGAGTCGCCGAGGCGACCGAGAACGCCGCCGTAACCGCTGGATGAGGCTCCGCTGCCGAGGCCAATGTTCGTCGCGTCACCACCAATGGCAGAAGCTCCGTAGAACGCAAACACATCCAGTGTGGGTAGCAGGGCATTGCGCGCGGCACGCTTGCTGATGCTGCGGCTTTCCAAATCAATTTGCGACTGTTGCAGGTCAGGCCGCTCCGCCATCGCTTGGCCGATCAGGTCGGCCACCGGCGTGGTGGTTTCTTTCTCCGGCAGCTTCACCGTGTCGGTCGGAATCACTTCGGCAGAGGCCAACAGCGCATCGCTCTCGTTGCGGGTAATGGCGTTCTTCATTAGCAACTGCTGCAGTTCCAAGTTGGTCTGCGAGATAATCAAGTCTTGATTGCGGGTGGAAAGCTCACTTTCCGCGCGCACAATCTCGATCGGTGCCAACGTGCCGATATCTACCTGCTTCTTGTTGTCGCCCAGCGTCTTCTGCGCCAGCGCAACGGCCCGCTCTTTCACGTTCACATCTTCATAGGCACTCACCAGATCCCAGTAGATATTCTGGATCTGCGAGATGGTGGACATCACCTGCTGGCGGAAGGAGGAATCGGTGATGCGCTGGTTGTTCTTCGCGATGCGGATGAAGCGGGTGTTTGTCTCCAGCCCCCAGCCCTGCATAAGGTGCTGACGCACCGTGGCGCGGAAGCTGCTGTTGAGCGTGGGGTTGAGCGAGGTGAACAATGAATTGTTGGTCTGCCGCGAGTTGTCGAAGGTCAGGTTCAGCAGCGACCCGGTATGGAAGCCCTGCGAATAGTTGAAATTCACCGTGCCCGTATTCTGCGCGAACAGAAAAGTGCCGGTCGTAATCTTGTTGGTCAGCGGGAAGATGGCTTTCTCCCATTCCCAAGTGCTGGTCAAGACCGGGTCAAAATTATCAATGGCCGAGCCTACACCGCTGGTCGAAGTGACGACGCCAGCTGAGCCGGTTGCGGCACCACCGGAACCCGAACTGGTACCGCCCGATCCCGAACCGCTAGAGGTGGAACCCACGCCTGAGCTGGAGCCGCCGGGCGTGTTCTGCACCACACCGGTGTTGACGCCGCGCAGCGACCCACCCGACTCCGCGCGGAGCGTGTCCGTCTTGGCAATGTCGAGGTTGTAGCGCGCAATGGCGATATCCAGATTGTTTTCCAGAGCCAGCGCTATGGCGTCATTCAACGACAGCATAATTTTGCCGTCTTTGAGCAACTGCGCCGCGCGTGACGAATTGTTCACATTGGCTACTGTCGCCGTCCGCCCCAAATAAGGCGAAACCGGGTTCGGAAAGTGCTTCGGCGACTTGCTGTAGTCTTCCGCCACGCTTATTGCAGGCAGCGAGGTGGGAGTCGCGGTGGTCTGCTGGGCAGACAAAGGGGAAATCACGACCACAGCTGCCAGCGCCGTAGCCAGCAATTGCCGCGAGGTCATTGAGACAAGTCGCATGGTGCCACTCCAGGAATTAGGCTGAATTTCAACCACCGAACCGCTGCGCAATACTTTCACTGATTCACTCTCACTGATTCACAGTTACGGATGCAATGTCACTGGTTCACTATCACTGATTCACTCTCACTGATTCACTGTCACTGGTTCACTGTCACTGGTTCACTGTCACTGATACGCAAACCCCGAGCCTCAGGTTCCGTAAGGTTTGACCCTTGTAATCCACGTAATCTGCGTAGTCCACGATCACCAGAGGAGCTGACGATTGCTGCCGTAATGAGTGCGGAAGAAATTTAAGTATAGCTGAACCCCATTTCAGCCTCGCTAGCCTCACCTTTTCCTCTCCTGCAGCATGCGGCCATGCGGCCATGCGGCCGCTTGCATAGGTTTGCCAGCGTCGCGCTGATAGGATGCTCTTGGCACCGTTTCCGGAGCAAAGAATCGTGGCTTATGTTGTCTGCTTCGCCTATGCGAACCTTCAAACTACTGCTGGCCTATGACGGAACTGATTTCGCCGGTTGGCAGGTGCAGCCAGACGCACCTACCATTCAAGGCACGCTCCAACTCTGTATTGGACGTATTACCGGCGAAAACGTCCTACCCCAAGGCTCAGGAAGAACCGACGCCGGGGTTCATGCGCGGGGGCAGGTGGCGAGTGTGATGTTGCAATCGCCTATTCCGCCAGAAAACCTAGGCAAAGCGCTGAATGATGTGTTGCCCCCAGCCATTCGGGTTTTGCGGGTGGAACAGGTGCCCAATGACTTTCATGCCAGGAAATCGGCACAAGCCAAAACCTACCAATACCGCATCTTCCGCAGCGACGTGGTCTCCCCCTTCGGGGCGCGATACGTCTGGCACTATCCCTATCCGTTAGATGAGGCGGCGATGGCCGAGGCGGCAGATGCGTTTTGCGGTGAGCACGACTTTACCTCATTCGCGGCGGTGGACCCGGAGCGCGGCAAGCCCGAGCCTGCTTCCGGCGGTGGTAAAGGGAACGTGCGTGGCAACTTGCGAACTGTCTTGGAGTCTTCCTGGCGGCGCGACGGGGATGAACTGATTTACCGCGTCCGGGGGCGCGGATTCTTGCACCACATGGTGCGCAATCTGGTGGGCACGTTCATTTTGGTGGGCAAAGGCACACTCCGACGCGAGGATCTGATGCGAATTCTGGCGGCAAGAAGCCGGTCCGCGGCGGGTGCCACCGCTCCCGCCAGCGGCCTGTGCCTGCAAGATGTGGAATATTGAAACGACTGTGCAGTTTTTGAGTTTTAGCTTGGGTGCTGCGTTCTTGTCCGAGTGCTTTGCGTGCTCAGCGTGCTTTGTGTGCCTGCTTACCGGGCAGGAGCGCGTTGTCTGTCTTTCGCCTTCTCCGCGGTGCGAAGATAAGAGATGGAAAGTTTTCGCACAGGCAGCCTGTGGGCGGTGGAGTGTGGCTAATTTTTAAATAATACTAAAGTAATATAGTTCGTTTTATTTAATTTTGGCTCGCGTTTTTGTCCGCCCATATTCGCCTTCGGCTTTACCGCCGTTTCATCGGGTGTTCTACACTCTCAGCGTGAGCGCAACCACAGCCCCAAGCACTCCTCAGACCTTCGCTTCCGTTAATCCGGCCACCGGAGAGATGCTGGCCCAGATTCCTGTAACCAGCGAAGCCGACCTGCATGCAGCAGTGGCTCGCGCCCGCACCGCACAACCAACGTGGGCCGCAACGCCCGTAGTCCACCGTTGCGGAGTCCTGCGCGAGTTTGGCCGCATTTTGCACCAGCGCAGGCAAGAAGTCGCAGAGTGCATTACCCGCGAAGCGGGCAAACCCAACGTGGAAGCGCTTATTACCGAGGCGTTGGTCGCGTTAGATGCGGCGCGCTTTTGCGCGAATAACGCGGTGGCATTCTTGCACCCGCAGCGGGTACCGCATGGTAATCCCATGATGAAGGTGAAGCGCGGCCAGTTGCTGCGCGAGCCGCACGGTGTGATCGGCATCATCGCCCCTTGGAACTATCCTTTTTCAATTCCCGCCACTGAATCGCTGGCGGCGCTGGTGACGGGCAATGCCGTGGTGCTCAAACCCTCGGAGTTCACCACACTGGTGGGGCTGAAGCTTGCCGAGTTGCTGCACGCCGCAGGTGTACCTCGCGATGTGTTTCAAGTGGTGACTGGCGCGGGCGAGACTGGCGCTGCGCTGCTGGCCTCTAACATTGACAAGCTGATTTTTACCGGAAGCGTCGGCACTGGCCGCCGCGTCGCCGAAGCCGCTGGTAAACGCCTGCTGCCCGTTGTGCTCGAACTGGGCGGCAAAGACGCCATGCTCGTGCTGGAAGACGCGTCGGTGGAAGTTGCCTCCAGCGCCGCGGTGTGGGGAGCCTTCGTGAACTGTGGGCAGGCTTGCCTGTCAGTCGAGCGCTGCTATGTGCACCGCAGTTTGTACGAAAAATTTGTGTTGGCCTGTGTCGAAAAAACCAAGCGGCTGCGCGTCGGCAATGGCATGGATCAGAATATTGAAATCGGGCCGATGATTCATGCGCGCCAGTTAGCGAACGTGGCATCACAGGTGGAAGAGGCGGTGGCGGCGGGAGCAACCGTGCTTACCGGCGGCCACGCCCTGGCGGAACTCGGCCCCAATTTCTATGCCCCCACTGTCATCACCGGCGTGGACCACTCCATGCGCATCATGCGCGACGAAACCTTTGGCCCGGTGTTGGCCATCATGCCATTCGATTCGTCTGCTCATGATGACGCAGCCGTCGCCCTGATCAATGACAGCGATTTTGGGCTGGCGGCAAGTCTGTGGACGGCGAATCGAGCTCGTGGCGAGGCGCTGGCCCGGCGCATTCGCTCGGGTACGGTGATGGTGAACGACGCGATTACCTGCTTTGGCATCAGCGAAGCGCCGCATGGCGGCGTGGGGCAAAGCGGTATCGGCCGCACCCACGGCTTTCAAGGACTGGAAGAGATGGTGCGGCTCAAATATCTTGACACCGACTACACGGGCGGCATGGCAAAAGTGTGGTGGTACGGCTATAGCCCTGCCTTCGCGCGGCAGATGGATGGCTTCATGGACTTTCTATTCGCGCGCAATCTGCTGCAACGGCTCGCCGGGGGTATGCGCTCAGCCGCAGCATTTGTAAGGAAGGGCAGGGTATAGCGGCGGCGGCTGCCAGCACGCACCTGAGTGCTTCCCACGCGGCGCTCACACCTTCCAGCCCGTCTTAAATCCAAGCTCCCTATTGACCTGGAACGGCGTGCAGCATTTGACGCCAAAATCCTTACACACGTCTGGGATTCGGCGGTTTTGCTTCTTCTTACTCGGTGCAGATACTTCTGACGTGACCACGCAACGATCTCTGCCAGCTCTTCCATATGCAATCAGGAATGGGTCACGCCCGACCTCTTCGATCTGCGTGTCCGTCAGATCATTTCCATATCCCTTTACCGTCACGTCATTCACCAAATCGCCATCGACGCACTCCTCAAACAGTAAAGCCTTTTTGTTCGCTGGATCCTTCAACCACGCTAATAACGGGTCTTGGCTTTTCGCTCCCGCAAGAACCTCTTCCATTATTTCGCGGGGGATTTTTATCAATCCCATTTCTGCCTGATACTGAAGCCAAGTCCAGAATTCCGGCACTTGGTCGATGGCGTAATACGTATTGCTTGCGGTGATTAGGACGTTCGCATCGAAGAGGTATAACACTTATCTCCTGCCTCGAATCGTCCCCGAGGCTAGGAGGGGTTCGACATTCCGGGGTTTTACGCCCAAAACTTTGCTTGCTTTGGTGTAGCTGATGTTCCCTTCGTCGATAGCGCGGCGCACCAGTCCAATCAAAGCTGGCCCCACGTGGTTTCTTTTAACAACGTAGTAGTTGGGGCCGCCTTGAGTAGCCTTCTGCTTATCTGCCCGACCTTGCTTCGCTGTGACCCATTCATCATGAAAGCGTGTGTTCAGGCGGATCCACAATGGTCGGTCGATTTTCGTAAACCGATAAAGCTTGTAGGCAACCATCGCGCGGCTAATGAATCTCGCCTCCGCGAATTGCGAGATCGCCTTCGTGCCCTCGTCCAACGAAGTTAGCTTGGCGAATCCCTCAAGCTCTCCCGCCGGGAGCAGCATTTCACTTGCCACATCATTGCAATACTCCTCGATACCGCTTTCTGCGTCCCTGCCGCTGATGCCGGTTGTGCCCAACCACAAATGGGCCAACTCATGCAGGGCCGTGAATGACAAGGCTGCTTTTGAATCCTGTTCATTGATAACGATCATCGGCGCACGCTCGTCGGCACTCGCAAATCCCCGAAAAACCTCAACCGGAATGTTTGTGTGGTAGCTGCCGAGGTTGCCTAACAGCAACACAAACACCCCACCATCCTCGATCTTGCCACGCAGATACTTGAATGCCGCTTCCCGAGTCTCTGTCGCACGGAATGCCTCTAGTGAAAACTCAAACCTCTTCGCAATTCGGGCGGCGAGCTCCTTAACGGGCACCTCCATTGTCGCCGCGCCAACGAAATCCGGCGCAGGGGCCTCCTCATCGTCCAGAATCGACCGCACCAACCCTTGTCGTGTTTTGATGTCCCGAATCAGCGCATCGAGATCGGGATTGTACACATGCTCACCCGGGAGCGTTCTAAAGTCCTGCCCCCTGTCGCCGGCCTTAGGTGGCTGGTTCAAATAAAAAACGAGAAGTGAGCGACGGTACACTTTTGCCATCTTCGGCAATAACGTTCGGGGAGTTTCACCCTCGCCACCTTCAAGTTTTTCGAGGCGTCTTTCGGCGGTCTCGCCGCGCGCATCCTTCAGGCCAAGCTCGTGCGCGGCCTCTCCGAGCGACAGTCCTGCCGTCTCCCGTGCCCATGTCAAGATTTCGGGCTTTACACTCATCGGGGCCACTCTACCCTATCTGATGCTCGACTGCGGAAACCCACTTCTTGGTTTTCGTTTTATCCAAAAAAGACGAATATTGGCTTTAGTAACCGCTCACCTTTTTGTGCTCTTTCGCCGCGAAATCATTCAGAGGAGAATCCTCATTCTATTCTTTTCCCGATGGCTTGTCCTACCGTTAAGCGAAGTCATTTTCGACGAGGCCTACCTTTCGAATCCCACCCCATTTCGCCACGCCCCGCAATTTCACACCTGCCCGCCCCCAAGGCGTCGCTTTCGGTGATGCGCTGAATTCTGCCTGCCGCGATACCATAGCATGAGTGATGCCGCTAATGCCCACAGCCAACGACCGCACCAAAGACAGCGCCAAAGATGGTGCGAGCGCCCGTGCCCGCAGTCGCTCGGACGCCCCGCCCGTATCTCCCGTGGAAGATGCG
>JANXUR010000104.1 GCA_025356095.1 Acidobacteriaceae bacterium | reverse complement strand
CGAAGCTCGCAGCACCATTGAGCTCGACCACATGTTTGTGGTGAAGCCGCTGCACCCCTGGTGGGACGATGGCAACTGGAGGAACGGTCGTTCCTTGCCAGATGGGTTCCGCTACGCCAGCGACACGAATACCGAGTGGCTTGACGGGCCAGCCATGCTGAAACTGCTGGACCCGGCCACCTTGCCGGACGATTTGCTGGCGGCAGCGAAATAGGTCGGTGGGGTTGGCGGTGGACTGCTTGTTGCAAGGGCGTAGAATAGGTGCATTATGGCCAACATTCCTGGACCTCAACCCGACGTGAAATTCTGCCCTGCTTGCAAGTATAAACTGCTCAACGTACCACGAAGCAAGATGCGCTCCAGGGGACATGTAAGGGCGAACGGAACGGTATCGCCACACACGCACACCTACGAGTGCAAACGCCTAAGTTGCAAGAAGCGCTTTGAGATCAACCAAGACCGATAAAATTGAAAATGGCCGAAGGGGCGGTTCGCACTACTTGCGATCCGTCGCCCATCGGCTCACAATGCTGCTGTGAACGTCATCAGCAAGCCAAGACTGATGCAAGCCGCCCGGGCGACCGGCAACACCGTGCTGAGTCATCGAGCGGCAGAGTGGTACACCGTGATCAGTAAGCAGAAGTTGGGATCGTTCGCGGAACTGCGGGAGCAATATCCGGATGTAGACCGCGTTGGAGATGTGCTGGTCTTCAATCTCGGGAGCTACCGACTAATCGTCGGCTTCAATTTCCGTTCGCAGCGCTTGTTCTTCAAACGCTTGCTTTCCCATGCGGAGTACGACCGCGGAGGCTGGAAACTATGAGCACCCACACCCTTGACGCCTATTCCGAACTATTGCTGGCACACCGGCCCGTTGTACCTGCCAACGAGCGCGAACACGCGCGGATGGTGGCAGTGCTCGAATCGATGGAATTGGGAGCGCGCAAGCTTTCATCTGCTGAGCAGCGAGTTGCGGATCTGATCGCAGCGGCCGTGCTGACTTACGAGGACCGGGTTTGTCCTCCGCTCGAAATGACCCCGCACGAGCTGCTGACCCGCCTGATGGCAAACCGCAGGATGACTCAGACAGATTTGGCCGAATTTCTGGGCATTTCTCGTGCTAACGCGGGTGGACTTTGCCGGGGAAGCCACAAAATCTCCAGCAACACAGCAAAACGGCTGGCGGAACTATTTTCGGTCTCGGTCTCTGAGTTTCTGCCGTAGCAGCCCGCACGATGTTCTAAGCACCAGCGAAAAAAACGCACATGACACTTAGCCCCACTACCATTGCGCCCCTTGCCATCCACGGCGGGGCCCCCGTGCGCCCTGCCTGGCTGCCCTATGGCCGCCAATCCATCGAAGAAGCAGATATTGCCGCCGTTGTCGCTACGTTGCGCTCCGATTGGCTGACCACCGGCCCCAAGGTGGATGAATTCGAGCAAGCATTCGCCGCGTATGTCGGCACTAAGCACGCAGTGGCGTACAGCAACGGCACCGCAGCACTGCATGGAGCCTGCTCTGCCGCCGGCCTCGGCGCTGGCGACGAAGCCATCACCACTCCTATGACCTTCTGCGCTACGGCAAACGCAGTGTTGTACCAAGGTGCGAAGCCGGTGTTTGCCGACGTTCGCTCGGACACGCTCAATCTAGACCCGGTGCTCGCTGCCGCTAAAGTCACGCCGCGGACCAAGGCCATTCTTCCAGTGGACTTCACCGGCAACCCGGCGCAGATGGATGCGTTTATGGCGCTGGCCGCCGAGCATGGCCTCACGGTGATTGAGGATGCCGCCCACGCAGTCGGTGCCGAATGGCAAGGCCACCGCGTCGGCTCCATCGCACACATGACGACCTTCAGCTTCCACCCTGTGAAGCATCTGACCACTGCCGAAGGGGGCATGGTTACCACTAACGATGACGCGCTCGCCACCAAGCTGCGCACCTTTCGCAACCACGGCATCACCCGCGACTCACGCCAGCGCGAACTGGCTGGCGACTGGTTTTACGAAATGTCTGAGTTGGGCTTTAACTATCGCCTGCCCGATATCGCCTGCGCCCTTGGCCTTTCGCAGTTGCAGCGCATAGAGGCCAACCTGGCCCGCCGCCGCGCGATCGCCGCGCAGTATGACGCCGCTTTCGCGTCGCTGCCGCAGGTGGTCTCGCCGAAAATCCTGCCAGACGCAAATCCCGCATGGCATCTCTATCCCATTCAGCTGGAACTCGATCAGCTCAGCACCACGCGCGGCGAAATATTCCGCGCCCTGCGCGCAGAAAACATTGGAGTGAATGTGCACTACATCCCGGTGCACCTGCATCCCTACTATCGCCAAAACCTTGGCACCAAACCCGCAGACTTCCCTGTGGCCGAATCGGCGTATGCGCGCCTCATCAGCTTGCCGATGTTTCACGGCATGACCGACCAAGACGCAGCGGACACGATTGCCGCCGTGCGCATAGTGGTGGGGCACTACGCCAAATGACGCCACCTGCGCCAATAAGCGTGCTGGTGGTTGGGGCGGGTTCCATCGGATGCCGTCACCTCAGGAATCTGCGTGCGCTGGGCGTCGCGAGCCTTGCCGCCTGCGACCCGGATGCCGGGCGCTTGCAAGCCCTGGCGGCGGAAATCCCTGCACAAAGCTTTACCGCGCTCGAAGCCGCGCTCGCCACCTTCCGTCCCGATGCAGTTTTCGTGGCGACGCCGCCATCTCTGCATATCACGCAAGCCCGCGCGGCCATCGCAGCCGGTGCGCACGTCTTTCTGGAAAAGCCTATCTCCCACACCCGCGAAGGCATTTCGGAACTCGCCGCTGAGGCTATGGCGGCAGACCGCATCGTGCAAGTGGGTTACAACCTGCGCTTCCATCCCGGCGTTCGCAAGTTGAAAGAGTTGCTCGACTCTGGGACCCTTGGCGCGCTGAATTACGTGCAAGTGGAAGCTGCGCAATATCTGCCGGACTGGCGGCCTGCGCAAGACTATCGTCACGGTTATACCACGCGCCGCGAATTGGGTGGAGGCATGTTGCTCGATGGCTCGCATGAGCTCGATTACATTTTGTGGTTGCTTGGCCCGCCCCTTGAAGTCACATGCATGATGGGCAAAGTCAGCGCGCTGGAAGTGAATGTAGAAGACACAGTGGATTTGCTGCTGCGCTATGCGTCACCCGGTTCCACGGAACCGGGTCGCAGCGACACTCGAAGCAGTAGTCGCAGCGGCACCCATTGCCATGTGCATCTGGACTTCGCACAGCGCGGCTATTGGCGCAGTTGCCGCCTCTCGGGCCAGCAGGCTATCGCCACGTGGGATTTCCGCGCCAACGAAGTCCGCCTCTTCGACGCCGCAGCCAACACTTGGGCATCGCATCCTTACGAGTTTGCCGTCAACGATATGTATCTGGCCGAGACACAGCACTTCCTCGACTGCCTACGCACAGGGGAGCAGCCACTGGTCGGAATCTCAGACGGCGATCTGGTGTTGCGCCTCTGCGAAGCCGCAGTGGATTCTTCAGTCAGTGGGAGACGCGTGAACTTTGGTTAAAAAGTCGTGGTCAAGATTTGACCACGCGCCCTGCGTGACGCCTGTCGGATGATATCTCTCGGCGTCGGCTACCACTAAATCGAAAGCGACTTTATACATCAGAAAGCTTCAGGGTCGTCTTGGATGTGGGTCAGGCGCATCTCGGCCGTCTCGCCAGTTTTGACCAGGCTCACTTCCACCATCCAATCGCCATCTTCTAGTTCGCGCAGGGGCCTGCCCACTTTATAAGTCTCCCCCAGCGGACCGAAACTCTTGATCGCACCTTCCGGAACATGAAGGGGTATATTTATGCCAGCCAAAACTCCTCCTGACCATACGACGCTTCAAACGTAGCACAGGGCACAAGTAGTGGCAAGCATCTCCGGGCGGTATTTGCCGATAGTTGGCGGCACCGATTCGATGCCGTATAGAAGCTACCTCCGATTTGAACGCTCGTCCCTTACACTGTTCCATAGCCATGCCCGAAGCGATGCCCATGCCAGCGATGCCCATGCCCGCCAAAACCGTTGCCATCATTCAGGCCCGCATGGGCTCCACTCGCCTACCCGGCAAGGTGCTGGCTGAGATTGCCGGCCATCCCATGCTGTGGCACGTGGTGCAGCGCGCCCGCCGCGCACCACTTGTGGATCAAGTCCTTGTCGCCACCTCTACCGCCGCCTCCGACGACGCGCTCGCTGCATGGTGCGAACAAAACTTCATACCCGTCGTGCGCGGCAGCGAAGAAGATGTCCTCGACCGTTTTTATCAGGCAGCCTTGCAGCATGGCGCCACTACCGTCGTCCGCATCACCGCCGACTGCCCGCTGATTGATCCGCAGGTGCTCGACAAAGTCATCCGCCGCTTTCAACAAGGTGATGTCGCCTATGCCACGAACGGCATACGCTACACCTATCCCGACGGCCTCGACACCGAAGTGTTCAGCTTCGCGGCGCTGGAGGCAGCCTGGCGCGACGCCTCCAAACCCAGCGAACGCGAACACGTCACTCCGTATCTCCGCAACGGCAGCTTCGCGATTGCCAACGTGGAAAACGAGACCGACCTTTCGCCGCAAAATCTCCGTTGGACGGTGGATGAACCCGCTGATTTAGAATTTGTTCGTGGCGTTTTTGCCGCGCTCGCTCATAAGGAATTTTTTACTATGTCTGACGTACTCGCCGTTACCGCCGAATCTCCTGAACTCAATTTGCTGAAGGCTGGCATCGCCGCCAATGAGGGCTACTACAAGAGCCTTTATGCTGAAGCCGTCGCTGGAGCCGCCCCCCGGCGCGATGTTTCCAAGTCGCTGGCGTGGCAGGCGCGCGCCGCCAAAGTCATTCCCGGAGCTTCCCAAACCTTCAGCAAAGGCGCTAACCAGCACGTGCACGGCGTCGCTCCGGTAATGCTGCAACGTGGCAAAGGCTGCCGTGTGTGGGACGTGGACGGGAACGAGTACATTGATTACATTCAGGGACTGCTGCCCAACATCCTCGGCTATGCAGACGATGAAGTGAATGCTGCCGCCAGTGCGCAGCTCGCCGAAGGCCACAGCTTTTCCCTGCCCCATCCCTTGGAAGTCGAACTCGCCGAGCGCCTCACCAGATTGATTCCCTGCGCGGAGATGGTGCGCTTTGGCAAGAACGGCTCAGACGCAACATCTGGCGCGGTGCGCGCGGCGCGCGCCTACACCAAGCGCGAGCGCATCGCCTGTTGCGGCTATCACGGATGGCAAGACTGGTATATCGGCTCCACCCTGCGCCATGCAGGAGTGCCTCAAGCCGTGCGCGAGCTTACACACCCCTTCGCCTACAACGATCTCGCGGCGCTCCGCACGGTGCTGAGTGCACATCCCGGCGAATTCGCGGCCGTCATCATGGAGCCGTTCAACTTCTTCCAACCCGACCCCGGTTATCTGCAAAGTGTAAAAGAACTAGCGCACCAGCACGGTGCCTTGCTCATCTTCGACGAAATCTGCTCCGGCTTCCATCTGGGACTGGGCGGCGCGCAGAAAAAATTCGCGGTCACGCCCGACCTGGCCTGCTTCGGCAAAGCTATGGGCAATGGCTTTCCCATTGCCGCTGTCGTCGGCCGCGCCGACGTCATGCACACCTTCGAAGACATCTTCTTCAGCTTCACTTTTGGCGGCGAAGTCGCCTCCATGGCCGCTTGCCTCAAGGTGCTCGACATTCTGGAACACACGGACGCACTCGCCCGCATGGCCAGCGTGGGCCGCACCTTGCAAGATGGCTTCAACACTCTGGCCAAGCTCGCAGGCTTGTATCCGCAACTTGAATGCATTGGCGAACCGGTGTGGGCGCTGCTCAAGTTCCGCGATGGCGTGGGCGAAAATGCGGCCGAGACTGGCGGAAGTGACAGCTTGCTTACCCGCAGCCTGTTTTCGCAGGAGTGCGTGAAGCGCGGCGTACTGCTGCTAGTGACGCACAATCTTTCTGCCGCGCACGATCATCGCGCCGTGGAAGACACGCTGCGCGCCTATGCTTGCGTAATCAAGACGCTCGCCGTCTGGTTGAAGGACGCGAACCCCTCACGCTTTCTCGAAGGGCCCGCCATCGCGCCTGTGTTCAAGGTGCGGTAAGGGCGGACAACCCATGCACCTGACGTTTCGCACCGACGCTTCGCCGCAGCTGGGCACCGGCCACGCCATGCGCTGCCTCGCGCTGGCGCAGGCTTGGCAGGATGCAGGCCGCGCAGGCCGCAACCGAAACAACGCAAACAGCGCCAGCTTCGCCATGTCGGCCTGCCCGCCCGCTCTAGAAGATCGCCTGACGCGCGAAGGCATCGCGGTGCTGCATCTCGCGGGATCCATCACGCCGGGTTCGGAAGCCGACGCACATGAAACTGCCGCCATCGCCCGCGAACGTTCTGCGGCAAGCGGCGACGATTGGGTTGCGATAGATGGCTATCACTTCAACGCCGACTATCAAGCTTCAATGCAAGCGCTCGGCCTACGAATCTTGTTCTGGGACGACAACGCCCACTGCTCCCACTACTCCGCCGACCTGGTGCTGAACCAAAATATCCACGCTCGCCCGGAGATGTACCCCAGCCTTGCGCCAGCGACCGAGCTTCTTCTAGGCACCCGCTACGCCGTCCTGCGGCGGGAGTTCAACGCCTATCGCGGCTGGCAACGCACGATTCCTGAATCTCCGCGCACGGTTCTCATCATGATGGGCGGCAGCGACCCCGCCAACCTCACACCCCGCGCCATTGAAGCCATAACCCTGACCCCGGGAGAATTTGCGGTCACCGTGGTTGTCGGGGGCAGCAACCCGCATCTGGCCGCCGTCGAAGCCGCTGCTGCCAGTTCCCCGCACCGCGTCACCCTCATCCGCGATGCCAGCAACATGGCCGAAGTCATGGCGAACGCCGATCTCGCCCTCTCCGCCGCTGGCAGCACTTGCTGGGAGCTTTGCTTTCTCGGCCTGCCGTCCGTGCTGGTCGCAGTCGCGGAAAATCAGCAGCAAGCGGCGCAGGCGCTGCACCAGTCCAGCGCGGCAATCCTGGCCCCGTCCGGCACCACAACTTCCGCGAAAGAACTCGCATTTTTACTGACGAACCTGGCTGCCTCGGCACCCAT
Organism: Acidobacteriaceae bacterium; assembly: GCA_025356095.1. Taxonomy (GTDB): domain Bacteria; phylum Acidobacteriota; class Terriglobia; order Terriglobales; family Acidobacteriaceae; genus JANXUR01. The sequence continues at coordinate 11,634 of JANXUR010000104.1, read as the reverse complement.
TCGCGCTATGATGTCCCAACGAGGCCGCGCGCTGGTGGATGGTTTGGGCGCAGCGCGCATCGTGGCGCATCTGCTGGAACGACCGGAACCTGCATGACTGCCACCCCTGAGCAAAGACTTTAACCCCGTACGCCGGAGTAGCCGATGATTTCGCTGCGCGACGTTGTAAACCACGATAAAGACAAGCTGCGCGAGTGGCGCAACCTGCCCGATGTGCGCCGCTACATGTATTCCGACCAACTGATTCCACAAGTAGAGCACGACGCCTGGTTCGCCCGCATGATGCAGGATTCGACAAGTGCCGAGCGCTGCAAATACTGGATTATCGTTTGCGACGGCGAGGACGTAGGTGTGGTGAATCTGGTGGGCATAGACCGCACCCACAGCCGCTGCTATTGGGCGTTTTATCTGGTCAGCCCCAACATTCGCGGCAAGGGCGTAGGCAGTTTTGTGGAGTTTGCCACCCTGCGCTACGTGTTTGAAGAGTTGAAGCTGGAAAAATTGTGCTGCGAGGTGCTGGCCTTCAACGGTGCCGTGGTGGAAATGCACAAGAGTTTTGGCTTTGTGCAAGAAGGCACACTGCGCCAGCATATTCGCAAGGATGATGGCACACACGACGTAGTCTGCTTAAGCATTTTGCGACCTGAGTGGGAAGCTAAGAAGCCGGAACTGGAAGAAAAGCTGCGGGCGAAAGGGTTGCTATAAGTCCCATTTCGGGAAGGAATTCTTGTCAAGGGCTTTACCTTGAGCTTTTGCCGCTAACTCAATGATTTGAATACAAATAGAGTTCCGGCCAAAATGTACAATCACCCCGCCCACTGCGCTATCCTAATAATAGGTTGGAAGTAAGGCTCGCCGATCTGGTTGCCCAACCGTATCCGCAACTTGCAGGCACCTTGCAGAACCGTGCAGAAACCGTCCAGAAACCGTCCAGAAACCAAGGAGGAGTGTGAAAATCGGCGACAGCGCTACCCACACTCTTGCCATTACCGACGAGGTGATTCGCGGCTTTGCAGCCTTGCTGGGCGACCACAACCCCGTGCACCTCGACGATGAATTCGCCCGCGGAACGCGATTTGGCCGTCGCATTGCTCATGGCATGGTCGCCGGGTCGCTGATCTCTACTGTGCTGGGTGTGTACCTGCCCGGCCCCGGCACTCTCTACCTGAGCCAGAGTTTGAAGTTTCTTGCCCCGGTGTATTTGGGCGACACTGTTACTGCGCGCGTGGAAGTGATTGCGCTGAAGGAAGGCCGCAACATCGCCACCATGATGACTACCTGCACCAACCAAAACGGCGAAAAGATATTGGAAGGCGAAGCCGTGGTGATGTACCCGCAAGCCAAATAAGTTTCGCTTTAAAGCAAAGTCTAGTCGGCAATCATGTCCCAAGCCAGCGGTTCGGCTTCTGGAACATTTCGTGTTGCGCGCTTGCCCAAAATTTCAGCAAAGTGCCGGGTGTGCAAACCCTCCGCCGGACGAATCGAACGCACGTTTTCGGCAGTAAACGCTTCACCCTTTTTCATTGCCTTCACCACATATAGCGACCTGCGGAACTTGCGGCTGCCTTTGTCTTCTTCCGCGCCATAACGCACCGTGCCCAGCGCTTGTTCTGCTACGCGCACGGCCTTCACCATGTCAGCGAACTCGGCTGGCTCCATGGAAAAAGCGCTGTCGGGCCCGGGCGTAGCGCGCGAAAGCGTCAGGTGTTTTTCAATCAGCACGGCACCGAGTGCCACCGCGACCACCGGCGCGGTCGCGCCAACGGTGTGGTCACTCAGGCCGACCAGAGTACCAAAGCGGCTGGCCAATTCCGGCAGCGTACGCAAGTGCATCGCCTCGGGCGGCGAAGGGTACGCGCTGGTGCACTTTAGCAGCATCAACTCTGTGGCACCCGCGTGACGAGCGGCGGCAAGGGCTTCTTCAACCTCCTGCACCGACGCCATGCCGGTAGAAAGGATCAGCGGCTTGCCAGTGCTGGCCATCGCCTCTATCAGCGGTATGTCATTTAGCTCGAACGACGCAATCTTGTGGACGGCGACATCCATGCCCTCCAGAAAATCCACCGCGCTGGCATCAAATGCGCTGGAAAAGCAGACCATACCCAGCTCTTCGGCAAGCGCTTTCAGCTTGGGTTGCCACTCCCACGGCGTGTAGGCCTCGGCGTAAAGGTCGTGCAGGGTGCGGCCATCCCACAGGGTGCCGCCACCAATGCGAAACTCGGGCCGCGGCGAGCGGATGGTAATGGTATCGGCCGTATAGGTTTGCAGCTTGATAGCATCCGCGCCAGCCTGATGCGCGGCGTGCACCACGCGCACGGCTTCGTCGAAAGACTGGTTGTGGTTGGCAGAAAGCTCGGCGACTACAAATACGGGATGCCCCGGCCCCAGCGTCCGATCCCCAACGTGCATAGGACGGGGATCTGCGGTAGGCGTGGGCGAAGGATTGGTGGATTCGACACTCATCTGCCTCAGGCTATCATGCGCGCAGTGGCGGCGGCACGCTTCCGCTCAGTTAGGTTAAAGTGGACGGCAGAGCTATGCGCCTTCTCCTTATTGCACCGCAGGATTCGCTGGAAAGCGATTCGCCGGAAAACGATTCGCCCGAAGCCGAAGCACCATGGCTCGCGCAGGGTTGGGAGCAGGCCGTGGATTTAGGCCGTGCGCCCAGTACAACCTACGCTCGCTGGGCCGCACAACTGGGCTGCCCGGTCACAGGGTTGCTGGCATTTTCCTGCGGCATTGCCGACCTGCAAACGCTGCGTCGCCAACTCGACCCGCTGCGCGGCATCGCGGTAGATTCTTATGGCCTCGACTGGCTGGAGGTTCTGGCAGTGCCGCGCTATGGCTCGTGGCTGCAACTCGCGCATCTGGAACGCATGGCGCAGCATTTTGACGCAGCCAGAGAAGTGGCACTCACCAGTCCGTGCGCGTGGTCCGCGCCGCTGCAACTGCTGTTCGGCGCTCGTCTGCGGACTGTTGCCCAGCCGCGTCAGGGAGTTCGCGCCAAGATGGTTCGAGCAGCCGGGTCGGCAAGGCAACTCACTTTAAGCCAAGTGGCCGATGTGCTCGCCGATAAATATGACGGCAACTACCGGGTGCGGCGACGGTTGGCGAGGCGACCCACGGTAAGCCAATCGCCGGTGGTGCTGGTGCCCACGGCGTACATCAATGTGACCCGCAGTGCGGCGGCCTATGCCGCGGTGCTGCCAAAGCAGCAGTTCTTGCTGGTCGCCACCCGCCCCGGCGCGGCACGGTTTGCGCCGCCCGCCAACGTGCGGTCAGCGAACTTCGCGTCGTATCTGTGTAGTGGGGATGCAGCGCCAGCAGATTCGTCCGCGTTGCAGAAGAAATTGCGGGCATTGCGCGAAGCAGCCGCACAGTTGCCCGAATGGCAGTTCGCGGAGCGATCTGGCTGGTTCGCAGGCTGGGAGCCTGACTTGCAGCGGGGATTGCTCTCGCGCAACGGCTGGCTGCGGGTGCTGGAGCGTGAGCCGGTGGCGGCGGTTCTGTGTGGCGACGATGGCAACCCGTACACGCGCATCCCACTGATACTTGCCGCGCAGCGCGGTCTGCCCACCGTCAGCTATCACCATGGAGCACTCGACGGCACCGCTGCACTCAAGGTTCCGTATGCGCGAACTCGCCTCGCGCAGGGGCACATGGATCTCGACTACTTGCAGCGGGTCTGCGGGTATCCAGCCGAAGCGATGGCGCTGGGCGCAGCGACCGAAGCTGAGGGCGCGGGTAGTAGCGCTGGCGCGGGCAACGCCGCAGCGGCCCGCGAGGCAATCGTCTTTTTTTCGGAGGCGTATGAGGCCGTCCCGGCACGACCCAGCGAGGTTTATCGCGACTTGCTGCCTCGGCTGCTCGTGCTGGCACGACAACACGGCAAGCGACTGGTGATTAAGCTGCATCCGTTTGAGAGCGAGCGAGGACGCCGCAGGCTGCTCCGCTCGCTCGCCATTCCAGACCACGAAGTAGACTTTATCAGTGGGCCGATGACGCCCCCACTGCTGGCACGGGCGTGGTTTGGCATCACCGTCGAATCCAGCGCGGCAATTGACTGTGCGCTGGCTGGAGTGCCGTGCTTTTTGTGCCAGTGGGCGTTCACCTTCGACTGGGGCTATCCGCAGCAGTTCGCGCGCTTTGGCGGAGGAGTGTTGTTGGAGTCAGCGGAGGATGTGTTGCAGATTCCTGAAATATTGCAGGGAAACGCCTCAAGTTGCGCGCCCGCTGCGCAGACAGCGCCGGGCCTAGCGCTCAGGCCGCCAGCAATCAATCTGGCACAAAAGATAAAGCTTGAGCTGGCACAAAAAATAAAGCCCGAGGAGTTTATGAAACTCCTCGGGCTCAATTTCTAGCTGCTGAATTTCAGCAGAGGTTACGGCAGAGTCTGGCTGAGAGCCTTGCCGCCACCACGGTTGGTGACGATCAGTGCTGCGATGCCGCCGCCAATCACTCCGCCGCCAATCGCCCAAGGAATCCAAGCTGCCCTGTCCCTCTTGTGCATCTTGTCTTTGTCGCTCATGCCGCCCTTCATGTCATCGGGGCTGGTCACGGCGCAACCGGTGTGGGCTGCCAGCGTTACTTCTTTGCCGGAGTCAACCACCTGCTGCTTCTGGCCATCATTGGCAACCAGGCTGCCAGCCAGAGCAACAATGCGCAAGCCGCCATCCACTGTGGTCACGGAGTAGCGAGCGGTGGAGGAGGTGGGAACTACGCTGACGCCGCCAACCGTGGTGCCAAGCTTGGCGCTGGTAACAGCATCCACTGAGCCACATGCCAAAGCGACCATGTTGGAGCCGAAGGTGGCCGTGGATTGCGGGCCAACCGTCAGAGTCGAACCGGTCATGGTCACACGGGCGGTGGAGTTCTCACCCGTACGCAGGTTGTCGCCTACGAAAACGGCGCGCGAATGCGATGCCGGCTGATTGTTCACAACCACTTCACCCAACGAGTTCACGATCCCGGCGGCGCTCACTTGATTGGGAGCTGCCAGCAAGGTTCCCGGAAGAAGAGCAGTCAAAATGATGCTAAGGAGTTTCTGCGTTTTGCTAGGCATTTGTACCCTCAAGAGATCTAGTTTGTTGTCGGACTCGGGAACCGTTCCTGCTATTTCAGCCAGTTCCCTGATTCTAGTGACTCTGGTCACCTTCGTCAACTATATTTTTCAACGCGAAATGCCCTAAACCCGAAAACCCGCCCATAAGCTCTGTCAGGGCGCTACCAACGATCCACCAACGATCTACCAACGATCCACCAACGATCTACCGCCTCCCACCAAAGCCAGCGAAACCACTCCGAAAAGGTGGTTTTTGCCCATTGGCGGCGCTGCCACCATGCAGCGCCGAAATCTTTGGAATCAACCGCGGCAGCCGTGCTTACCTGCCGGATTCGCTCGGAATTCTGGCTTTTTTCCACATGGCTTAAAAATTCACGGCGAAATATCTCGCCCGCCCGACGGGTATGGTAGTCCGACGTTACCACCAGCAACCGGGTGGCAACCGCGTGGGGCGAATCCAGCAAACAATAATGGACTTCCCTCGCCTCTGCCAAGGTGGAAAGCCCGGCAATGGGACAGAAATCAATGCGGGCGGCGTCCTCGGTTGGCAACTGCCCCCGCCACTTCTCTGCAAGCTGTTGATAAGAAGTGCCATAAGCGCTGGCTGTGGGTACATCAAGCAGCACTCTGGTAGCTAGACCCTGACGCAGCAAAGTCAGTGCTTTTTCTGGCCGAACCTCGGTCTCCCCCGCCAAAACCACAATCACATCGGCAACTTGCGGGCGATCCACCACCAGCCACACGCCTGCATGGGCGGCGAAGTAGAGGGCAACAGCGGCGGCAAGCAGCGGCAGCAAGGTTCGCAGTGCCCGCCTTCTTTCTCGCGTAGTATCCATAGAATCAACCACTTGGGAATCAACTACTTGTGGTGGATGGTGCTTTAGGTACCCCAGCTCCGCGTGCTAAACTCAAGTATCACTTAGCGTTGTAACGTTGGTACGTATACTTCCTATGTCTGAAGCCATTATTCCATCCATTTCGCCTGCGGCCGCGCAAATCATGACTCGCTTGCAGGATCGTCAGGCCCGCATCGGCATCATTGGGCTCGGCTACGTAGGTCTGCCCCTAACGCTGCTGTTCAGCGAAGCGCGCTTTAGCGTCCTCGGTTTCGACGTAGACCAAGCCAAGGTGGATACGCTGAATGGTGGCGGCTCGTACATCTACCGGATTTTGCCTGCGGAGATTCAGCAGGCGCAAAAGGCTGGCTTTGAAGCCACGACCGACTATTCGCGCATCGCAGAAGTGGACACAATCGTAATCTGCGTGCCGACGCCCCTGAATGAATATCACGAGCCTGACCTTAGCTTTATTGAGGCTACCGGCCACGCGATTGCGCCAAACCTGCGCGCGGGCCAACTAGTGGTGCTAGAGAGCACCACCTACCCCGGTACCACCGAAGAGGTACTGCTGCCCATTCTGGAGAAGGAGAATGGCGCCAGCCTGCGCGCTGCCTCAACTACGCCGGGCAGCATGGTTGACCCCGCCCATCACTTCTTTATCGCTTTCTCGCCGGAGCGCGAAGATCCGGGCAACACCTCGGTCGCGCGGCGCGACATCCCAAAGGTTGTAGGCGGGCTCGACCCACAAGCAGCGGAACTGGCTGCCGCAATGTACGGTGCCATCTTTAATCGCGTAGTCCGCGTTTCTACTCCCGCAGCTGCCGAGATGACTAAGTTGCTGGAAAACATTTACCGCTGCGTAAATATTGCGCTGGTAAACGAACTAAAGCTGCTTTGCTTGCGCATGGGCATTGATATTTGGGAAGTGGTTGGGGCTGCCGCGACTAAGCCCTTTGGCTTTCAGCCCTTCTATCCCGGCCCCGGACTCGGCGGACACTGTATTCCGGTGGATCCATTCTATCTGTCGTGGAAGGCGAAGGAGTTCGACTTCCGCACTCGCTTTATTGAACTAGCGGGCGAGATCAACACTTCAATGCCGTACCATGTGCTGGCCGCGGTCTCACGCGCGCTCAACCAGCGTAAGAAAGCATTAAATGGGGCAAAGATACTGGTGCTAGGCGTCGCCTACAAGCGTGATGTAGATGACCTGCGAGAGTCGCCAGCACTTACGATTATTGAGTTACTGCAACATGAGAGTGCAGAGGTTAGCTATCACGACCCCTACTTCCCCAAGATTGGCAAAGGCCGCAAGTACGATCTGCAAATGACTTGCGCCAGCCTCGACCACCTTGGTCAGTACGATTGCGTACTGATTATTACGGACCACTCGGATTATGACTATGAGACCATCGTGAACCAGTCGCAGCTAGTGGTGGATACGCGCAATGCCACTCGGGGTATTGCGTCTGACAAGATTGTGCACTGCTAAGCAGTACGTTGTTTACCAGAGAGGATTCTTTGTGGCACACGGACATTCGCACGCAGGTCAGCAACAACCTACTCCCCAGCCGCTTCCCGGTGTGACGAATATTGTTGCCGTGGGTTCTGGCAAAGGTGGAGTAGGTAAGACCACGCTTAGCGTGAACTTAGCAGTGGCACTGGCCCGCATGGGGCACAAAGTCGGCTTGCTGGATGCCGATGTCTACGGCCCGAATGTCCCCCTGATGCTGGGCTCAACTGCCGAACCCACCCTGGCCAGCGGCAATCGCATCTGCCCAATCGAAGTACATGGACTAAAGGTAATCTCGGTAGGTTTACTCAACCCTGGCGACAAACCGCTGATTTGGCGTGGGCCGATGCTCCACTCAATTATCAAGCAGTTTCTTGGGCAAGTAGAGTGGGGCGAGCTTGACTACCTGATTATTGACCTGCCTCCCGGTACTGGCGATGTGGCGCTGTCGCTGGTGCAAACCGTCCCGCTCACCGGAGCGGTGGTCGTCACTACACCCTCAGACGTCTCGTTGCAGGACGCACGCAAAGCCATTGAAATGTTCAAGCAGGTGAAGGTAGATATCGTGGGCCTGGTGGAGAACATGAGCTTCTTCATCTGCCCGCACTGCAACCACGAAGTAGATATCTTCGCCAAAGGTGGTGGCGCGCGCACCGCAACTCAGTTTGGCCTGAGCTACCTTGGAGCAATACCACTCGATGCGACCGTGCGCCAAGCTGGCGACGGGGGCACCCCGATTGTTAACTTAGGCGAAGACTCGCCGCACGCCAAGCCCTTGTATGACTTTGCCCGCAAGGTAGTAACTCGGGTGGAGGAGCTGAATGCGAGCGCTGGTGCGAGTGTAATTCAGATACAGTAAGGACCGTAGCCATCGTTGGCATTTGTCGTCGCTGTAAAGGAGAACCCTCACATGACTGACGCAAAGCAACCACTTCCCATCCGGCTCGCCATGCTAGGTACCGGCAAGATGGGCGGCATTCTGCTAAAAGCATTTTTGGCGCATGGCGTACTGTTGCCGGAGAACGTGGTCGCCACCGTAGCTCACGCCAAAAATGCCGACAAGATTGCTGCGGAGCTTGGCATTCAAGCCACTACAGACAACTTGGAAGCCGTCCGTAACTCAGACGTGATTATTTTAGGCGTGAAGCCGCAGGTATTTCCCGAGATACTCGCTAAGATTAGCCCCGCACTCACTCCCGATAAGCTGGTGATTTCGGTGGCGGCGTCAGTCCCCATCGGCTACATGGAAGACCGCATTCCGTTGGGTGTGCCCGTGATCCGTTCTATGCCGAACACGCCAGCGGAAGTAGGTGCGGGTATTACTGCGCTAAGTCCCGGCAGCTCAACAAACGAGCGCCACTTAGAGCTTGCCCAGAAGCTGTTTGATACCGTAGGCAAAACGGTGATCGCTGACGAAAAGCACATGGACGCCATCACTGGACTTTCGGCCAGCGGCCCTGCCTTTGTCTACATCATTCTAGAGTCACTTGCTGAGGGGGGAGTAAGAGTAGGGCTGCCTCGCGACCTGGCCATTTTGCTGGCCGCTCAAACCGTGATGGGCTCAGCCAAGGTAGTGCTCGAAACCGGCAAGCATCCTGCGCTGCTGAAGGATCAAGTAACTACCCCCGCAGGCTGTACTGTGGACGGCATTCTAGAGCTAGAAGAAGGTGGCCTGAGAGTAACACTGATTAAGGCAGTGTCACGCTCGGCGATTCGAGCCAAAGAGCTGCTGTTTAGTTAACACTCGCGAGTAACCACAGCGCGAGTAACACAGGGCAAGTAACACACCTCACCCCAGCAATTCCTGCACCGCGCGATGCGCGTGGTCAATGGCACAGTCGGTGTAGGCGTATGCGCCAGCGTCGGAGTTGGCGATGGCGATGCTGCCGAACTTCTGCCGCGCGACTTCGCACGGCGTCTGCCTGCCCTCAAACCAAAAGTCATCAAACAGCGAGTTGTATTGATACGCATACCCATGCGGCCAGCGGTTTACGGTGATGGCGAGGATGTCCTTCTCCGAGTCAAAGCCGCCAGGGCCAAGCGAGCGGTTCAGTTGATCCTTGACATTGCGCTCAATGGTGGCAAAGCTGGTGCGGAGTAACTCGGCCCGCCCCGCGCGATGCTGGTCGCGTCCAGTGGGCGCACCGGGTTTGCACGGCGCCTTCATCATGTGAACCACAATCGGCTCGTCAGGATTCTGCGGACAATGGTAGTCGCCAATGCTCACGGGCATGTCAAGCGTCGCGAAGGTATGGTAACTGCCCGGTGAATACATAAAACTAAGTCCCAGCTTCTTCCACGCTTGCCAGTTACGAATCACCACGTTGGTGTACAACAGCGGCACCTTCACCGCGAAGCTCAAAGCTTCCCGCTGCTTTTCTGGTAGTTCAGGGCAGATGTAGGGAATCATCACATGCCAGCAGGCAAGGATGCTCTGCTTGGCGCGCACCGACTGCACCTTGCCATCGCGGATGTATGTTACTTCCACCGATTTTGTGGTCTTCGCATTGCCGCCCGATGGCGCAACCTGCTTCACGTTCAACACCGTGCTATTCAGCCGCAATCGCACGGATGACGCCGATTCATCCAGCTTGGCATAGTTGGTCTTCTGTTGCACAATATCGGTCGCATTCTTACCGCCAACAGCCGCTGGTATCAACTGCCGTAACAGCAGCCGCGCGATGGACGAGTTACCATCAGGGAAATGATAGAAGTAAGCATCGCCTTCTTCGCTCCGGCGCGAATCCATATTTTGCCCTGGACCGTAGCCTTCTGCGAGCTTCAGCCCCACAAATCCAGGAAATCCGAAAGCCGCCGCATCTTGTGCTGGCACTGCGTCAATCCCCAAGCCGAAAAGCGGATGCGCTACCGCCTGAAATAGCTTCACGACCTCCCGATGCACTTTTACAGTGTTAGTCAAGTAATCGGTGTAACTCACCTTTGCGAGCTTGGCCTTTTTTTGATCTGACGTCAGACCCGGATAGTAATCCGTAGTATCTGCCAGCAGCCTTTGTAAGTTGGCCTTTGCTTCTGGTGCAAGCGGAGCCTCGCGCAAAAAGCGCGCCCACAGCGCCACGCCCACTTCTTTGTCAATGGTCGCGCTCGCGCCTAACGGAAATGGACTGGGCAAGGAGACATCCAATCCAAAGGTTTCTTTGTCAAAAAAGATGCCCGGACGAAGCCCTTGCTTGCGATAGATACTCCGGTCAATCAACTTAGGGAAGCTCGCAACCTCAATGCCAAGGTCACTAATCAGCTTTTTCGCCACCTCGCTATACGGCTGCGGGCTTTCAATCGAAAACGTGCCGCCATAACCCAGCAGCGTTCGTTGCGGCAGGTGGTATTCATTGCGGCGCGCGTGGCCCCCAAAATCGTCGTGATTGTCTAGTAGTAGTATCTTCGCTCTCGGCCCTTTAGCTTGGCGATAGTAATAGGCTGCGGCCAGCCCACTGATGCCCGCACCGACAATGACAATGTCGTATTCTTCTCCGGTGTCGTGCGCCGACTTCACAGCATTTTCATAGCCGCCATCGCGTAACGCGTGTGCCGCCTCGAAGCTGCCATCATTACTACCGCGCAAGCCCGTCAGCGCCGGTGGATAGTATCTTGGAGCAGCGACGCCAGTAATCGGCCCACCTTTGTCCATTGCTAACATGGCGTTGAGTTCAACCGGCAGCGCTGCCGCACCTATGGTGAGCGCAACGCCATTCAAAAAGTCGCGCCGGGAAATAGTGCCACTCACGCCCGGTGCGTCGGGCGATGTAACTTGGCTGGATTCAAGTGCGGCATGGGAAAAGGACGGCAAGCGACCACGTTGATTTTTCACAGACAAAGCGAGTCTCCCGGTGGCGAAAGAATAGCACAAGCTGGAGTTCTGGAGATTTCTTGGGTCAACGACCGGTAGTTGCACTCCGCCCGCTGGGGCTTGCGGCTGTGCGGCGAGACAAGCAGGTGTGGCGATCCACGTTGCTCATCGGATTCCAGATTGTCTGCCATGTAGTAAAACACGTTGCCGCCGGAGTCGCGGCGCGCGATGCGCTTGCCGCCGAAGAAGATATACTCCTCCAGCATGTTGCCGCTAAGGTCGCTCTCGGCCAGCTCGTCCATGCCCGTGCCTCGCCAGTATAGCTTGGCCTTCGCTCCCGCCTTCTTCACCCGACTGCCGTCGCCATCATACACGTAAGTCGCTCCGCTGGTGGCGGTGATGCGGTTTTCGGCGTCGT
>JANXUR010000107.1 GCA_025356095.1 Acidobacteriaceae bacterium | reverse complement strand
TGGGTGACCTGCATCCCACTCAAGCGAACGGCGCGCATGAGTGGGGTGCAGAGTGTTGTGCCGCTGACCACTCTTTGCTACTATCATCGCGTGAGAGGCACAACAAGGTTTCACTTACGACGCAGCGGGCAACATGACGGCTGGTGCCCCACTCAAGCGAGGTTCGCTTGAGTGGGGCAGCGTGACTTCTCCGAGTTCAATGCCTAGCGCGCCAGCGATTCGCGGGTTACGCCGAGTGGCGCAAGCGGGTGGCCATTTCGCGCAACTGGTGGGTGATGCTGCCCATCTGCATACCATTCAGGTGATGCACGTAAGGCAGCAGTTCGGCAATGAACTCATCCTGCAGCAAGGTTTCGATTTCCGCCGCCGTATTGGGCAACACTTCGTGCTGCGAGCGATAGCCGCTAAGCAAATCGCAGAGAGTGACTTCCAGTGCCTTGGCCAGCCGCTCTAGCGACGACAGCGTTGGGGTGGCCTTTTCATTCTCGATTTTGGAAACATAGGTGCGGGGCACGGACATACGGCACGCGAGTTGGCGCTGGCTCAATCCGTTGCGAACGCGGAGGCGGCGGATTTGCGCCGCCAAATTGAGGTGCGGCGAAGCTTCCGGCGCTTCGTGCAGGCGCATGGAAATCGGCAAGGCCGCAGGCGGGTCTGGCAGAATTTCTTCGTCGAGAGACGTGCGGCAGCGGCGGCAGCAATTGCTACCCCCACGAAATTGGACCAGATTGCAATGGTCGCAGCGCAGAACCTCGCGCGAATCAACGGGAGCCAGTGTAGTGGCCATGCAGGGTGTACGGAGCCGCCAGAGCAGGGCACCTCCGGGCTGGTCGAATCCAGAAAGAAAACTGGTGCCAACCCCTTGCACCATCTATAGTGCAACGGCGCGACTGTGGAAATCAAGTGGAAAGTGACCTAAAGTGAATAAAAAGTGCAGGTTAGCGTATGCAACTTCAAGTGGGAAAGGGGGGCTGAGTGGCTTGACGCGCACTTGTGCATGTAGATGGAAAAGTTTGAAGTAGAAATTTGAAGTCGAAAGGTAAGCGACCGGGAGTACCTGCCTTCAGTTCAGATCTGCGGCTGGTGCCGGGCAAGCGGGAATGAGTTTCGGGTAATTCATGACCCAGCCGCGGTGGGCTTGCCCCGGCGCTACCGTGGGGACAATCAACAGTGGCAACGGTTTGCTGCGAGAGGGGATCATCTCAGGCGGCAAGGTAACTTCGATGCGAAGAGCCGTCTGCATCTGTCGAAACAAAGTATCTTCAGAGAACTCGATCAGCTTCAAGCCGACGGGGCTGGGATTGACGAACCCGTTGCGGGTGGCAGCTTCAACGGCGATATTTCCGCCGGAATCGCGCGCTAGTTCGAGCACGGGAGTGTACACGGCGAGAGGCTCGAACAAGCCAATGTGGGGGGAGGTCCCCACAATATCATGCAGTACGCTGCCCGGGGGTAGCGGCGGCCGGGCGGCGGGCAACAGGTAAGAGAATAAGCGCACCCCGCTATGGAGCAGATTCTGGCGAACCTCCGCCAGGCTCGCACGGCTGCGGCTTTCTTCGCCGCCGGTGAGCAAGTAAATCGAATCTCCAGCCTGAGCCGGTGCCAGCGTATTCAGAGCCCACTGCAGGGCGTCAAACAATTGCGAATTATATTTGCGACCGGCGAACATCTGCTCGGTATTGACGCCGTCGAACTGTGCGATCAGTTGGTTGCGATCGCTGAGAAAGCCGGAGTAGCCTGCAACGTCGCCGGTGGCATAAAAAGCAATCGCCAAGCTGGTCTTGGGGGAGGCATTGTGAATCGCATCCTTGGTCAACATACCGATCAATTGCCAAGGGCCGGAGCGCGGTTCTTTTGTCATGCGCCGGCTGGCATCAATCAGGATCAAAACACGTTTGGGGCCGCGATAGGCCAGCATCGAAGTGATCGGAACTATATGGCCCTTGACCTCCGCATGAAAATCGGTTGGTTGTAGATTGGCGAGCGCCGCGCCGCTGGCGTCTATGCCAGAGAGCAGAACCGACGCTTCCGCACAGATATCGTGGGTCTGGCCGGCAAGCGGTGCGGCAAGCAGCAGGGCGAAGCTTAGTAAGGTGAGTCGCTGCGTGGTTAGAAAGGTGCGCATCATCCTTACTCCTGAGTAGCTAGGCCCGCAGCATCACGGGCAAGGTTATCACAGCTGTATGTTCTTTCGACGCCACTTACCCTAGTGCCTTTGCCAGTTTGCCTTCTGCGATTACCTTGGCGATGTTGGCGAAGTCCTGGGTCATGACGCGGTCTTCGGTCATGGTGGGACTGACGGCGCGGATGGCGGCATGCGCCCGCTGGAGTTGTGGGCTCGTCTTGAGTGGCAACTTGAAGTCGAGCGCAAGAGCGGCAGCCATCGCTTCAATCGCCAGCACATTGCAAGTATTGGTGATGACGCGGCGAAGCTTGTTGGCAGCGACCATCCCCATGGAAACGTAGTCCTCTTTATTTCCGCTGGTGGTAATGGAGTCCGCCGACGCGGGGTGGGCGAGCACTTTATTTTCGCTGGCCAATGCAGCGGCGGTGACTTGCGGCATCATAAATCCGGAGTTGAGTCCTGCACCGGGCGCAAGAAACGGCGGCAATCCTTCGCTCAGAGCCGGATTCACCATGCGGTCAAGGCGACGCTCGCTCATGCCTGCCAGTGCGGTTAGCGCGATGGCGAGAAAGTCCAACGCAAAGGCGAGAGGCTGGCCGTGGAAGTTTCCTCCCGAGATGATGTCGCCCGAAGTTTCTCCCTTTTCGTTGCGGGTCAAAAATACCAGCGGGTTGTCAACAGCAGAGTTGGCTTCGATCTCAAAGACGCGGCGGGCGTGGGACAGTGTGTCCCGAACGGCTCCGTGAACCTGCGGCATACAGCGCATGGTGTAGGCGTCTTGTACGCGGCCGCAGTCAGCGTGCGAGCCGCGAATTTCGCTATCTTCCAGCAAACGTCGCAAGTTGGCAGCGCTCTGCTTCTGCCCCGGATGCGGGCGCGCGTCGTGAATCCGGTGGTCGAATGCGGCGTTGGTACCCATCAGTGAATCCAGCGACATCGCACCGATTACATCGGCGGAATCCACCAGAATCTCTGCTTCGAGCAACGCCAGCGTTCCGATGGCCAGCATAGCTTGAGTGCCGTTGAGCAGCGAGATTGCTTCTTTGGCTTCCAGCACGACCGGCGTGAGCCCAGCGGCGGCGAGCGCCTGTGCGGCGGGAATGCGTGGGCCATGAATATTCGTTGAGTTGGCTGGATGCGTAGAGAAACATTCGCCTTCGCCAATCAAAGTCAGCGCAAGGTGCGAAAGCGGGGCGAGGTCGCCGCTGGCGCCGACGCTGCCTTGCGAAGGTATGACGGGTGTAACGCCCGCGTTGAGCAGGCCGCATAAGGAGTCAATGGTAGAGGCGCGAACTCCGGAGAATCCTTTGGCCAGCGAGTTGGCGCGGAGCAACATCATGGCGCGGGTGTCGGCAATGGCAAGCGGCTCGCCGACGCCCACCGAGTGCGAGCGGACGAGGCGGAGCTGCAGTTCGCGAATCTGGTCGGGAGGAATGCGTACGTCACTCAGCTTGCCCACGCCGGTATTCACGGCGTAGGCGACTTGCTCGCGCTCGACGAGCGATTCCACCACGGCGCGCGCACGGTTCACCGCGTCGCGTGCGGCGGGAGCGAGTTCGACAGGGCGAAGTCCGTCAGCGACTTCGCGGACGTTTTCGAGCGTGAGGTTAGTGCCAGTAAGAAGGAGGGGGTTCATGGGGAATGAGATCCGTTCGTTGAAGACCTAAAGTGAAATCAAACTGAAATTAAATGAATGAAAAGAACCTGACGTGCCGTCTATTAGTACAACACAGTGCGCCGAGTTACCGTCGGTATCAAAAAATTTCCCCTCCCAGCGCGAACCCCCAGCACGCCTATTCGCCTGGTGTGGCCACGAACTCCTTGAAGGCTTTGGCATACTTTTCGGGCAGGGCTCTCGGTCGCATGGTCGAGTCCACAATGATGTGCGTGGTTTCGCCTTCGGCGAGCAGTTGGCCGTCGGCTGCGCGCTTAATTTCATAGGTAAAGTGGATGAGCGGGCCGCGCACGTGTTTCAGTTGGGTCAGCACCACAATCTCATCGTCATAGCGCGCGGGAGCCTTGTAGCGGCAGCGGGCGTCCACTACGGCGAGCAGGCAGCCGTCTTGCTGCTCAATTTCTTTGTAGGTGAATCCGGCCTGACGCAGGAACTCGACACGACCGACCTCAAACCAGGTGAAGTAGTTGCCATAGTAAACGACACCCATCTGGTCAGTTTCCGCGTAGCGGACGCGGAGGCGGGCTTCAAACGTTGGCGGAGTGGCGGTAGCGGTGGACATACTTCCATTTTGGCATTACGGGCGGACCTGAGGGAAATCCCCACCCTAAAAACGCACGACGCCGGGTTGAGGATGGGGGTGCCGGGCGCGACTCATTTTGAGTGCTTCTCGCTGAAGTCAGCTCTGCCACTCAGGTTTGCGCTTTTCCAGAAACGCTGCGACGCCTTCGCGGAAGTCAGCACCGGCGCGGATTTCTGCGTTGGCTCGTACGGCGAGTTCGATTTCGGAGTCGAGCTGAGAGGTGGCGTAGTCGCGTAGCAGCTTCTTGGTGGCACGCAGCGATACGGGGCTATTTTCGGCGAGTTGCGCGGCGAGTTCCTTGGCGCGCGAGGGCAGTGATTCTGCTGCGACCACTTCGCTGATTAGGCCCAGGTGGAGCGCCTCCTCGGCGGATATCAAGCGGCCCGTGAGCAGCAGGTCGCGCGCCGCTTTTTCGCCAACCTGCCGCAGCAGAAAGGCTGAGACAATCGCAGGCAGAAATCCAATCTTCACTTCGGTGTATCCGAACTTGGCTTGCGGCACAGCCAGCGAAAAGTCGCAGAGCGTCGCCAGCCCGCAGCCGCCCGCGATGGCGTGTCCGTTGATCGCGGCGACGGTTGGCTTAGAGAATTCGTAGAGCGTGCGGAAGAGTGCGGCCATGGTCTTTGAATCTTCGAGGTTCTGTTCAGCCGAGCGACCCAACAGGTTGCGCAGCTCGTCGAGGTCCATCCCAGAGCAAAATGCCGAGCCGCTGCCAGTCAGGATGAGCACTCGCGCAGGCGACTGTTCCACCTGATGTAGTGCGCTCAGCAATTCCTCGATCAGCGCATAGCTGATGGCATTGCGCTTTTCGGGTCGGGCCAGCGTGATGGTCGCCGTGGGGCCTTCGTGGACGAGTGTAAGGTGGTGGAACGTCATAGGTGCATTCTCGCCAAAGAGCCGGAGGCAATTTTGCGCGACAGTTCCAGCAAGTCAGTGAGCGGCTTGCTCGCGGGGATCGCGCCGCGCTCTGCCAGCGCCTCCAGCAAAATCTCGGTTGGAATGTTACCCACTAGCTCATCCTGCGCGAAGGGACAACCACCAAGTCCACTCAGCGCACTGTCAAAGCGGCGACAACCAGCGTCGTACGCGGCTAGAACTTTCGCAGCCGCATCGGCGCGACGGCTGTGCAGGTGTACACCGATGTCCAGATAGTCGTGCTTGCCCAGCGCGTGGCTAACCATCTCGCTGACAAGTGCAGCATCGGCACTGCCAGCTGTGTCAGCCAGAGAGATCGAGCGGATGTCGAACGACTCGATCAGGCTGATCGCTTCCACTGCGTCGCCAATGCTCCAATCGTCGCCATAAGGGTTGCCAAAAGCCATAGAAACGTAGACCACGACATCGAGGCCCGCCTCATCGGCTTTGGTTTTGATCTTCTCCAGCACGTCGAGCGCGTCCTCGGGCGACTGGTTCTGGTTGCGCTGCAAAAACGTCGGCGAGATGGAATACGGGAAACCCAGAGTAGTAACGGCGTGGGTGGCGATGGCGCGGTCGGCACCCTTTTCGTTCACCACGATGCCAATGATCTCCACGTTGTCGGGTGGGTCGAGCTCGGCGAGCACGGCTTCGGAGTCGGCCATTTGCGGCACGGATTTGGGCGAGACAAAGCTGGCAGCATCAATGTGGGTAAAGCCGTGGCTGATCAGCGCGCGCAAGTAGGCGGCTTTGTCGGCGGAGGGAATCTGCCGTGCCAGCCCTTGCCATGCGTCCCGCGGACATTCAATCAGCTTGAGAGCAGTGTTCATAGGAAAAACGTGTACGCGGAGCCGATGATTTGCAACAGACCCGCCACGGCCGACCCGCGCGAGCATACACAACAGGTTACAACAGGCCGCAGCGAGAGCATTTGTGCATCATGCGGCTGGTGCCGTTGCTAGGTCTGCAGCACCCCGCTGCGGAAGTCCGCGATGTCGGGATTCAGCGAGACTGCTTCGAGCGCGGTGATCAGGGCTTTGCGGGTGTCCATCGGGTCAATGATCTTGTCAATCCACAGGCGCGCGGCACCGTAGCGCGGGTCCATCTGCTCGGTGTAGGTCGTGCGGATGCTCTCGAATAGATCCTTGCGTTCTTCGTCGCTGAGTTGTTTTCCGCCGCGTTCCAGTTGCTTCACTTTGATTTCCACCAGCGTGCTCGCTGCTGATTCTCCGCTCATCACGCTGTAGCGTGCGCTGGGCCAGGCAAACACAAAGCGCGGGTCATAGGCCCGGCCGCACATGGCGTAATGGCCCGCGCCAAACGAGCCGCCCACGATGACGGTAATTTTGGGTACGACGGCGTTGCTCACCGCGTTCACCAGTTTCGCGCCCGCCTTGATGATGCCCGACCACTCGGCGTCGCGACCCACCATAAAGCCATTTACGTCATGCAGAAAAATCAGCGGAATGCGGTTTTGCGAACAATCCATCACAAAGCGCGCTGCCTTTTCCGCCGACTCGGTATAGATTACCCCGCCAAACTCCATGCGCTTTTTGCCTTCGTGGTCGGTGGCCTGCTGATGCTGCTTCTGGTTGGCAACAATGCCGACGGCAAATCCCCCGACGCGCGCGTAGCCGCACAGCAGCGTCTTGCCATATTCGGGCTTGTACTCGTCGAAGCGACTCGCGTCCACGATACGCGCGATGATCTCCTTCATGTCATAGGGCTTTGCGGCATCGGATTCGTAGACGCCGTAAACGTCTGCCAGCGAGTGCCTAGGTGCCTCCGACTGCTTGCGGTCAAAAGGAGCAGAGTCGCGCGCGCCGTACTTTTCTACGATTGAGCGGATGCGCGCGATGCAGGTTTCGTCATCCGGCTCGCGGAAGTCCACCGTCCCGCTGATCGCCGCGTGCATGGCTGCGCCGCCCAGGTCTTCGGCTGAAACTTGCTGGCCAATCGCCGCCTGCACCAGCGCCGGCCCGGCGAGAAACAGGCCGCTGCCATCGGTCATCAGCAGATGGTCACACATTACGGGCAGATATGCCCCACCCGCCACGCACATGCCCATGATGGCGGCAATCTGCGGGATTCCCATCGCACTCATCACCGCATTGTTGCGAAAAACGCGGCCAAAGTCGTCAGTGTCGGGGAAGACATCCTCTTGCAGCGGCAAAAATACACCCGCTGAATCCACCAGATAAATCGTTGGGATGTGATTCTCCATCGCGATATTTTGCGCGCGAATCACCTTCTTGGCCGTCATCGGGAAAAACGCGCCAGCTTTCACCGTGGCGTCGTTGGCAATGATCATGGTCAAGCGTCCGCACACGCTGGCGAGGCCAGTGATGCAGCCCGCAGCGGGCGCGCCGCCCCACTCCTCATACATGCCGTGCGCCACGTAGATGCCAAGCTCGAGAAATCGCGTGTCGGCATCCATCAGCAGCTTCACGCGCTCGCGAGCGGTGAGGCGTCCTTTTTTGTGCTGGGCGGCAATGGCTTTTTCGCCGCCACCTTCGCGGATTACGTCTTCCTCATTGCGAAAGCGGGCGACGAGGTCGGCCATGGCGAGCGAGTTTTTTTCAAAGCGCGGTGAAGCGCTGGTGATGGCTGTAGGCAGAATGTTGGCGGGCTGCGGAGTATTCTCAGGCATAAAAAGGAATCCAAACTCTTAACGGTAAATGAGGGGCGAGGCGAAAGCAAAAGCGACCTGGCGATGCGCATTCATCAGGGGAGAAGCAGCTTGCCGCACGATTCTATCTGCGCTCCTGGCGCATTGTTCAGGCTCACCATGTCTGGGCTTGCAAAACGCCGGGGCACCCGGTCATGGTACTTCCCCCGCGGCGGCGGCGACGGCATCCGCAGCGACCTCGTCCACCAGCCCTATGCGTAGCGCTTCCCGCGCGTTTACGCGTTCTGCGGCCAGGAACATTTGCAGTGCACGGGCTTGGCCGACAAGCCGAGGCAGGCGCTGAGTCCCACCCCAGCCGGTCATCAGGCCGAGCGCGGCACCGCGATGCCCGAACACGGCATTGGGCGCGGCAATGCGGCGCTGGCAGGCAAGGGCGAGATCAAGGCCTCCACCGAAGCAGTGGCCGTGGATGGCGGCGATGGTCGGCGCGGGGAAGGTGGCGATCGCCTCCATAAGGCGCTGGCCCAGGTGCGCGAAGGCGAGCGCCTCGGGCCCGGTAAGCGCGTGGATTTCGCGCAGGTCGGCACCGGCAGAAAAGCAGTGGTCGTTGCCAGCGAGGATGAGGGGAAGATGGGGCGACCGATCCCGCCCAAGCGGAGATTGGACGGGGCGCCCGGCAGTCAAGTGCGGTCCTGCGTTTTGCGCCAGCGCCTCTAGCGTGGCGGTCAGTTCAAGCACAAATGCACGAGTGAGCTTGTTGGTGCCATCGTCGGAGGTCAAGCGCAGCAGGGTGTGCGTGTCCTGCGGCTCGACAATGCAGTGCGTGGACATGAACCTGCCAGTTTAGCCGAATAGGTAATCCGTCCCCAAAAAATATCCCGCCCCACGACGTTCGGGCGGGATAGCGCAACTCTAAACATCTTCAAAGCTTTGCCACTTCCCCTTTGGAGTTGATGGTGACCCAAATGAAGGTGCCGTCGAAGGCGGCGTTCGCGGGGGATCCCGGCAACGTGAACGTGCCAAGTATCTTGCCATCGCTAATGCGCAACTTTTGCATGTTGTTGCTTGAGGCGTTGGCTACCCACATATTCGTACCATCAAACACCAAGCCGATCGGTCCGCTACCCACTGTGTATGTTCCTAGAATCGAGCCGTCGCTTACCCGAAGCTTGGTGACGGTACTGCCAGCCACATCACCCACCCAAATTGCGCTGCCGTCAAAGGCAATGGGTTGCGGGGAAGTGCCGGATATCGGGAACGTGCCGAGATACGCGCCATCGCTCACCCGAACCTTTCCGACATTGCCACTTCCAGTGGCACCAGCGGAGCCGCACGTAAACCACACATTGGCTCCATCAAATGCAATCAGTCCAGGTGAACATGTTGCCGGCACATTGGCCGTCAGGAGAACGGATCCGTCCGATGGGCGCACCTTAACCAGACCCTGCGTGATCTCGGTAGCAACCCAAAGTGAGGTTCCGTCAAATGTTATCCCGATCGGCGCACCACCAATATTAAACGTTCCGAGCACGGTTCCGTCGGTTGGGCTTAGCTTGGTAAGCGACCCGCCATTGGTGTTTGCTACCCAAATATGCGCGCCGTCAAACGCCACGCCCGCAGGCTGGTTGCCCACATGGAAAGTACCTAGTAACGCGCCGTCATACGTCCGTATCTTACTGACTGACTGCGAGATATTATTGGTTACCCAGACGTTCTGTCCGTCGAAAGCGATGCCAAAGGGCACCAGGCCGCCCGTGCTGAACACCGCAGCCTGATCCGCGCCATACCAGTGCAGCAACGCTGCCGTGCCCGGGTTCACCTGCGCCATGACACAAGTGGATGCTAAGGCTGCACAAACAAGCACCAATTTCAAAAGTGTACTCTTCATTTCAATACTCCAGATTCTGGCCACGTCTCATTACACCTGAGTGTGCCCCACGCCGCAGTACCGAGTCAAGTTAATTTACTCTGCCGTCAGCCACTCTTGTACGGCGTCGCCGGCGGCGTTTAGTTCGAAAGCGCCCATGCGGGTACCAGCACCCAGAATGTGATGTGTAACCGGATCGCGCGCCAGATGGGTGATCCACTGGCGGCCCACGTCATGGGAGTTGGCAGTAAACCACGGTTGCGGCAACACTTCGACTAATCCCGCTTGCAGATACAGTCCGAAGATACTGCACGCGGGGTCGTCCTTGGTAAGTGCCGGGCGCGAGGCGATGGCAAGTAACTCGTCTACTTTGCGGAAGCATTCGGGTACCTCGAGTGGATGTGTGCCCGCCGCAAGTCTCGTGGAAACCGCAAGCTCATCCAGCGGCTCGGTGGCCGCATATACTTTGTCATTGGACTGCTTGAACCAACCTACAATTTCTTCAATCGGGAAAGTGGCGAGTTGGTCGGGATCGAAGCAAAGTAAGCGTAACTCGCGCGGCTCCGGACACCACACACCAAGCTTGCCGTCTGGAATTAGAAACGGAGTGCAATGAGTATTCAGCGCAAGGCGAGGCCGGTTGGGTTCCTGCGCCAGAGCGAGTGTTACTAAGTGGCCAAGCTGGCCTT
>JANXUR010000105.1 GCA_025356095.1 Acidobacteriaceae bacterium | reverse complement strand
AACACCGGAGCTTTCGCCTGCTACTGCCATGCCATCAGCGGTCACACCGAAGTAGTAGTTGCGCCGGGCAATGGCACAAGAGAAAAAAGGGGGACGGGCTGGCGCCCGTCCTCCTTTTTCTGTGACCACGGATACATTCTGCCGCCCCGCGTTCGCGCTAACGTCAGCCAACCACCGTTGAGGGTACGTCCGTGCCCCAACGGCAATATTGACGTTATGTAAATACACATGATAGGCTTTTCTTGGGACAAGAAGAAGAACCGTGCCAACCACAGGTTGCACGGGCTCACATTTTCCGATGCGGTACGCGTGTTCGACGGGCCGACGTTGGAGCGTGAGGATGACCGTCTGGAGTATGGCGAAACTCGAATCCAAGCTGTCGGGTTGGTGAACGACCTTGAAATCACGGTGATCTATGCAGACAGGGAGCTTGAAAGCAGCGACGACGAAGACGTTGAAATCCAGCGGCGCATCATCTCGGCGTGGCGCTCCACGCCCCAAGAACGGCGCGCCTACTGGCGCTGGATCGCGGGGAAAAGCTGAGAACCAGCCGCTGACGACCGACTGGGAGCGCCTGCGCAACATGAGCGACGAGCAGATTCGCCAGGGCATTCTGGCTGACCCTGACGCCGGGCCTCCGACGGACGAAGCCTTCTGGAAAGACGCCAAGCTGGTGTGGCCGAAGCCCAAAGAGGTCATTACCATCCGCCTCGACGCCAGCCTGCTGGAGTGGTTCCGCCGCGAGCCCGGCTACCAAACGAAAATCAATGCGATTCTGCGCGCGTACATGATGGCGCACTTGCGCTAGTCTCCGACAGGCGCACTCACTTCCCCAGAAACCCCTTGATCCTACAAGTTACACCTAGATCAGTTCACTCCTCTTCTTCCTTCACCTCGCCCCGGGCGGCCTTGGCTGCGGCTACAATCTTTTCCTGTTGCAGCGCGGGTACGTAATCGTAGTGATGCATATCCATGTGGAAGCTACCTCTGCCTTGGGTGATGGCCGTCAACTCGGCACCGTAAGTCAGCATTTCGCTCATGGGAGCTTCGGCTTTCACAATGGTGTTGCCAGCTTTGTTGTCCATGCCCTGAATGCGGCCGCGGCGTGAGTTCAAGTCGCCCATGATTGCACCGGCAAACTCGTCCGGAGCTGTGATTTCCACGTGCATGATCGGCTCAAGAATGCAGGGCTTGGCCGTTTCCATCGCCTTGCGGAAGGCCAGCCGCCCTGCGACCTGGAAGCTCAAGTCGTTCGAGTCCACGTCGTGATAGCTGCCGTCGTAAAGCACGCATTGAAAGTCCACCATGGGATAGCCAGCGAGGTGTCCGCGCGCGGCGGCATCGCGAACGCCCTTTTCCACTGCTGGAATGAAGTTCTTCGGAATCGAGCCGCCGAAGATGTCGTTCACAAACTCAAACTCGCCGCCCCGCGGCAGCGGAGAGATCTTCACGCGGCAACAGCCAAACTGCCCATGCCCGCCGGACTGCTTCTTGTGGCGACCTTCCACGTCTGCAGAGCCGCGAATGGTTTCGCGATAGGGCACCTTGGGTGCCCGCAGCACTACCTCGGTGTTGTAGCGCTTTTTCAGCCGACTGACAGTCACTTCAATGTGCGGCTGCCCAGTGCCGCCCACCAGGAATTCCTTGGTGCCCTCGTCGCGGAAGAAGCGCAGCATCGGGTCTTCTTCCATCAACTTGTGGATGCCATTGGCCAGCTTGTCTTCATCCGCTCGCGTCTTCGGCTCAATGGCAAACGTGATGGCTGGCTCGGGCAAATGCGTTTGCGGGTAGTGGATGGGATGCGATTTGTCGCCCATGGTGTCGCCGGTAAGGGTTTCGCGCAACTTGGCGACTGCACCGATGTCACCGGCATGCAGTTCCGTCACCTGCGTTGCCTGCCGGCCCTGCATTACGGAAAGATGCGCCAACTTTTCTTGCGCATTGTTGCGGTCAAAATTAATCAGCGCCGCGTCGTTCTTTACCACGCCGCTAAACACCTTAAAGAAGCTGATGCGCCCGGCAAAGGGATCAGAGATAGTCTTGAACACATACACCGACACTGGGTCGCTATCGCTGACGTGCCGCTCTTCATCATGGGCGGGGGAACTGGCGCTGCCATTGCTAACGCCGTGCACCGCTTTGTGTTCGGTGGCGGCAGGGCAGTAGGTCACCAGAAAATCCATCAGCCGATCTACCCCGACGTTGCCCAGCCCCGAAGCAAACAACACCGGGAAGAGTTTGTCGTCTTTAATCGCGTTATGCATGCCGGAGACGATGTGTTCTTCGTCAATGGTGCCGCGCTCAAAGAACTCGTTCATCAGTTCGTCGTCGCCTTCGGCCACCAGTTCAATCAGGCGCTCATGGGCTTCGCGCGCGCTTTGCTCCATGTTGGCGGGGATGGGTATTTCGACGCCTCTGCCGTTGCCGCCTAACTCGTAGGTGTAGGCCTTCATGGTGATGATGTCTACCACGCCCTTGAGGTTTTTCTCCGCGCCAATCGGCAGTTGTACCGGCACGACGGCGCGGCCAAAGGCGTTCACCAGAGACTCCAGCGCCGTCTCTGCGTTGGCGCGTTCCCGATCCATGCGGTTGACGACAATCAAGCGCGGCAGTTCGCGATCTTCGGCATAGCCCCACACCCGCTCGGTCATCACCTCCACGCCATGCACGGCGTCAATCACCACCAGCGCCGCTTCGCTGGGCACCATGGCGAGTGCGGCTTCGTGGACGAACATGCTGAAGCCGGGGGAATCAATCAGGTTGATCTTGGTTTTCGGCGAGCCCGCCTTCTCCCACTCGGCAAACCCCACCGCGTGCGAAATGGACATACTGCGGGCAATCTCTTCTTCATCGAAGTCGGTGGAGGCTGAGCCGTCCTCTACCCGGCCCAGCCGTTGTGTCGCTCCGGCGGTGTAGAGCATGGCAGAGGTAAGCGTGGTTTTTCCGCTCTTGCCATGCCCTACCACCGCCACATTCCGGACGTTGGCGCCTTCGTACACTTTCATGGTTAAGTTCCCCTTCTCTCCAAAAATTCCGCCCGCCTTGCAGCAAGCCACACTTCGGGGGAGCAGGGGAACCACGGCCGAACGCCGGCAGCAGGTTCCGGCAGTCCCTCGATGTAAGCGGGTCGGGTTGTGGTGAGCGGCAGTGGGAACCGGCAGTGGGCTCCGGCGGCGGCTCATCTGCGAAACAGAGGATGCTAGCACAAAAGCCAGAAGCCGCGCTGTACGAGCCTTGGCCAGGGGCGGGCACAGGGCGGGTACAGTGTGTACAAGCGCAACTGCGGCAAGCAGAGAGAAGGATGCCCACGCAATGCTGCACCGCGGGCGTCCCTTTATACTGATTGTTGCATCCAACCAGCGTGGGTATGGCTTCTTTCCACTCGATGCCAGCCTGTTCGACTGTATTTTTGAGGACTACCGCGAGGACTATCGCCGCATGAAGAAGCTTGCCGCATTTGCCATTTTCTTGGGGACGCTATGCGTAACCTTGCCCGCTGTCGCGCAAACCAAAGCCGCGTCGCACAAAGCCAAGCGGGTCGCCGCTGCTGCCGAGCCGGAAAGCACCAATCCGCTTCAGCCGCCCAAGGGGTACGCGCTGGCCATAGTGGTGTTTGAGGATTTGCAATGCCCCGACTGCCGCCGCGCCGCGCCACTGCTGGAAGAGGCCGCCAAGACCTACCAGATTCCGCTGGTGATCCACGACTTTCCGCTACCCTTCCACAGTTGGTCGTATAACGCGCATCTGATGGCGCATTATTTTGACAGCAGGTCGAAGGATTTCGGCCACCAGTTCCGGCTTTACATCTTCGATCATCAACCGGAGATCACGCCAGAAAATCTGCGCGGCTTCGCAGATAAATTCGCCGCCGATCACAAGACGACGCTGCCATTTGTTCTGGACCCGCAAGGTGCCTTCGCCAAGCAGATTACCGACGACCGGGCGCTCGGCCAGCGCGTCGGCATCGAGCACACCCCGACCATCTACGTGGTGAGCAGCAAGAAGCAAGGTACGCCCTTTGTAGAAGTGGTAGATCGCGGCAAACTCTACGAACTGATTGACCAGATGAAGCGGGGCGAGTAACCCCCAGGGGTCAGCAGCAAATAGCGAGCCCGCCCCATTCCGGGCGGGCTTGCTGGTTTGTGTGGTGTGTGGTGGCTACTAATTAGCAGCAGCCCCTAACCCTGCCGCCTCGGGCTCTGGCTTTGGCATGGAGAGCTTTTTCACTTCTGCCAGCACCGCCTCGGCCTTAGGTGCAATATCCAGCGGATAGATCTCGCGGAAGGCAATCCTTCCACCTTGCTCAATCACAAACACGGCGCGCTCGCTGATGCCCGCCAGCGGATGCTCATCCCGGCGCAGCACGCCATAGGCCTCGGCTACGGCACCGTGTGGAAAGAAGTCGCTGCACAGCGGAAACTCCACTGTGCCAATTTGATATTCCTGCCAGCCGATGTGGCTGTAAACCGAGTCCACGCTGATGTCGAGCAACTCCGCACCTTGAGCGAGGAACTGCTGGCGTAGCTGGTTGAAGTGGATAATCTCGTCGGTGCAGGTCGGCGTCCAATCTGCGGGATGAAACAGCAGCACCACGTGGCCGCGGCGCAGAAATTCGCTCAAGCGCACGGAGTGGCGATAGGTTCCAGTAACTGCTTGCACTTCAAAGTCAGGAGCAGTCGCTCCAACTGGCAATGCCATTGTTGCTTTCTCCGTTAGCTGGCTCGGTTGGCGTGGAGATTATTTTATTACGTGGGCAACTGGGGTGGCGCATCTTACTGGCGCATCTTGGTGGCGACCTTGGCGAACATCTTGGCGGAAATCGCCCGGCAGAATAGCCGGGAAAAGCGAAGGGCGGCTCTTGTTGCGAGCCGCCCTTGTTGCTTGCGTTCCTGCGGGATGCAGACTAGGCGGGGCGGACGTTCTCCGCTTGCCAGCCCTTCGGGCCCTTCACCACTTCGAACTGCACCTGCTGGCCTTCTTGCAGGCTCCGAAATCCGGCGGACTGAATTGCCGAATAGTGAACGAAAACATCATCGCCGTTTTGCCGGCTGATGAAGCCATAGCCCTTAGCATCATTGAACCACTTAACCGTACCTGTTTCCATTTTGTTACAGTTTCCTTGTTGCTTGAGATGGCGCTGAAACGAAGCGAGTCTTGCAGGCAGGTCGTGAACGAGCAGGAACTGCGAACCACCGCTAGGATCAAACGCACCTAAAGTGTAGCACACTTGTCAAGTCAGGTGCTCGTCGAAGGTGACCATCCTGCCATTTCTAATCTTTTTGAGCGCCCCCCGTCGAGCGCCACCCATCGAGCGCCCCCCGTCGAGCGCCCGACCATCGTCCGGGCGCTTTTCGTCGGACCATAGGTCGGTTTGAGGGCCGGAAGGGGCTACAGCCTTGGGTACAGCCCCTTAAGGTGCCAGGTTTGGGGCACTCTACCCTACTTGCCGGCCAACCCTCGCAAAACGTACTGCAAAATCCCGCCGTGCTTGTAATACAGCGCCTCTTGGGGAGTATCAATGCGCACCAACGCAGCAAACTCGCGGGCGCTGCCATCGCTTTCTGTGGCGCGGATGGTGAGTTGATTGCCTGCGGCGAATTTTTCTACCACGTCGGCAATCCCGGTGAGGTCGAAGACTTCTTCGCCGGTAAGGCCGAGCGACTCGGCGCTTTGCCCCGGAAGAAATTGCAGGGGCAGAATGCCCATGCCCACCAGATTCGAGCGGTGGATGCGCTCGTAGCTTTCGGCAATCACTGCGCGTACGCCCAGCAGCCTCGGCCCCTTGGCCGCCCAATCGCGTGAACTGCCTGAGCCGTACTCCTTGCCCGCTAGAATCAGCAGCGGCGTGCCTTCGGCGATATACTGCGCGGACGCTTCGAAGATGCTGGTGACATCGCCACCCGGCAGGTGGCGCGTGTAGCCGCCCTCTACGTCCGGAACCAACTTGTTACGCAGCCGAATGTTGGCAAATGTCCCACGCACCATCGCCTCATGATTGCCGCGCCGCGAGCCATAGGAGTTGAAGTCTGCCGGAGCCACGCCATGCTCAATCAGGTAGCGGCCAGCCGGCGAATCCTTTTTGATGTTGCCCGCCGGTGAGATGTGGTCGGTGGTGACGCTATCGCCCAGCACCGCCAGCACACGCGCGCTGCGAATGTCGGCCACTGCTCCAGGCGTGGCTGGCATACCGTCAAAGTATGGAGCCTTGCGGATGTAAGTAGAGTCGCCCCACGCATAAGTCTCAGTGGCTGGAACCGGCAATCCCTGCCACCGTTCGTCACCCTTGAATACGTCAGCATAGCTGGAGGTGAACATTTGAGAATCCACGGCACCGGCCACCGCACTGGCTACTTCCGCATTGGTCGGCCAAATATCGGCCAGATACACGGGGGTACCGCTCTGATCCGTGCCCACCGCGTCGGTGCTCAGGTCGAGATCCACGCGGCCGGCCAGTGCAAACGCCACCACCAACGGCGGCGACGCCAAGTAGTTTGCTCGCACTTCTGGATGCACTCGGCCCTCGAAGTTGCGGTTGCCGCTGAGCACAGATGCCACCACCAGATCGTTCTCTTCGATTTCCGCCGAAACTTCTTGCGGTAGCGGCCCGGAGTTGCCAATGCAGGTGGTGCAGCCATAACCCACAATGTTGAACTTCAACTGCTCCAGATAGGAAAGCAGCCCAGCCTTTTCCAAGTAATCCTTCACTACCAGCGAGCCCGGAGCCAGCGAACTCTTTACCCACGCAGGCGTGGTCAGGCCACGCTCCACCGCCTTTTTGGCGACCAGTCCAGCAGCCACCATCACGCCAGGGTTGGACGTATTGGTGCAGCTCGTAATTGCAGCGATCACCACGCTGCCGTGGCGAAGCGGCTTGCGCAGGTTCCCATGGGCCCCGTCGTTCCCCGTCGCGTCGGGATGCACCGGCATTTCGTCGGACGTGCGGCTCTTTGCGACGGCTGCATCATTTTTTGGAGGCTTGATGAGCGAAGGGAGTGCGTTGGCGAAATTTTCTCCTAGCTTCGACAAAATCACGCGATCTTGCGGACGCTTCGGGCCCGCCAGACTCGGCTCGACGGTGCCTAAGTCCATCGCCAGATTTTCTGAGTACACTGCATCTTCCCTCGCAACAACACTGTCATGGAACAACCCTTGCGCGCGGCAATAGGCCTCCACCAGCGCAACCTGTTCCTCGCTGCGCCCGGTGAGCCGCAGGTAGCGCAGAGTCTCTTCGTCAATGGGGAAGATGCCGCAGGTGGCACCATATTCAGGCGCCATGTTGGCGATGGTTGCGCGGTCGGCAAGCGTCAGCGCGCTCAGCCCCGGCCCGTAGAACTCCACAAACTTGCCCACCACGCCGTGCATACGCAGCATTTCAGTGACGGTGAGTACCAGATCGGTTGCCGTTGAACCTTCGCGCAGCTTGCCGCTCAGCTTCACGCCCACTACCGGTGGAATCAGCATGGAAACCGGCTGACCCAGCATGGCAGCTTCAGCCTCAATGCCGCCCACGCCCCAGCCCAACACGCCAAGGCCGTTGATCATCGTGGTATGCGAATCGGTGCCAATAAGCGTATCGGGATAGGCCTGACCCGTACCATTCACGAACACCACGCGCGCCAGATATTCCAGATTCACTTGATGTACGATGCCGGTGTCGGGCGGTACGATCGCCATGTTGCGGAACGCCGTTTGCCCCCAGCGGAGGAAGCCGTAGCGTTCTTTGTTGCGCTGAAACTCCAGCAGAGCGTTGATGTCGAAGCTATCTTTCTGGCCAAACTCATCCACTTGGACTGAGTGGTCAATCACCAGTTCAGCGGGCACCAGCGGATTGATCTTGGTGGGGTCGCCGCCGAGCTGCCGCATGGCATCGCGCATGGCGGCCAAGTCCACGACTGCGGGGACGCCGGTAAAATCCTGCATCAGCACCCGCGCCGGGGAAAAGGCAATTTCCGTTTCCTTCTCCGTCTTGCCGCGCCAATTCGCTAGTGTTCGAATCTCTTCAGCACGCACGCCGAGACCATCCTCGGTTCGCAGCAAATTTTCCAGCAGAATGCGCATGGCAAACGGCAGATGCGCGGTGGAAATACCCGCTTGATCGAGAGCGTCGAGCCGGAAGATTTCGTAGTTTTTACCGTGAACGGTGAGGGTAGCGCGGCTGCCAAAGCTGTTGAGGGAAGATTTCATCGCGAGTACGCCTTCTTATCTTCCTGCATTGGTTGCAAGGAAGGGTTTCCCCGCGCAGTGGAAAATGATGTCGAGAGGCCGCGCAGGGATGACTACATCAGTTTAGCAGGGGAGGAAGCTGGCGCACTCTCGGGTGTCCCTTGCCCCAGTGCCCGGTTCCGATCGCCGAAGCCGATTTCCATGCCAGTGTTCTTGGCGAACACTATGTCCTTGCCCTTGGCTACAAAGTGCCTGTACACGGAGGTCCCGGCGCCATACGCACCCATGGCGGCGCCAAAGGGCTGTGACTTCACCGCCAGCCCCAGCACAATCCCAATCAGCTTGAATCCGCCTAGACCGCCGGCCGCGCGGCCTCCTGCAGTACCTGCGGTGCTCACGCCGCCGTCCGAATCACCACCCCGCGAAGCCGCCGCCAGCGCTAGCGAAAGTGCCACGTTCCAGTAGCGGCTGTTCGACGTGGTGGGCTGTGCGCCACCTTCGGAATCTAGTTGCACTCGATCTTGTGCCCGCGATTGCACTCCCTCCAGGCTCGCGCTGACTCGCTGCGTGACGCCTTCGGGTGGCACAATCTCATTAAAGGTAATCCGCAACTGCCCGTTCTGGGCAAACCGCGCCGCCGGACGCACTTGCGACACCGATCCGCGAATGTGGCTACCCTGCGGCAGAATCAGCTTTTCGCCATCCATCAGCGGCTGGGTCAGCACCGCTTCCACCGTGTCGCCCTTCTTGCTGGTTGCTGAACTCAGCGGCGTCACCAGTAGCGCTTGCGCCAGACTGCCCGGAGGCGGTGGCGCGCCAATGCTCGCCGGCAGCTTTTCGGTCAGCGCCTCATTGCCAAAGTCCAACGGAGCGTCCAACTCGGCAAAGTAAAGTGCACCCGCATCCAGATACTGCGGGCGCGCTGGCAACTGCCCTATCGCCATGTGTTCCAGCCGATGGATCTTGCCTGGAGCCTCTACCTGCGCCATGGCATCTTTCAAATCCTTGCGCGCCTGCTGCTTTGCCTCATCCAGTTTGGCCGCGACTGCATCCTTCGCGCCCTTCTTCTTACCCTGCTGCCCATGCTCGCCGCTGCTCACCAGCCGCATCACCTCACCCGACCCAGACGTTACCGTCGTCTGCAACGGGATATGCCGGCCATCCGCCATCACCAACTCGTCAAACTCTACTTCCACCTTGCGTTCCGGCGTCAGGTCAGCATTCAGGATGGCCAACGTCCGCTGTTTACGCGAAATGCCACCAATGCTTAGCACCTTGCCGTTCACCTCGCTACCCGCAGGCACCAGCAATTGGTCAAAACCATAGAGCGGCCGCACCAAGCGGCCCTTGAGCGGCTGGCCTACCGCCCGCAAACGCACCTCTTGCTGCAGTGCCACTAACAATGGCGTCCCCTTGGCGACGGCTAGAGAAATGGTGGGTGGCGCTATGGCTGGCGTTAGAGGCGTGGCTTCCGCAACCGCCACCGCCGGGGAGGGCGCGCGGGTCTGCAGCGCGGGCGCAGTCTGGCCGTGCAGTCCGCTGGCGCAGGCACTCAATGCACTCAATGCCAGCCCTGCCGTCACCCAACTTCTGCTTCTCATCTTTACGCCTCCAAGGCTGGCCAAGGCAGCTGTACTCCCAGTCGAGAGCAGCAGCCTTCCCTCGACCCTAACCCTCGACCCTAACCCTCGACCCACGAGACCTCTATTGTATGACTGCGTGCAGTCCTGTCCCGATTTAGATGCTAGTCGGGGGATTGCCGCCTAAAGGGCGCAAACTCTTTTCGAATGCGCTGGAGTGGGTGGTAGGGCAGATGGCTGTGCGAGCGGGACGAGCGGGTCGAGCGATTCAGATTCGGACGTCTACGCCCGCGCGAACTGCACGACCAGCCAGGCGTTAAGTCCCAGAATCAGCACTGCCGTTGCCCACGCAAGCCATTTGAGCCATCGTGGATTCACAAACTCGCCCATTTTGGCGCGCTCGCCGGTGAACATTACCAAGGGGAAAACTGCCAAGCTCAACTGCATGCTCAGCACTACTTGGCTAAACACCAACAAGCTCGCAGTGCCGCGTTCCCCATAAAGCCACGTCACAATCACAGCGGGCACAATCGCCAACAGCCGCGTCAACAGCCGCCGCAGCCATGGCCGGATGCGAATATTCAAAAAACCTTCCATCACGATCTGCCCGGCGAGTGTGCCGGTAATCGTCGAGCTGAGCCCAGAGGCCAACAGCGCCACTGCGAACACCACACTGGCGATGCCTACGCCCAGCAAGGGCGAAAGCAGCTTGTATGCATCCTGAATCTCAGCCACTTCTGTGTGCCCGGCGCGATGGAAGACGGCAGCCGCCACCACCAGAATCGCCGCGTTTACAAAGAACGCCACCGTCAGTGCAATCGCCGAATCAATGCTGCCGAACTTGATCGCATCGCGCTTGCCTTCGGGCGACCGCACAAAGTCGCGTGTCTGCACAATCGAGGAGTGCAGATACAAACTATGTGGCATCACCGTCGCGCCCAAAATGCCGACAGCGATATACAGCATCCCACCGTCGCGGATAATCTGCGAATCAGGAACCAGCCCGCCCAGTACGCTCGCCCATTCTGGCCGGGAAAAAAATATCTCCAAGCCAAACGCGATGCCGACCGTTGCCACCAGCGCCAGCACCACCGCTTCCAAATAGCGGAAGCCGCGCTGTTGCAGCACCAGAATCAGCAGCACATCGGCTGCCGTCAAAACCACGCCCCACAGCAGGGGAATGTGAAACAGCAGATTCAAAGCAATCGCCGACCCAATCACTTCCGCCAGATCGCAGGCGACAATGGCAGTCTCCGCCAGCAGCCACAGCACAATCGAGGTCGGCTGCGAAAAATGATCGCGACAAGCTTGCGCCAAATCGCGCCCGGTCGCCACGCCCAGCTTCACCGCCAGCGATTGCAACAGAATCGCCACCAGGCTGGATGCCAGCACCACGCTCAGCAACGTGTAGCCATACTTGGAACCGCCTGCCAGATCGGTCGCCCAGTTGCCCGGGTCAATATAGCCCACTGCGATCAAAAATCCCGGCCCGGCAAAGGCCGCCAGCTTGGCCCAAAATCGCGTGGAGGCAGGATCGGGCACTGCCAGTGTGCGGTGCGATTCAGGCAGGCTGGGGCTGGTGACGGCATGCCGCCAAGCTGCCGCATCAAGAGGCGCGCCAGTGTTTAGGGGATCTTTCGGCGCCAATGTGGGGTCCACGGCCATTAGCGGAAGTATATATCAAAATGTAAACTATAGTTAAGTGCCAGAATCAGATCACGCGTCCGTAGCCGGACGTACCCAAACCCGTTCTGCTGCTGGTGCACCCAGCGCTACCGGTCCGGTGGCGGTCTCCAGCGACAGCGTCTGATCGTAGTTGCGTGCCACCAACTGCACCCTGGCGCCGGGATGGATGCCGCGTTCGTCAAGAAACTCCAGCAAACGGCGGTCGCGCTCGTAAATGCTGCTGACCACGTAAGCCTGCCCTTCTGCCGCGCGGGCCAGCAGCGCCATTCCGCGCCGCTTGCGACTGGCCGGACTTTCCAGTTCACTCATATTGCCATGCGGACACGCGCCGCCACGGCCCAGTCGGTCCAGCAGTGCCGCCTCAAAATCTAGCGAAACCGCATGCTCTAGCCGCTCGGCCTCGTCATGCACCTTCCACCAGGCCATGCCAAACACTTCGCTCAACATGCGTTCAATCAGGTGATGTCGCAGCACCAGCCGCCGGGCGATGCGCAGCCCCGGAGGGGTCAGCTTCACCGTACCCGAGGCTTCCACCCGCACCAAGCCATCCTTTTTCAGCCGACGCAGCGCCATGGTCACAGCTGGCGCCGACACCTTCAGCCAATGCGCCAGCGTCGCCGAGATAACGGTTTCGCCCTCGCTCTCTGCTTCCAGTACGGCCTTCAAGTAATCTTCTTTGGAGACGGTAATCATTACTTTGATTATAGTCCCGGCGTAAACCATGGTTAAATCATGGTTAAACGATGATAGAACCATGATTGAATTAAGGTTGAATTAAGTTTGAACAATGGCCAAACGATGGTTGAATTAAGGTCGCCTGCGACCCTGAGTGCCAAACAGCCCAAAATAGCCGCAGAAACTTCGCTGTGTTGTCCGTGGCCTGTGTGTTAGAACTTTGTCCCCGCGATACCAACTCCCCGCCTTGCCTGCGTTAAACTCTGTGTATGAAAGTTTTAGTCATCGGCAGCGGCGGGCGCGAACACGCCTTGGTCTGGAAGCTGCTGCAATCGCCACGCGTCACGCAGATTTTTTGCGCTCCCGGTAACGGAGGCATCGCCGCCGAACCCCGCGTCACCTGCATTCCCTGTGACGTCAAGAGTCTGGATTCGCTGGTCGCCGCCGCCGTCAAGTCGCAGCCCGACCTTACAATCGTTGGCCCTGAAATCCCCCTGCAAATTGGCGTAGTGGATGAATTCCAGCGGCGGGGCTGGCGCATTTTTGGCCCCACTCAGGGTGCCGCACAACTGGAATCTAGCAAAAGTTTCGCTAAAGAGTTCATGCAGCGCTACCGGATCCCCACCCCGCACTATGCGGTTTGCGACACCGCCGAAGCCGTGCGACCCGCGCTCCACCACTTTCATGCGCCCATCG
This sequence comes from Acidobacteriaceae bacterium, assembly GCA_025356095.1. Classification (GTDB taxonomy): domain Bacteria; phylum Acidobacteriota; class Terriglobia; order Terriglobales; family Acidobacteriaceae; genus JANXUR01. The sequence continues at coordinate 2,887 of JANXUR010000105.1, read as the reverse complement.
TCGTAAAGGCCGACGGCCTCGCCGCCGGTAAAGGCGTCGTCATCGCCAAAACCAAGGACGAGGCCGCCGAGGCTGCCATTGAAATGCTCAGCGGACGCATGGTGGGCGATGCTGGCACGCGCGTGGTGCTGGAAGAGTTTTTGGAGGGAGAAGAGATTTCCTTTCTCGTGTTGAGCGATGGCGAACACATCGCCCCGCTCGTTGCCGCGCAAGACCACAAACGCGTCGGCGACGGTGACACTGGCCCTAACACCGGTGGCATGGGCGCGTATTCCACGCCCGAACTGCTGGACGACCAAATGCGCGACTGGCTGCTGCACCATATCGCCCAACCTGTAGTGAATGGTATGGCGGAGGAGGGCAATCGCTATGTCGGCATCCTTTATTGCGGGCTGATGATGACTGCCAAAGGCCCTATGGTGCTGGAGTTCAACTGTCGCTTTGGCGACCCTGAGAGCCAGCCGATTCTAATGCGGCTGGAAAGTGACTTGGTGGAAGCCTTTGAAGCAGCGATTGATGGTCGGGTGAGCGATGGCGTATTCCACTGGTCAAGCGATGCGGCAGCCTGTGTAGTTGTGGCTTCTGGTGGATATCCCGGGACCTACGCAAACGGCGAAAAGATTTTTGGGCTGGCGGAAGCAGCGAAAGTGGAAGGGGCGAAGGTCTTCCACGCTGGTACCAGCTACATGGATGGCAATTTCGTGACATCCGGCGGCAGGGTACTGGGCGTAACCGCCCGCGCCGACACGCTGGAAGCTGCGCTGGCCCGCGCCTATGATGCCAACAGACGCGTTAGCTTCGACGGCGCGCACTACCGCACCGACATTGGCGCACGGGCGCTAAAGAAGAGGTAGGAGCGACCGGCGAACAGCTAACGGGTTTACAGCTAACGGCATACGCGCTTGAAACTTGAAACCTGAACCGGAACCTGAAACCTGAACCTGAACCTGAAACTGAAACTGGAAACTATAATTATGACTCTTGTCTCTATCGTAATGGGCTCGGATTCCGACCTCGATATTATGCGCGAGTGTGCCAACACGCTTGCCAGCTTTGGCGTTGAGCATGACATTGACATCTCTTCCGCACACCGCTCGCCAGACCGCACAGCTGAATTTGCCCGCACGGCTGCCGCCCGCGGGGTGAAGGTAATCATCGCCGCTGCGGGTGGTGCCGCGCACCTGGCGGGCGTCATCGCCGCGCACACCATTTTGCCGGTGATCGGTGTGCCCATCTCCGCTACCTCGCTCAACGGCATGGACGCGCTGCTGGCCACGGTGCAGATGCCTCCGGGCATTCCCGTTGCCACCGTCGCCGTGGGCAAGTGGGGAGCCACCAACGCCGCGATTCTGGCAGTGCAGATGCTGGCGCTGGGCGATGCCACCCTTGCCGCAAAATTGGTTGAGCACAAAGCAAAGCTAGCCCAAGGCGTGGAAGAAAAATCCGCCAAACTGAAAGCTGGTAAGTAGCCGCAGGTTAAAATGGTGAGCACGGCTGGAGCGCTTGCTCCGCGCCAAGTTCCTTTAGAAACGTAGGATCGCATGAAGGCTTCTGTTCTTCGCAGCATGGCAATCGCAGCATTTGTCGCAGCACTGGCGTTCGGCAACTTTAGCCGCACGCCCGGCGCGGACTCCGTACGCCCCATTCAAATTCTTAGCCTGATGACCTCAGGCGCGGGCTTGGGAGTAGCTCTAGCACTGTTCTTGACGCGCAATCGCCGCTAGCCATGGGCGCGATGCGTGAACGGTGGCTGGTTAAATTTATTGCGGAGGAACCTGCGTTATGACTGCCTTACTCTCGGCTGAAACTCTGCTCGCATACCACGAAGCGGAAACTGCACAATGGAAGCAATGGTTTCTTGCGCATCCCGAGGCGCTCGCCGCCAAGTGCGACATTGCCCGCAGCGAAACGCTGGGTGCGTTGCTGCATCATGTTTTCTGGGTGGAAGAAATGTACGCCGCTCGCCTGACCGGCGGGACGTTTTCTGACCCAACTCCGCCGGCAAGCCCCACTGTTGCCGGACTGTTTGCCATCGGCGAAGCCGCATCGCCGCTATTCCACCAGTTCGTCGCGAACTCGAGCGCCGAAAGCCTTGCGGAAATCATGACTTGGCAAAGCCGCTTTTATGGCGAAGCTAAGTTCAGTCGCGGCAAAGTGTTCCTCCATGCCGTGCTGCACAGCATTCGCCACTGGGCGCAGGTGCCCCCTATTCTGCGCGCCGCCGGCTTCGACACTGTAGTGAAAGATGCGAACGGCAAGCCCTGGATGCACGACTTTCTGTTCAGCGGAGTGATGGAGTAGGCGGCTAGACGGGTATTTGCGCTACAACAATGGCACCAGACGTGATTCGTGTCAGCGCGCTTTGCACCAGATGTGCGTTACGTTCCAGCACCGGCCACTGGGCGTTGCTCAAGATGAGAACCGCCAGCCGCTTGCCGCTCATGTTCTGCTGATGGGGCAAATTCTTGTCAGTGGTGATGAGCGCATCGAAGCCCGCATCGAAGCCCGCATCTTCCGCGGCCTGCAGAAGCTGCCCATTCGCCAGTTCGGACCATCCTAGGTCGCGGCAGAACTCCACCTTGTGCTCGCCCAGATAGTGAGCCAACCCTCTTGGCGTGCCCTGATCGAACAGGATTCGCACTAGTCGCCCGCCACGGCCAGACTCTGCGCGGCGAACTCCAGCACTCGGCGCACCTGCGTCGCCGCCACGTCAAACTGCTCGGCGACCTCGGCCACCGTAAGCCCAGCCTCAAGATTCTCGAAGACGACGGCGACCGGCACACGAGTCCCGGCCAGAACCCACGCGCCGCTCACTCGTCCCGCCACCCGTTCCACGGCATCACATTGTGACCAATCCAGCGGCATGGATTCATCCTACTCCTCCGGC
>JANXUR010000055.1 GCA_025356095.1 Acidobacteriaceae bacterium | reverse complement strand
TGTGTTTCCACTGACGCGCCAGCCAGTAAGCGCTCTAGTATTGTCTGCGTTGACCCGCTGCTCAACGGAGCATTGGCAGGTGAGTTAATGGCGAAATGCCTGCCGCCGGGGGCCGCAGTGGCCGCAGTCACTGGTATGTTGAGTACAGAGGATCACGCGCGCAAGACGGAAGGCTTTACCCGCTCCTTCTTTCAACACTGCCTCAAAGGATCCATGGTCGGGGTGGTGGAGGCGCACGAGAATCCTAAGGAAAGCTTTGAGCGCACTAAGGAACTACTAACACGATTCGACTCACTTGCGGGCATCTATGTGAACACCGTGAATTGCCTGCCGGTATGTGAAGCAATCGCCGCTTGTGGCAGAACGGGAAAAGTCCGGCTTATCACCACCGATCTTTTCCGCGAGATGGGGCCTTACCTCACGAATGGCACTATATCTGCTTCCATCTATCAGCATCCCTATCAACAGGGGCGGCTGGCCGTCTCAGCGCTAGCGGAACACTTAGTGCAGCATATTCCCATCCCGCCGCGTCGCCATATTAACCCAGGCGTGGTTTTGCTGTCGAACCTGCATCTGTTCCGCGAGATGCAACCAGAAAATACCAGCATTGAGCATTAGAAGCACCAAGGTGAGTCAGCTACCTACGGGTAGCATTCAGTAAGGCTCGACCCGCGCTGGTCACGCGCGCTAGTCACGGGTGCTTGTCACGGGTGCTGGTCACGCGCGCTTGTCACTAAAGACCAGCGTCGCGCGAGGCTTTCGCCTATGGTGGAGAATCGCAAACCGATTCCCGGGCAAGCCATCTCGGTTCTTTGCCCTATCTGCGGTGCCCTATCTGCGGTGCGAAACCTACGGTGCGAAACCTACCGTGCCAAGCCGGGCGAAAAGTGTGAGCTCAATACCGGGCTGTTGCCCACCAATCCTCATGTATCCCGCGATCGGGCCGCATTCAGCAAGTGAACCAGCCACTAAAAATCTGCGCACGAGGCTTCATCCAAACAACCCATTGCTCACTCGCTGGTGGGCATCGCGTCCAAAGTAAACGCTCTCTCGCCGGTATGCTACCATCACGCGAGCGTTAAGCCGGAGTAGGGAATGGATATTCGCGACATCGCCAAACGGGCCAAGGTCTCCACCGCAACGGTCTCCCGTGTAATCAATCGTGTACCTACGGTGGACCCGCAGTTGAGCCGTCGAGTGTGGGCGGTTGTGAACCAGTTGGGCTATTTTCCCAACACCCAGGCGCGTGCGCTGGTCTCGGGTAAGAGCCGCATTTTTGGCTTGGTTGTCTCAGAAATCACGAACCCGTTCTTCCCTGAGATTGTGCAAACCTTTGAGAATTTAGCGGCGGAAAACGGATTTGAAATTCTGCTGACCTCCACCAGTAACGACCCGCGTCGCATGGAACTCGCAGTGCGGCGCATGACCGAACGCCGGGTCGAAGGGGTCGCCATTATGACCTTCGGCATGGAAAATTCTCTGCTGACTACGCTCAAACAGCGCGGCGTCCCACTGGTGTTTGTGGATGGCGGCCCGCTGAGAGCCGGGGTCACCAGCATCCGCGTTGATTTTGACCACGGCATCCGTCAGGCGGTGCAGCATTTGGCTGCCCTGCGGCATACCCGTATCGCTTTTGTCAGTGGGCCGCTCCATTTGGAGTCGGCCCTGGCGCGCAAGGCTGCTTTCCAGCTAGCCTTAGGAGAGATTGGTCTGCCCGTGCTCCCCGAATTGATGGTGGAAGGCGACCATCGCGTCGAGGGTGGCGTCGAGGCTTTTCGCAGTCTGGCCGCACTAGCCGAACGGCCCACCGCCGTGGTTTGCTCGAATGACATGACGGCAATTGGCGTGATGCGCGAGGCGTTTGAGTGGCAGTTGACTGTGCCCCGCGACCTCTCGGTGATTGGGTTCGACGACATTCACCTCGCCCAATATATGATTCCGCCGCTCACCACAGTGCAAATGTCACAGGCCGAGCTGGCTCGGTTGGCATTTACCGCCTTGATGGAAGAGCGGGAGTCCGCAGTTGCAGAACCTCGAGGCCGCGAAGTTCATCTGGTGACCAGCTTGGTGCTTCGGAAGTCCACCGCGCTGGCCCCGGCCGCATTCCAGCCAAGGGTCAATCGCCGGAAAAGCGGGATACCCAAGTCGGCCTACGGTTCGTCCTGAAATGCATCGCAAAAAGTAGTGAGCGCACCAATGGCGCACTCGCTGCCTTTACTATGCCAGTTCAAGTTTCACAGCTAGTACGGAAGCCGCTGGAACATCAAGCATCAGATTGTTTCCAGATACCTTCAAGTCCGCGCTCTGCGGAATAACTACATCTCGTTGGCTAAAGGTATTATGGGCATGGATATCAGTATGGGTTAGGGAAGTGACCGTCCCCGACTTTACACCCGCGCCGTGCAGTACAATCTCCGCAGTGCGAGCCTGACTTACGTGTGGATTTGTCATAGTGAGTGTCAGCGTCTTGCCTTTACGCGATGCCGAGCCGCGAAGTCCCCAGAAAGTGGCAGGCTTCCCGTCGCGATCGTAGTGGACGGGCGGAGCCGTGAAGAGGGTGCGCAACGCCTCGCCGCCTTGATGTGACGAATACAGATCGAAGACGTGCCCCACTGGAGTAATAACAAATCTATCTCCGTGCGCCAGATACAAGCTATTTAGGCAGTTAATCAACTGCGCGCAGTTCGCCATCGCCACCTTCTCCGGATTCCGATTGAAGATGTCCAATGTCATGCCGCTGAAAATAGCGTCGCGCAGAGAAGGCGTCTGCTCAAGGATGTCCTCTGGCGTAGCTTCGCTGCCGGGCTTGTACCACGGGCCCCATTCATCCACAATCAGCTTGATGCGATGCTGTTGGTCTATCTCTCCCATCACTTGCCAGTGACCGTCAATCAGGCCCTCCATCCGGTCGCCTTCCCGAAGTAACTCATACCAGTCCGTGCTATCGAACTGTAGTGCATCACCTTTCGCGGCATCCCAGTCATTAGTGCGACCTCGAGCCAAATTCCAGGCATAGTGGTGCAAAGCCATGCCATAAATGCGGTCGAGCTGACCGTGCCCTTTGCGTACTATCTCTTCTAGAAAGCCGCGAGTCCAGTCCCATTCATCGGTATTTGGGCCAGAGGCAATCAGCGACAGAGGTGTTGCTGTAGGTGGCAACCACTCAGAGTAGCGTCGAAATTCCGTAGCGTACTCTGCCGCAGTAAAGCTGCCGCCACAGCCCCAACTCTCATTGCCCACGCCCCAATACTTCACCGCGAAAGGGTCCGCGAAGCCAGAGGCAGCGCGCATGTCAGCCAGCGTTGTAGTACCTGCGGGGGAGTTACAATAGTCTACCCATTGTACGAACGCTTGCGCCGGCAGGCTGCGAACATTGGCGGCGAGATAGGGTTCAGCGCCGACTAGCTTACAAAATTCCACAAACTCATTCGTGCCCACTTGATTCGGATCATACTTATGCACTGCGGGGCCGTTCTTTGCTACTCCTGCCCAAAAATTGGTGCGAGTCGGCCGCTTATCCGCGGGACCTACGCCGTCCCGCCAATCGTAGCTATCCGCAAAACAGCCACCAGGAAAGCGCACCACCGGTGCCTTGATCTTGCGCATGTGGTCAATCAACTCTTTGCGCAGGCCCTGAACGTTCGGTACCTTCGATTTCGGGCCGACCCATACTCCGTCATACAGTACGCCGCCGAGATTTTCCGCGAAGTGGCCGTAGATGTTTGGGGAGATGGTGCCGAGCGGCTCATCCAGCAAAACTTCAATACGCGAGTCCGCTCCGTTGGCAGCGGCGAAACTAAAGTTCCGGGAAAGCAGCAATGAGGTAGCTCCGATGGCGCTACTTTGCAGGAATGTTCGGCGATTCATCCAGTAGGGCTCCTAGTGGGGCAATTCATTTGCGACAACAACATAATTATCGCGCTGCAAAAAGTTAACCTTTAAGTTGCACATAGGTACTGTAGTTCTCATCCTGAATGGAAACATAGGGACGCATGATTACCGTGCTGCCTGAGGTGGATACTGCGAGCCAGTCGCTAGCTCCGTTGCTGGCGGGACGGCTGCGTAGTAACTCTTCTCTGGTGAAGCTAGGCTGAACGTCGGCGACGGCCATTAACACTAACGGGCCACGCATCAGCGCCACAAGGTTCGGATGCTGCGCATCTACTGGCTCCAGACGCAAGGGCAGGTCAAGTTCCAACTCTACGCGTTCCCCAGTCTTCCATGTGCGGCGGATCGCCGCCAAGGTACCGGCTTGCACCGGCGCAGCGATGCGCTTGCCGTTCACAGCCAACCTGCAGTGCGGCCCTGCCCAGGCAGGAATTCGCAGGTGAAGTGTATATTCCACAGGCTTTGAGGCGATGATTCGTATTTCTACTGCACCGTCGTTCGGATAGTGTGTTTCCTGCCTCAGTTCGCATTGCGCACCGCCTTGCTGCCAGCGTAATGTAGAAGGGGTGAATAGGTTCACATACACGCCGTCATCGGAACGCATGAAAACGCTGATGTGGTAGTCTGCGGCGAGTTGCGGAAAAGTACCGGAGCAGCAAGGCCACTTATCGTGGCTGTACACCTTCTTGCCTGTAGTCGCGCAATCAGAGTAGTAGAAAGAGGTTCCGTCTGCCAGAATCGGCTTTGCCCCTAGAATAGTGTTGTAGAGTACCCGCTCCATGCTGTCGCCGTATCGTGGTTGCTTGGTCGCACGCAGTAAGTAACGCGCAATCTTAAAGTGTCCATAGGCTCCACAAGGTGTTTCAAAACTGGCATGGGTGGTAGTAAGTGACTCGCCTAACTTGCCTTTCCCCGGCTCTACAAACGCCTCGGAGGGGCCCCATCCCCCGGTTGCATAGCTCTGCGCTTCCACCATATCGAAGCCATTGGAAGCTGCGTACAGGTGTGTCTCGCTGCCGAGATGCAGATAGGCTTGCATGGCGGAGCTGAAGGCATTCAAGTGACTATAGGCGTGCTCACCCGGAAGCACGTTCACTCCCTTGGAGAGCGGTCCGAAGTAAGAGTCATCTTCCAGAAAGCGGATGCCCAGCTCTCGATACAACACATTTCCGCTGCGCTGGTACGCAAGAAAGAAATTTTCCGGCAACGTATAGGATTCATCCCAAGTGTAGGACTCGTCCTTATGGGGGCGGCCCCGCTGCTCGGCGCGCGACAAAGCCTTCTCCGGTAGATAACGGAGTACCGCACGAGTCAGCTTCTCATGCACCTCCATCGCCATTGGGTCATGGGCAAACTCGTGAGCGTCTATTAGCCCGCAAGATATCTTGTCATAGGTATAGGCTGGGAGCCGGTAGCCGTCAAAGAAGTTGGCTTGCGCGTCTAGAGTAGCAGCATAACCCTTCACTAGCCGATTCACTTTTAGACGTGTGGGCTCAGAGCCAGTCACTGCGTAAGCACGGGCAAGTCCCGAAAGATACTGGCCGAAGCTATGGCCGGGCACGAATCCGTGGAAGTCACCCTTGACTAAATCAAAGCCGGTTAGGTCATACCAGCCACCCATATCTTCGCCCGGCGCGGATTGCCCCGCAACTTGACGAAATACTTTCAACATACGGTCTTCATCTAATGCAAGAAAGAGCGCATGGTTCTGGTCAAATTGCTGCCGCATGGGGCCATCATGCAGAGTTACAGCGGAGTAGCTAAATACCTGCAGCGGCGTCTTCACCGCGAGTCGCGGTGTGGCTGATGTAGCCGCGGGTAAAAGCCGGGTTGCATAAGCAGAGGCCGCCGCGACCGCGGAAGTCTTGAGAAATGCTCGGCGATTCGATTTCAATGCCATGACCTTCTCCTTCTAAGTTGCCTGCGCTGCTAGTTCAATCAGTCGCGGAAGTATCTCACCCGAGGGGCTGCCGCCACGCTCTCCAAACAAAAAATAGACACTGCGATAGAGTGAGTACAACTCTTCATAGATAGCTTTGGTTGACGCGTCGGGTTCGAAAATGGTCGGCTTGGGGCAAAGGCGCTCCTGCGCCGCTTCTATAGTGGGGAAGATACCCGCCGCCACAAAGGCGAAGATGGCTGATCCTAGTCCTGTGACACTACTGCCCGGTACCAGCACCGGACGGCCCAGCACATTCGCATAGGTCTGGTTCAGCACCGGGTTCTTCTGTGGAATGCCGCCGCCGTTAATCACTCGCAAAGTGGGCGCGCCATATTCACTCATGCGGTCGAGAATAATGCGAGTGTGCAAGGCGGTGCCCTCAATGGCGGCGAATAGTTCGTCCTGTGCGGTGGAGTGCAATCTCCATCCCAGCGTCATACCGGTCAGGTTGGGGTTTACCAACACTGTGCGGTCGCCGTTGTCCCAAGTAAGACGCAGCAGTCCGGTTTGGCCCGCGCGGTAGCATTCCAGCCCGCGCGTTAGCTCCGCCACGGTGCTGCCTGCGCGTTGGGCAATGGCGGCGAAGATGTCGCCTGTGGCAGAAAGGCCCGCTTCAATGCCGGTATAGGCAGGGTGCACGCTACCCCGCACCACGCCGCAAACGCCCGGAATCAGTCTGGCTTGCCTGGCGAACGCAATGATGCAAGTGGAGGTGCCGACCACATTCACCACGTCCCCTTCACGCGCACCCGCGCCGATCGCGTCCCAGTGCGCGTCGAACGCGCCAACCGGAATAGGGATGCCCGCACGCAGTCCGAGCCTCTCGGCCCACTGCGGCGAAAGGTGTCCGGCAATTTGGTCAGAGGTTGCGTACTCACCGCTTAACTTGTCGCGCACGCCGTCGAACAAAGGGTCGAGTTGGCTTAGAAAAGTTTGCGGCGGCAGGCCCCCCAACTCAGCATTCCACAGCCACTTATGGCCCATGGCGCAAATGCTGCGCTTCACTTGCGCAGGTTCGGTGATGCCGCACAACGTGGCCGCGACCATGTCACAATGCTCAAAGGCGGAGGCAAAGCGCGAACGCTGTTCGGGATTGTGTCGCAGCCAGTGCAGTAGCTTGGCAAACCCCCACTCGGAGGAATAGACCCCGCCGCACCAGTCAATTGCCGGCAGCTTCTGTTGATGCGCCAGTGCAGTGATCTCCGCAGCTTCATGCTTGGCGCGATGGTCGCACCACAAATAGTATTCGCCTAGCGGCTGCATCGCGGCATCTACTGGGATGACGCTGGAACCGGTAGTGTCGAGGGCAAGCGACGCGATGGTGTCGCCCGAAACTCCCGCGGCGGCAATGGCCTTGCGGCACGCTTCGGCCAGCGCTCGCATGTGTTCCGTATGAGACTGGGTGGCGTGGTCGGGGTCGTCCCGCTTGCGGTTCAGCGGGTAGGCTGCGTCCGCTGACGCCAGAATGCCGCGCTCACTCTCCACGATGGAGACGCGGACACTGGCGGTGCCGAAATCAACTCCTGCGACGCAAGCCACTAGGTGGGCTCCTTTTCGGCTGGGGCTTGAGAGCGAGAGAAAAGCCGCGCCAATGGCGAAAGCAAACGTTTACTTAGCTCTAGCAGTATTGCCTCCGCCGGAATTTTTGTCAACCGCGAAAGCGGAAAAAACCGCACTACGCCACGAATGCCTCGCACCTCGATTACTGGACAAATACTGGACAAACATTCGTTCAGCATCACGCGAATCTCTTGCCAGTCGGCCAAAAGCCAGTCGGCCAAAATACGCGAACCCCGCATCTGCCAAGCCCGGCCTGCTTTGGCCGTAAGGCCCATCCATCGTCTGCTTTCCTAGTAAATCCAATTTCATGTTCAGTAAACGTTTGCTTCACAGGGAAAAGTGCCGCCCTGCATTCCGTACTCTCCCGTGCAAGCTGTAAAGACGATTGATTCCGACCGCGTGAGCTATTTTCTTGATTGACAAAAGTGCGGACTCTCTTCTATCGTCGCAGCAAACGATTACTTTGCTAAACCGCGTTTCGAAAACTGCACTTTGCCGGATGTTTTGGAGGTTAGGGTTCGATGCTGCTTAAAACGCTGCGCCATCAGGTGCTAGTGGCTAATCTAGAGCTCTTTCGCCGCAGCCTCGCCCTGTTTACCTTCGGCAATGCCAGTGGTATCTCCCGCCCCGAAGGGCTGGTGGTCATCAAGCCCAGCGGTATTCCTTATGACCACATGACCCCGGAAGATTTGGTGATTACCGACCTTGAGGGCAAGGTTGTGGAAGGCAGCCTACATCCCTCCTCCGATCTAGCCACTCATCTGGTTCTGTATCGCGCTTTCCCTGAAATTGGCGGCGTGGCCCATACTCACTCTGAATACGCGACTGCATGGGCGCAGGCCCGCAGGCCGATACCCTGCTTTGGCACCACCCACGCTGACTATTTTCATGGCACCATTCCAGTGACCGAGGTGATGACTCCGGCGGAGATAGAGTCAGAATACGAAAAAAATACCGGAGACGTGATTGTGCGAGCCTTCGCGAATGCTGACTACGCCAGTGTTCCGGCGGTGCTGGTGGCGAACCACGGCCCATTTGCCTGGGGCACCTCGGCGACCGACGCCGCCCACAATGCGGTTTTGCTGGAGGCGGTGGCGCGAACAGCGTTCTTCACTTTGACGATCAATCCATTCGCCGAGCCTGCTGGAACCACGCTGCGTGACAAGCATTTTTTCCGCAAGCATGGTGCCACGGCCTACTACGGCCAAAGCCGTGGAGCCGACGATGGGCAAAAGTAAGCCCGCGTGCAAAGCCGCGTGGTCGCCGCAGGCGGTAGCAGCAAATTGGTTGACAAACCGTACCGTGTACGTTAACGTCCATAGGCGATTCGATAATGTGTGAAACGGCGCGCCGGTTTTTTGCGGCGCTGGTGGCGCACGGGCAATTACTGTAGCCCGACGCTTTTTGAAGAAGGCACCCTAGAAACGCCTACAACAGGCAGGTCTCCAACTCATGATGCTGGCACTCGCGGTACCCGCTGCTTCTCGTCTCGTCCATCTTTCGCTTGTGGACGGCATGATCATCATCTTTTACTTTGCCTTGGTGCTGTGGATTGGTTTTTACCTGAAAGGTCGCTCCAACACCAGCGAAGATTACTTCATGGCTGGCCGTGAGATGACTGCTTGGGTCGCCGGTTTGGCTTTTCTTTCCGCCAACCTGGGCTCGCTCGAACTGATGGGGTGGGCCGGCAACGCTTATAAATACGGCATACTGGCCGCGCACTGGTATTGGATTGGCGCCATTCCCGCCATGCTCTTTCTGGCGCTGGTGATGATGCCCTTCTACCATATTTGCAAGACGCACTCGGTGCCGGGGTACCTCAAGCTGCGCTTCGGTCTGGGCAGCCAGACACTCTCCTCCATTTCGTTTGCCTTCATGACCGTGCTGATGAGTGGCATCAACATGTACGCGATGGCAGTGGTGATGCGCGTGGTGTTGGGGTGGGATCTTAACTTCAGCATTCTGGTGTCGTCTATCACGGTCGGGGTGTACGTGGCACTGGGCGGCCTACGTTCCGCCATCTTTAATGAAGTCCTACAGTTCTTCCTGATCTGGGCAGGCGCGCTGCTCATTCCGATTTTAGGATTGGTGGAGGCCGGTGGTTGGAGCGGGATGAAGATGCGCATTGTAGAAAACCTCACAGCCCAAGGTACGGCGAATCCGGGTGCCTACACTCACCTTTGGTCCACGGTGGGTGATTTCAGCAACCCCATGGGCATCAACTGGATCGGCATTGTGTTTGGGCTGGGCGCGGTCATCTCCATGGGCTACTGGACGACGGATTTTCTAGTGGTTCAGCGCGTGCTCTCTGCCAAGGATTTGCGTTCGGCGGAACTGGCTCCGATTATCGGGGCTGCATTCAAAATGGCGGTGCCGTTCATCGTCATCCTGCCAGGGTTGCTGGCTCTGGCTCTGCTCACTGATCCTGCGGGCCATTTGCTGCACCTGGTGCCCGGTGACGTGGCGTGGTCTGCGGCAGGCCAAGCACAAGGCTTGCATGGCTACGACGAAGTCCTGCCCCTGATGCTGGCTCGCTACTGCGGGCCCGGCTTGCTGGGATTGGGCATCACCGCGCTCATCGCCGGATTCATGAGCGGTATGGCTGGCAACGTCAGTGCGTTCGCCACGGTCTGGACTTACGACATCTACGGCGCTCTGATCAACAAGAATGCCACGGATGAGTCGAAGGTGACCATGGGCCGCTGGTGCACCATCGTCGGCATCATCGTCAGTATTGGCACAGCTTATCTGGTGATACAAGCTCAAAGCATCATGGACTATGTGCAGGCGCTGTTCAGCTTCTTTATTGCGCCGCTGTTTGGCACGGTCATCCTTGGCATGCTTTGGAAGCGCGCCACTCCGGCTGGCGGATTCTGGGGCCTGCTGGCGGGCACTCTTTCGTCGGTGGGAATGTACGCTTGGGCCAAGATTGATCCAAGCGCCGTCCAATACCTGGCACTGTCACTCAAGGCCCAGGATCAAGCGCAGAATATGTTCCGCGCACTGTGGTGCTTCTTGGTGTGCGTCATCGTTACCGTCGTAGTGAGTTTTATGACAAAGCCGAAGCCGGATGAAGAACTTAGGGATCTGGTCTACGGACTGACTCCGATTCCCAGCACGGGGAAGGTTTCGCTGATTCAGCGTCCAACATTCTGGGCAGTTGTGGTGGGGCTCGTGTTCGTGGCCCTGCAGATCATCTTCTGGTAAGGGGTAAGTGTAAATACTATGAACGATACACACGCTGCGAGCACTGCGAGCGCCTCAAGTAATGAGCAATCGCTTTCTATCTGGTTCTTTGTGGGAGTTACCCTTGGCGGGAACGGCTTGCTGATCGTCTTGGCTGGCTTGTACTCGCTGGTCTCGCCCCCAGAAAACAAAGTCGTACTCTATAACCTGCACGCCGACCTATGGTGGGGAGCCGTTTTACTGGTGCTGGGCATCATCTACGTTTGGCGTTTTGGCCCTTGGCGCACACAAACATAGTCCGGACCGCAGCCGCAAAGTCACTTTGCCGAGCCATTTGGTGACCCTAGAAAGAAAAATGAGGACGTGATGTCACAGAAGCGAATGACCATGGGGCTGATTGTCGGCAGCCGCGGATTTTTCCCGCATCATCTGGCTAAGTCCGGACGGGAAGAGATGATGAAGGTTCTGGCCGCAGCGGGTATGGATGTAGTTGTGCTCAGTCCCGAGCAGACCCAGCACGGCGCGGTGCAGACCTTACAGGATGCTCGCAAGTGTGCCGACTTATTCAAGCAGAATGCGGACCGAATTGATGGTGTGATCATCACCTTGCCGAACTTTGGTGAAGAACGGCCGCTCGCCGATACTTTGCGGTGGGCGAACTTAGGCGTACCTGTATTAGTGCAGGCGACCCCCGACGACCCCCGGAAGATGACCATTGCCAATCGGCGCGATAGCTTCTGCGGCAAGATGTCCGCCTGCAATAACCTGAAGCAGTACGGCATTCCGTACTCGCTGACTTCTTTGCATACCGTAGCTCCGGATGCGCCAGAGTTTGGTGTGGACTTACAGTGGTTCGCTGCCGTGTGCCGCGTGGTAAAGGGAATGAAGAATCTGCGCGTTGGCGCGATTGGCGCCAGGCCTACAGCCTTCAACACCGTTCGCTACAGCGAGAAGCTGCTCGAACGTAGCGGTATCTCAGTGGAGACGCTTGATCTATCTGAAGTGCTTGGCCGCATCAGCCGCACCAAGGATGATGACCCTGCTGCGCTGGCGAAGTTGCAGGCGATCGAGAGCTATGTCGCAACCTCTGGCGTACCGAAAGCAGCGCTCCTGAAGATGGCGAAGCTGGCGGCGGTGGTTGATAGCTGGATGCAGGAGACCGAAGTCAGCATCAGTGCCGTGCAATGCTGGACTTCCATCGAAGAAAATCTCGGCGTTGTGCCCTGTACCGTCATGAGCATGATGAGCAATGAGTTGATGTCGAGTGCGTGCGAGGTAGATATCTGCGGCGTAATCGGCATGCACGCTCTACAATTAGCTTCCGGTACGCCCAGCGCACTCCTCGACTGGAACAATAACTACGGCGGCAACCCCGACAAAGCAGTTTGCTTCCACTGTAGTAACTTACCCAAGCATTTCTTCCAGCATGTCCGTATGGACTTCCAAGAGATTATTGCGGGCACGGTAGGTAAAGACAACACTTTTGGCACCTGCGTGGGCCGCGTGAAGCCTTCACCGATGAGCTTCGCGCGCTTCTCTACAGACGACTTCACCGGCCGAATCTGTGGCTATGTAGGGGAAGGTCGCTTTACTGACGATACGCTTGACACCTTCGGCGGTGCAGGCGTGGTGGAGATCGCTGAAATGCAGAAACTACTACGTTTCATCTGCGAAAACGGTTTTGAACACCACGTCGCGGCCAACCTGAGCCAAGTAGCTGGTTCAGTGCACGAAGCTGCCAGTAAGTATCTTCGCTGGGAAACTTCTTGGCATGGGCGATAGAACCAATTTCCGCGAATAAGCTCACAAAAACAGTAAAAAGCCCCAGCGGAATGTGCTGGGGCTTTTTGCTTATCCATATCATCATCAGTTTCCAAAAATGACAGCATCCCGGCTTACTTTCCTGGTCTCCCCGTCAACTCGTGGATCAGTTGCGTTTCCCGTGCCCGGTAGGGCGTTCCATCCCCGTAAAAGACTTCGTGGAACCAGATAGGAGGCTTGTCCAGAACGTATGGTTTAGACCAAGAATCCCAAGGCAGGTTGGTCTGCGTCTTGCCCACAACTAAACCCCAGTTGATTGCAGCCACATTGTGCATTTTAGCGATGGGTAACACGGTGTCGAAGGTACTGCCATTGCCGCGCGCCATATACTCGGTGCAGATTAGTGGGCGATGATACTGTTCCAGAAACTTCACATGCTGTTCGAAATCTTCCGGCCAGCCATAGTTATGAAACGAGATTACGTCCGACTTTTCAATCTGCACGTGTTGAATCGGACTAAGCTTTTCGGGTGACGACCAGTCACCATCCCACAGGCCGCTGGTCAGTGGCTGTGAGGGGTGAGCACCGCGAGCCCAGTCAAACACTTGAGGTAGCAGGGTTAAGGTATAAGCCTCTTTATTCTTCAGCTCAACTGACCCGTAAGCGCTTCCGTTGCCGTTGTTGGGCTCGTTCCACAAGTCCCAAGCGAGAATGCGGTCGTCGTTGGCAAAGGTGCCGACGACGCCCTCCACGTAGGCCCTCAACCGGGGATACTGTGCCGGGTCGCCCATGGCGGCCGCACCCGGGCTTTGCACCCATCCCGAATTGTGGACGCCGGGAATCGGCGGATGCTGCGGCCCAAGCTTCGGGTTAGGGTCCCAGCACGAATCAAACAGCACAAAAATGGGACGAATGTGGTGCCGCGCCGCGATGGTAAGAAATTGATCCATGCGCTGCTTAAAGCCGGGGGCATCCTGCTGCCACAGCAGATCATGCAAAAAAACTCGCATGGTGTTCATCCCGATGGCCTCGGCCCATCCCAGTTCTTTATCAATCTGTTGCGGATCGAAGGTGGCGGCCTGCCACATCTCCAGCTCGTTAATGGCGGTGGCGGGGATGTAGTTACTGCCTACCTGCCACGGCTGTTTGGCGTACCAATTATTGGCCTGGTCTGCGCTCCATCGTCCGGTTTCGGCGTGGGCTGGCAGGGAAATGCTGGCGATGCTAGCCAGAATCACGAGGGTTGCAAAAAACCGTTGCATGAATTCTCCTAAGCTGCCGCATCCGGCAGCAGACAGCCGCGAATCAAGCTCGCATTGCGAAAGTTATAATAGCTGCAAGTATGCGCTTTCTCCTAGGTTTTCTGGCGGTTGCGCTGTGCGGAACGGTATGCGCGTCCCCGCGCGCGGTTGCGCAGCAGGTTTCGTCGAGCCCCGGAGCCAAGGCCGAGGCCAAACCGGTTCCCGGCTGGTTCGTGGACGTTACCGCGAGCAAGGGCCTGAATTTTACTCACATTGCATCGCACACCAGCAAACGCTACCTGATTGAAACCATGGCCCCCGGCGTAGCCTTTTTCGATTTTGACAACGACGGACGGCTCGACATCTTCGCGGTAAATGGCGCGCCCCTAAAAGATCCGATGGTGAAGGGCACGCTGCCGCAGAAAGACGGGCCCAAGTCGTGGAATCGGCTCTACCACCAGAAAAGTGACGGTACTTTTGAGGACGTTACCGAGCGCGCCGGGTTACAGGGCGTCGGCTATGGGATGGGCGTGGCGGCTGGCGACTACGACAATGACGGGTTTGAAGATCTCTACGTGACCGCGCTGGGCGGCAACAAGCTTTACCACAATCGAGGCGACGGCACCTTTGACGACGTTACGGAAAAGTCCGGCACCGGTGGGGCGGGATGGTCCACCAGTGCCGCCTGGGTGGACTATGACAACGACGGACTGCTTGATCTGGTGGTGCTGCGCTACATGAAGTGGGATTTCGACGACATCTGGTGCGGCGAGCATCGCGAGGGGTTCCGCTCCTATTGCCATCCCAATCTCTTTGACTCGGCAACTCCGCTGGTCTTCCACAATGATGGCAGCGGCAAATTTACAGAAGTAGGGCAGAAGATTGGTATCGCCAAGCCGGGCAAGGGTCTGGGCATTGCCGTGGCAGATCTCGACGGCGACGGCCACGTTGATATTTTCGTTGCCAATGATTCGATGGCCGAATTTCTCTACCACAATAAGGGCAACGGAACGTTTGAGGAAGTCGGACTGGCCTCGGCATCTGCCTTGAACGGCGATGGGCAGACCTTTGCAGGCATGGGCGTGGATTTTGCAGACTACAACAACGATGGCCGACCCGACGTGGTAGTCACCACTCTGGCCAACCAGTCGTATGCCTTGTATGAGAATACCGGAGACGGCAACTTCAACTACACCACAGATCGCTCCGGCATTGGCAGAATTACTCTGCTGCATTCCGGCTGGGGCATTCGCTTTATGGACTATGACAATGACGGGTGGAAAGATCTGCTGATCGCGCAAGGTCATGATCTGGATACGATTGAACTCACCTTCACCCAGTTGCGCTACAAAGAGCCTATGGCACTCATTCGTAACACTGGCCGCGGCTTTGTGGACGTTTCCAACGAGTCGGGCGCCGTGTTTCAGCAGGCGTGGGCTTCGCGGGGCATGGCAGTTGGCGACTTCGACAATGACGGCCGCACGGATGCGGTAGTGATGACGAATGACGGGCCGCTTTATCTTCTGCATAATGAGACGCCGACCCCCAATCACTGGCTCACCCTGAATCTGGTGGGGCACAAGAGCAATCGCGACGGTATTGGGGCCGAGGTGCGGGTGACGACGGCGGCGGGTATGCAGATGGTCACGGTCTCTACTGCCAGCAGCTACCTTTCTGCCAGTGACAAACGCGCGCATTTTGGTTTGGGTGCGGAAAAAGCAGCACAGCGGGTAGAGATTCGCTGGCCTAGCGGCATCGTGCAGGTGCTGAACAACGTGGCTGGCGACAGAATTCTGCAAGTGGAGGAGCCAGCGGTTCCTGAGGCGAAAGATGCGACACGCAAGTAGCGCGCTTAGTACGCTCAGTGCGCTCAGCACGCCGAGATCAAAAGGCCGCGAGGAACACCGAGATGGACGCAATAAAACAACGAGGAATGGGTTTGAAAAATAGCGCGGGCCGAAAAACTTTTGCAGGGGCAAAAAGCCTGGCAAAAGGCGGCGCTCATTCGCACCCGAAAATGCAAGTAAACGTTTACAAGACTGTTGCTGTGGGTTAGAATTCGCCTCGTATCTGCGGCGACGGCGTAGCGAAATGCAAGCGCCGAAGCCCAGTGAGGCGAGAGGACTTACGATGAAAAAATTAGAAAGGATGCCGGAAATGAAAGCGTTTGCGTTCGTGCTGGCGATGATGCTTATGACCATAACTGTGCACGCTGGAGTAGCGAAACAAGCGTTCGGTAAGACCCCGGACGGAGCTGCGGTAGATCTCTATACCCTGAAAGATGGCAAAGTCGAGGTCGCCATCATGACCTATGGCGGTACGGTTGTCTCGCTAAAGACACCTGACAAGAAAGGTAACATCGGGGATATCGCGTTGGGCTACAGTTCACTCGATGGCTACTTAGCCAAAAGCCCTTATTTTGGCGCGCTGATTGGTCGCTACGGCAACCGCATCGCCAAAGGTAGCTTTGTGCTCAATGGTAAGAAGCATCAAGTGCCAGTGAACGACGGCGCAAACTCCTTGCATGGTGGCACCCGTGGCTTCGACAAAGTGGTGTGGCGCGCGAAGCAGATTGCCAACGGCGTGGAGCTAACTTATGTGAGCCCAGACGGCGATCAAGGCTATCCCGGTAAGTTGACTACTACCGTCCGCTATACTCTGCAGGAGAATTCGCTCAAGCTCGAATACTCTGCGGAGACTGACCAGCCTACGGTGCTGAATTTGACGAACCATACTTACTTCAATCTGGCGGGCAAGGGCGACATTCTGAGCCATCAAGTGCGCATCGCGGCATCCCGTTACACACCGGTGGATGGCGGACTGATTCCAACCGGAGAACTTGCGTCCGTGGAAGGTACGCCGTTTGACTTCCGCAAGTCCACCGCGATTGGTAAGCGGATTGGCGATGCCAACGAGCAACTGAAGTTGGGCAAAGGCTACGACCACAACTGGGTACTCGATGGCACCATGGGCGAGTTGAAGAACGTCGCAGAAGTCGCCGAAGTCGCCGAAGTCGCCGAAGTCTATGATGCGGAATCTGGCCGCACCTTAGAGGTACTTACCGACCAGCCGGGTCTCCAGTTCTACACCGGTAACTTTCTGGACGGTACTATCACTGGCAAGGGCGGGCAGGTGTATGGCTTTCGCTCCGGGCTATGTTTGGAGACGCAGCACTATCCTGATTCACCAAACCACCCCGCATTTCCTACGACCGAACTGAAGCCGGGACAACACTACCACAGCGTGACCACGTACAGGTTCGGTACACGGTAACAATAGAGAGTTGAGACACACCGGGGAAGGCTAACTTCGTTGGCCTTCCCCGGCCTCTTTGGCGACCTGTTGGCGAGTGTGTGTGCAAGCGTTCACTCAGGGTAAGTAGAAATCGAACCTCCACTTTTCTCTTTCCACTCTTCCATGTTCGCTGTATATTCGCCTTAAGTCAACGCTTTTAGCGTGACTACAGAATTTATTTTGTCCACTCACAGCTTTTCCAAGGTGGTTGTGCACAGGCTGCGGATGACTTCCGCCCCCGCTCGGCGCACACTGCTTAAATGTCCGCGGTGTCCCCGCCGTAAGGGAGTCCAGTTTTGGCCACGATTGACCAAGGTATCGCCAGTAGCATGCCCGCGAATGTGGACGCCGAGCGTTCCATTCTCGGCGCGATTTTGCTTGAAAACAACGCCTACTTCGAGGCCGCGTCGCTGCTTAAGCCCGACGACTTCTTTCTGGACTCCCATCGCCGCATCTTCGACCGCATGGCGGAACTGCTGAACCGCAATGTTTCAGTGGATCTGGTTACCCTGAGCGAGGCTCTGGGGACCAAGAAGGAGCTGGAATCAGTCGGCGGCGTCACCTATCTTTCCAGCCTAACGGACGGCCTGCCGCGCCGTCCTAGTATTGCGCACTACGTCCAAATCGTGAAGGATAAGGCGCTGTTGCGCGGCCTGATCCACGCCGCCACCGCCGCTGTGGCCCGCGCCAGCGAGCAGGCTGAAGATGCCACCACCATCCTGAACCAGGCGCAAGAAGACATCTTTAAGGTGAGCGACCAGCGCGCGGGCCGAGGCTTTGAGACTTTCGACACCATCTTTAAAAGCCGCTACGATTCGCTGCACGACCTGATGGATGGCGGCAAGCGCATTACCGGTCTGGAGACCCACTTCTACGACCTGGATAGCATGACCAGCGGTTTACAGCCGTCGGATCTGGTGATTATCGCGGCCCGGCCCTCCATGGGCAAGACGGCCTTTGCCATGAACATTGCAGAAAATGCAGCCGTAAAAGACAAGAAAGCGGTCGCCATTTTCTCGCTAGAAATGTCGCGCGAATCGCTACTGCTTCGCCTGCTCTGTTCAAATGCCGAGGTGGATTCGCATAAACTGCGGACCGGATTCCTGCCCAAGGGCGAGTTTGCCAAGCTGGCCGAAGCCTATGCGGGGCTGGCGGAGGCCCCTTTGTTTATTGACGATACGCCCGGAATCTCACTGCCAGAGATGCGCGCCAAGCTGCGCCAGTTGAAGCAACGCCACGGTTCGCTCGACTTGATTATCGTGGACTATTTGCAGCTATGCACGGCCACTGCGCCCGGCGGGCGGCGGTATGAGAATCGGACGCAGGAAGTGTCGGCTATCTCCCGTGGATTGAAGGCTTTAGCCAAGGATATGAACGTGCCGCTGATTGCACTTTCGCAGTTAAGCCGCGCTCCGGAAACCCGGGGTGGCAAGAACGAAGCTGAACCTAAGCTGAGCGATCTGCGCGAATCGGGCGCGATTGAGCAGGATGCCGATCTGGTCGGATTTTTGTATCGCCCAGAAGTGTATGACCGCAAAAATGAAGAATTAAAAGGAGTTGCGAAGCTTATTGTGGCCAAACAGCGCAACGGCCCCACCGGATACGTGCATTTAGCCTTTATGCATTCCTACACCAAATTCAAGTCGGCGGCAGCACCGTTTGGAGACTCAGGTGGGGGCGAATAGTGAGCCCAAACGCACTCGACATGCCCCGTAAATAGGGCAGTATTACGAAAAGCACAGACGCCCCTGTTTGCCTGTGGAAAAAGCTGTGGACGTGCTTTCTGGTTTTACTCGATGGTAAACGGAAGGCTGCGATTTAAGTGCAAACCGGCGCTCTCGTAGTTCCTCTATCGTGTTTAATTACTTAACGTTACAGCGGATATTCACATTCCTTTAAAATACTTGCGCAACACCCTTGCAAATTCTTGCAACTTCGGGATTTGCACAAAACGGCTGCAACCCGTCAGCAAAATTCGCGCGATTTCTGGCCTATTACCGCCATTTTGGGGGCACGGAATGCGGAGCTAGTTACCTAAGTGTTAATGACCGCTGCGTCACGTGTCAGCCCGGGAACGGTGGGCGAATGAGCCGAGCGCACAGAATCAGCCTAGTTCCTGCTATTTTCAGGGAAGTCAAAATTTTACGTGCCGAGGCAGCATGTGCCGCATGGCGCGGAAAGCCACCGTAAGCGGGCAACTGTTCAAGTGGCTCAGTAGTGTGTGGGCCGGGAGGGAACTGCAATGTGCCGTAACATCAAAACGCTCTTTAACTTTGAGCCGCCGGTGACGGAAACCGAGATACAGGCTGCAGCGCTGCAATTTGTGCGCAAGATCAGCGGCATGACGAAGCCGTCGCAGGCGAACGCGGCAGCCTTCGAAGCTGCGGTAGAACAAGTGGCGGCAGCCTCCGGGCGCTTGCTGCACGCGATGGAGACAATCGCCTCACCCAAGAACCGCGAAGAAGAAGCCACCAAGGCAAAGGCGCGGTCAGCGGAACGGTTCGGAGCCTAAGGACGCGGCGTCGGCGCGGCCCTCGTCAGAACAGCCAAGCGCGAAGCCAGGTCAAGGGTTATTTGTTGCTATCTTCGCCGATCTTCAACACGGCTAAAAACGCTTCTTGTGGTATCTCTACCGAGCCGATGCGCTTCATGCGCTTCTTGCCTTCTTTTTGTTTATCCAGCAGCTTGCGTTTCCGCGAGATATCTCCGCCATAGCACTTGGCGATCACGTTTTTGCGGATGGCGCCTACGGTTTCGCGAGCCACGATTTTTGCGCCGATGGCAGCCTGAATGGCGACCTCGAACATCTGGCGCGGAATCAATTCCTTCATCTTGGCAGAAAGCAGGCGGCCACGTTCATAGGCGGAGTCCTTGTGTACGATCAGGGACAAGGCATCCACAGACTCACCGGCGACCATGATGTCTAACTTCACCATTGGAGAAGTCCAGTAACCTGCCAGATGGTAATCGAGTGAAGCATAGCCACGCGAAACGGATTTAAGGCGATCATAAAAGTCAAGTACGATCTCGCAGAGGGGTAGTTCATAGTGCAGCATGACTCGCGCCGAACCTACATACTCGAAGCTTTTCTGCCGTCCACGCTTTTCTTCGAGTAACTTGAAGATGCCGCCCATATACTCTTCGGCAGTCAAAATGGTGGCGTCAATTACCGGCTCTTCTACTTTTAGTATGTCAGTCGTTTCGGGCCAGCGCGAAGGGTTATCCACTTCAATCACACTGCCGTCAGTCTTACTTACCTTGTAACGTACACCCGGAGCGGTAACAATCAAGTCTAAGTTGTATTCGCGCTCCAGCCGCTCCTGAATAATCTCCATGTGCAACAAGCCGAGGAAGCCGCAGCGGAAGCCAAAGCCTAAAGCTACAGAACTTTCCGGCTCGAAAAAGAAAGAGGAATCGTTGAGCCGTAGCTTTGCGAGAGCATCGCGCAACAGAGTATGTTCGTGCGAATCTACTGTATAGAGTCCGGCAAACACCATGGGCTTAAGTTCTTCAAAGCCGGGCAGCGCATGGTTGCAGGGGCGCTCATCGTCGGTAACCGTGTCACCAATTTTGGTATCCGCTACATTCTTGATGTTCGCAACCAGAAAGCCCGCTTCGCCGGCGTCGAGTTGCTCTACTTCCACTGGTTTAGGAGTACTTACGCCGAGTGCATCCACGTTATAAGTCTTACCATTCGACATCAAGCGAATCTTCTGGTTGCGGCGCAGCGTACCTTCCATCACGCGGACGGAAACGATGACGCCCTTGTAAGGATCAAACCAGCTATCGAAGATAAGGGCTTGCAGTGGATGTTCGGGCTTGCCTTTGGGCGCCGGAATACGTTGGACGACGGCTTCCAGCACTTCTTCTACGCCCAGGCCGGTTTTGGCGCTGATGAGCAGCGCATCCGTGGCGTCCAGGCCAACGGCATTTTCAATCGCTTCCTGCGTCTTGGGAATGTCGGCACCGGGCAGATCAATCTTGTTGATTACGGGGACGATCTCCAGCCCGTTGTGGATGGCGAGGTAGGCGTTGGCAAGCGTCTGCGCCTCCACGCCTTGCGAGGCATCCACGACCAGCAGGGCACCTTCACAACTGGCCAACGAGCGGGATACTTCGTAGGAGAAATCCACGTGGCCCGGGGTATCAATCAGGTTTAGCTGATAGGTTTTGCCATCCTTCGCGGGATACATCATGCGCACGGCGTGGGCCTTGATGGTGATGCCGCGTTCGCGCTCCAGGTCCATAGAATCAAGCACTTGCGCCTGCATTTCGCGTTGCGTAAGGGAGCCGGTCAGCTCCAGCAGGCGGTCGGCCAGCGTGGATTTGCCGTGGTCAATGTGCGCGATAATCGCGAAGTTGCGGATGAGTGACTGGTCCATGATGAGTGCGGGTAAATGCCAGAAAAATTGAGGCTAAAGTTTGATTTTAGCAGAGTGCAGGGGCTGCTAACGGGCGCGGCGCCTCCGCCTGCGCGGTTCCGCCTCAGGAGAGAGGCGGGCTCGATGCCGCTACAATCTCACTATGTTGATACTGGCTTCGGGGTCGCCGCGGCGGGCGGAGTTGCTGCGGAATGCGGGGATCGCGTTTACCGTTGCGGTGGCAGACGTGGACGAAACAGCCTTGGCGGGCGAACTGCCGGAGGCGTGTGCTCTGCGGCTGGCGCGGGCCAAGGCGGCGGCGGTATGGGTGGCGAATCCCACGGCATGGGTACTGGGCGCGGATACGATTGTGGTGGTGGAGGCTGCGGGCTGTGCGGCGCAGATGCTGGGCAAGCCTGCCGATGCGGCGGACGCAATCCGGATGTTGAAGATGCTCTCGGGGCTGGCGCATCGGGTGATCACCGGGGTGTGCGTGATGGGGCCGGGTGCTGGGGGCGAGCCTGTTGTGGAGACGCGCGTGGAATCCACGACGGTATTTATGCGCGAAATTCGCGAGGCGGAGATTGTGGCCTATGTCGCCAGCGGCGAGCCGATGGATAAGGCGGGGGCCTATGCGATACAGGGCGGGGCGTCGCGCTGGGTGACCCGAATTGAGGGCTGCTACTTCAACGTGGTGGGTCTGCCGGTGGCGGTGGTGGCGGGGATGCTGGAGATGTGCGGGTTTGTTGATAAATAGGGGCGATGGTTCGCAACTGGGGTGGTTCGCAACTGGGGTGGTTCGCTGCCGGGGTAGGGGTTCTTCGCTTCGCTCAGAATGACAAGGTTAGAGGCTGGAAAAGCTGATGCCGCTAATTGGTCTCGATTGGGCTAACTGGTCTGGTTTGGGCTAACTGGTCTGGGGCCCGAGGCAAACCTTTGGGAGGTAAGCCTCGGGTAGACAGGTGAGGACCCCGTTTCCTCAATCTGCCACATCTGACGGGAGAGTTGTGAGGAGCACAACATTCGCCAGATGTTTGTTTATCCCAGTCCCACTCGTGCTCTGCCGGTGCCAGTAGAGGGAACCGCGCCGCAAAGCGAATCCGATGTATATGAGCTTAGCGAAAGCGGCGAATAGCGCACGAAAAACTGCTTCCCGTTCTGGTACTGGAACAAGATTGCGGCAACCCCCTAATTTTATTGAGGTTTAGGAGGGTGGCACCCTCGGTTCGGAGTCACTATTCAATGAATAGTTGTTCCAATGGGCGGAATTGGCCGTTGCAGGCGTTGCGACAAAACACCAAAAAGTACCGCCAAAAACCCTACAAAAACCGGGCCTGCTAGGCGCGAAACACAAGAGCACGGGCAGCTTGTAGCGGCCCGGAGACATGCGGAATGCAAGCGAGGGACACCCGGAATACATACGAGACGGAATCGCAGGCTCGAGGAGTTGGTTCCGAAGGGGTTCGCAGCGGTAGTGAATGGAGCGGGAGACGGGATTTGAACCCGCGACTTCGACCTTGGCAAGGTCGCACTCTACCACTGAGTTACTCCCGCTCAGCGAAACTTAATTATAGCCAACGCGCGGCAGATGGGGCAAATTCAGGGCTGGAAATGAAAGCAGCCGCGCGGCATCGCCAACCACAAATTTAGTGGGGGCCGCGGTCAGGGTCGGCTGCGGTGGCGGTGTTTTGCTCATTGGCCCAAGTGGTAATCTGGTTGCGAACCTCCCACAACTCTTTGTAAAACAAGTGTTGCTGGCGCTGGTGGAGCACTTCCACCGGGGTGCCCATGGTGCCGATGACGCCTCCGCCGATGATGCGTTGAGCCAGTTTGAGGTGGCGGAAGCGGAAGTGCTGAATCAGTTCGTCGAAGTCGAGCAAAGTTTCGGCGACGTCGTGCAGGCCGAAGAACTCGGCGTGGCGGCGGTACATCTCGCTGATGGAGATGCCAGCCTCGGCGATTTTGGCCTGGAAGGCGGCACCAAGGCGCGGGCCGACGTGCAGCAAGGCAAGAAAGCCGGGCGAATCAAGTCCGCTGCCGTGTCCAAGCCCGGCGCGGATGATGTGGTAGTCGTAGGGCGAAATGGTCTCCAGCACGGGTAGCAGGGTGAGCGGCGGCTGCATCATCTGCAAAGCGCGGCGCATCAGCCGCGTTGCGTTGGCCAAGTCACCGGCTTCAATGGCGGCGACGGCGCGGTCGAGCTCCCACGCAGCTCCCTTCATCAGCAACTCAGACGACTGATGCACCACTTGAAAGGTCAGCTCATCGGGATGCGACATTTCAGCAGCAGTCTTCTGCAAGGCGAGGAGTTCCTCGGTGCGGATGTAGCGCTCGTAATCTGTTTTAGCGGTGCCGCGAAGAATCGGTTTACGCATGTCTTGCATGGGTCACGTCCGGAATGAGGAAGGGATAAATTCTGGGGTACCAATCGGATAACACGGTCTGCCAGCCAATGTCAGTGCACTCAGAAAGGGCGTCGTCAGGTCGCCTTTCGCTGCGGGTCGAGCTCCGGAGAGACGATTTCGCCATCGCGCATGTGGATGATGCGGTCACCATAGGCGGCGGCCTCCGGATTGTGCGTAATCATCAAGACGGTTTGGCCTAGTTCCTGGTTCGAGTGGCGCAACATCTTCAGCACTACTTCAGAATTCTTGGTGTCGAGGTTGCCAGTGGGCTCATCGGCGAGCACGATGGCAGGGCGATTGACCAAGGCGCGGGCTAGAGCCACGCGCTGCTGCTCACCGCCAGACATTTCAGAGGGGCGATGCTGAATGCGCTTGCTGATGCCGAGCAGGTCGCAAATACGGGTGAAAAATGCCGGGTCCGCATCGGAAGATGTTCCGGCGATGTCTTGCGCCACGCGAATGTTGGAGTCGGCGTTCAGGGTCGGCAGAAGGTTGAAGCGCTGGAAGACGAAGCCGATTTTTCGGCGGCGCACGCTGGTGCGCTCACCGTCAGACATTTTGGCCAGATCCTCGCCATCAATCCGCACGTGGCCCGAATCGGCGCGGGTGAGGCCACCAAGCAGGTAGAAAAGCGTGCTCTTGCCCGATCCTGAAGGGCCAACAATACTGACGAATTCGCCCTTCTGGATCTCGAGCGAGACACCGCGCAACGCCGGCACATCCACCTTGCCGATGCGATAGGTCTTGGTGAGATTTTCCGCTTGTATGAATGCAACCATGCAGACTTTGACGATACTACAACCGGGGCAGAGATTGCAGGGTAGCGCAGCGGAACTGTAAACGAACCGCAGCGGGATAGGGCGTGCGAAGTGCCGAAGTCTAGGCGGCACCGATGCGGGAGTCGAACTGCTTGACGCTCGCTTGGCTGCTGCGTTTGGGGCTGCGGCGTTTGATGAGCAGTACCCGAATGTGCTCCAGCAGGTGTGCCGGCTCCCACATCCCGTGGGTGAGCAGCACGTCTGCGACAGTATTGTATTGGTTGCCATGGGAGCGATCGGTGAGCAGGATGGTTGGGGTGCGCGGGGCATCCGATTTAACTTGCGCGACCAGCCAGGCGCCATCGGCACCGGGCAACAGTTGTTCGCAAAGCACCAGATCGGTGGGCGAGGTGCGGAAGCTAACCAGCGCATCTTCCGCGTTGCGGTGGGGCAGCACGCGATAGCCACGAGTCTCTAGCATGATCTTTCGGATGGAAAGCGAGGCTTCGTTTTCGTCCACGCAGAGGATTGTCTTTTTAGGCTTCATACGGATTGCCAAACTGAAACTGGTTTTGTGACGTGATGCATTCAGGTGGAACGGGGAACCCTAACAACGGACTGTGATGCTAACTGGTGGACTTCCGCGTGTAAAGTAGCACATACGCCAATAGGTGTGCGGTGCATCAAGCGAGGCTGCAATGGTTGCCAAGCCCCTATGGATATTGGTTGTTTCTGCATTTGTTAGAGCAGGAACTCACCGCGGGCCACTTCCACCACGCTGCCTCCGACACGCACATTAACTACTTGGTTATCGTGCCCGGCGCTCTGCATCCCCGCGCGCAAACGGATGTGGCTGGGGCGCAGCATCTCGATGCCTTGCTCGACCCAGAAGAGTTCCTCAGGCTGTGCGACGCCATGTTTCACTGCCCAGGCTGCGCAACAGCCAGCAGCCGAGCCGGTGGCGGGGTCTTCTGCGTTGTAAAAAATCATCCGCGCGTGCAAACGAAAATTCGGGTCCACGGTTTCTCGGGTCACGAAATAGAGGAACTTGGCATCAGTCTGTGCGAGGTATTCCGCTGCCTGCTGCCAGGCGAAGCTCAACCGTTGCGCTACGGCAAGCGAACGCAACGGCACAATGGCAAAGGGCATTCCAGTAGAAACGGTTTGAATCGGCAAGGCGGGGTCGAGGTCGCCGGGGCTCAAGCCGATAGCGCGAGCGAGGGCTTCGCCGTTGTGAAGCTGGCCGAAGGTGGGATTGACCTGCGTCATTTCGCCGAGAGTGCTGCCATCGGGCTGCGGCTCGTAGCGCACCGAGATGGGGCCGACGTTGAGGTCGAGCACGATTTCGCTGGGTGTTGCTGCATCAGTATTCGCGCTTTGGCCGCTCAGCACAAAGGCCGTTCCTAGAGTGGCGTGGCCGGCAAAAGGCAGTTCTTCTTGCACGGTGAAGATGCGGACTCGATGGCCGCTGGTGGCTTCGGTCGCGGCATCACGAGGAAGGATGAAGGTTGTCTCAGAAAGATTGGTCTCGCGAGCCAACGCTTGCATTTCGCAATCGGAAAGGCCGCCCGCGTCGGTAAAGACGGCGAGCTGGTTGCCGTGCATGGCTGTCTTGGTAAAGACGTCAAGCAGAACGTAAGCGAAATTTCGACCGGATGGAGGCATGATGCCTGCCTTTCAAGTGCGAACAGCGGGGGCGCTAGGTTCGATGTTTGGCTTAAGGCCCGAAGTTTGACCCCGAAGTTTGACCCCGAAGTTTGACTCCGAAGTTTGACTCCGAAGTTTGACCCATACTTTCCGCGAAGAATATTCTTCGCCTTGTATTATCTCCGCAGTGGAATCATTGGCATTCCCGGGCGCATCCAAAGGGAACTTGGGACGACGGATGCCGACAGAGAACGGATTCCGCTGATTTGCTGGCAGCCTTCGCGGTACGGGCGACACTGAAAAGCGGGCAACACACCATTCTAAGAGCAACAATTCAGGCAGCATCAGGAGGAAGTACAAATGTCACTGCGTATCAATTCAGAAGCTCCGAACTTCAACGCGGAAACGACGCAAGGCCCCATCAACTTCCATGAGTGGATTGGCGATGGCTGGGCGATTTTGTTCTCGCATCCCAAGGACTTTACGCCGGTTTGCACCACGGAACTGGGCTACATGGCGCGGTTGAAGCCGGAGTTCGACAAGCGCAACACCAAGGTGATTGGCTTGAGCATTGACCCAGTCGGCAATCACGCCAAGTGGGCAGCGGATATTGAAGAGACGCAAGGGACGGCGGTGAACTTTCCCATGATCGGCGACACTGATCTGGCCGTGGCTAAGGCGTATGACATGTTGCCGGAAGGCGCGGGCGAGAGTTGCGAAGGCCGGACGGCAGTGGACAACGCCACCGTGCGTACCGTGTTCATCGTAGGCCCGGACAAGAAGATCAAGCTCATGCTGAGCTATCCCATGAGCGCTGGGCGCAACTTCGATGAGATTCTGCGGGTTCTGGATGCGTTGCAGTTGAATGCAAAGTTTAGCGTCGCGACTCCTGTGAATTGGAAGCCGGGCGAGGATGTGATTATTCCAACTTCGTTCAATGACGAGCAGGCCAAGGAGAAGTTTGGCGCGTTTACTGCGCACAAACCGTATCTGCGGACTACGGCACAGCCCAAGTAGCCTTGCTGCAGTGGTGGCAGCGGCCGGGCTTCGGCTCGCCCGTTTTGCTTTGGCGGCTTGCCAGTTTGTGCCACAAGCTGCCACACTGACGAGACGCGGAAGCGCATAGGGTCCGGTGATCCTCCCGGTCTTCAAAACCGGCGAGCGGCGGCAAACCCGTCACTGGTGCGTTCGACTCGCACACGCTTCCGCCAAGAAAAACTCCGCTACTTTCCGCTACGCACAGCCAGAGCACAGCCAGTGACAGCCTAAACGTCACTTGCAGCAGACCTGAAAGGCAGCGGCCATAACGTTCGTCGGTGTAGACAAGCCGCAGATAGTGTTCCAGATCGGGCGCAAAGGACCCGAGGATGAGCGGGGAAAGCGGCAGGCGGCGGCGGAAGGGAAGGATGGCAGCGGCACGAGCGAAGGTGAAAGGCACCAACCCATTGTCGTACCCATTGTCGAACCCATTGTCGAACAAATTGTCGAACCCATTGTCGAACAAATTGCGGACGCACAAAAGCGGTG
>JANXUR010000024.1 GCA_025356095.1 Acidobacteriaceae bacterium | reverse complement strand
TTCGCGCCGCTTGCCGAGAAGATTAAAGCCGCTCTGAAGAGCATTCCGGGCATGAGCGAGAAGCCGATCCGTTTCGTCATCAACACCCACTATCACGGCGACCATACCGGCGGAAATACGCTCTTCCAGTCGAATGCCACGCCAATCATCGCGCAAGAGAACGTCCGCAAGCGGCTGGTGAGCGGTGGCAAGGCTGGCAACGGCGGCTCCATGGCTATGGAGATGAAAGCTGCCGAAAAGAACGGCTGGCCCGTCGTCACCTTTGACCGCGATGTTACCGTGCACCTGAATGGCGAAGACATCCACGCGATGTTCTTTCCCAGCGGCCACACCGACGGCGATTCCATCGTTTTCTTCCCGCAGTCGAACGTGGTGCACATGGGCGACGACTTTGTCACCTATGGATTCCCCTTTGTAGACATTACGGCGGGTGGCAGTTCGGCAGGCATCGTCAAGGCTTGCGAAGAAGTGCTGGCGAAGCTACCAGCGGACGTGAAGATTATTCCCGGCCATGGCCCGCTCTCCAAGCCCGATGACGTGCGCTCTTTTGTGAAAATGATTGGCGAAACCACAGCAGTGGTGGAAAAGAACCTGAAGGCGGGTAAGTCGCTAGAGCAGATGAAGAAAGACAAAATCATGGAGCCGTGGAAGAAATACAGCGGCGACTTCATCTCCAGCGACGCGTGGATTGAAACCCTCTACAACGAACTTACCGGCAAGAAAGATAGTAAGTTCATGAAGCATAACTAAGTGTAACTAGGCATAACTAAGCATAGCTAGGCGTAACTATGCGTAGCTAGGGGATTGAGCACTTTGACTAGCTGGGCGGGAGGCTTAGAGCAGGTACTTAGAGCAAGGTGACGGCATTTGCGCTCTGCGCGTGTGCACAAGGTGAGCGCACGCGGCCAGAGCAGGATGGATGCTGCACCTAAAGTCTCCACAGGGGACGATATTTGTAAAGCCCGCCACGTAAGGGTTGGGTTAGGCCCACCGAAGTATTGATCTCGAAGGGGTGGCACTTACAAGCCCGCCCCCGCGACAACAAACTCCCTGCCAACTTCCACCTTGTACCGCTGCAAAATTCGTTCGGTGGCGTCCACCGAATGGCTGCGGTCGGCGCCCATGGCCTTGTGTCCGCCATCGTGCAGCAGGATGATGTCGCCCCGCCCCGCACCACCCCGCCCGGCGCTTTGCTGTTGAGCCTCGTGCCGCGCCACCTGGCGCAGCACCTTCCGTTCAATCGCGGCACCTGTCGTGGGACTCCAGTCAAAGCCTGTGACGCTCCACATCACTGGCGTCAGCCCCAGTTCGCGCGCTATGGCCAGGGTCCATGGCAGCCTCCCGCCAAACGGAGGCCGGAACAGCGCTGGCATCTTGCCCGTCGCATCGGCAATTGCCGCCGAACAATCCCGTAACTGCCGCCGTGTTTCTGCCGGGCTACAAAAAATCAAGTTGGGATGATCCCAGGTGTGGTTCCCCACCTCATGCCCTGCGGCCACCACCGCGCGCAGCAACTCGGGCCGCTGCCGTACATACCGGCCAATCACAAAGAAGGTCGCCTGCACCTGATGCCGCGCCAGTACGTCGAGTAGCTGCGGCGTCCATGCCGGGTTCGGGCCATCGTCATAGGTCAGCACGAGCTTGCCCGGAGATTCCGGCCGGGTTACCGTCCGCCCATAGAGTTGTGACTCCGGCGCCATGGCGTTATATCCCGCGGCCACTGCACCGGCGGCTGCACTGGCCGCTGCACCCAACCCGATTGCTACTTCACCCAGCATGATTCTGAGTGTAAACGCGGAGCCGCTCGCACGTCGCGGCAATCTTTGCGGCAATCTTTGCTGAACCGAATTCGCCCAATTGCGTATATCCTCTCAGCCGTCGGGTCTTTTCACTATTTCCCGTGTCTGCAAATTGTCTCTATTTTCGAGAGGAACCACCATGACGTTCCGTAACCGCGCTCTTCGCGCCGCTTTGTCCGTTTGCTTGTTCGTTACGCTCGCCGCTGCCATGGGCACAGCGCAAGCTTCCCCTGCCGCCAACCAGATGCCATCGGTAGTGGTGGTCCCTGCCGAGGCCCAGCCCGGCCCCAACTTTTCAGCCGATGCGGCGACCCGCGCCTATCTGGCGCAGATTCCAGCCAGCGCCACGGCTCGCTCCAACGCATATTTTGAAGGCGGCTACTGGCTTGTTCTCTGGGACTTTCTGGTAGGCGCGGTGGTGATGCTGATTCTGCTGAATACGCGGCTGTCCGCCAAAATGCGCGACTTCGCTGCGCGCATCACTCGCTTCAGATTTCTGCGGACGATGCTCTACTTTGCTCAATTCACAATCGTCACATACGTACTCGGCTATCCGCTCGATTTCTATGAAAGCTATATCCGCGAACATCAATACGGCATGGCGACCCAGAACTTCGGTGCCTGGATGGGCGACGAAGGTAAAGGCATCTTGCTGAATATGGTGATGGGCGGACTGGCCGTTGCCATTCTGTTCTGGATCGTCGGCCGCCTGCCGCGCACCTGGTGGATCTGGGGTTCGATTACCGCCGTCGCGCTCATGGTGTTCGGGGTGGCCATCAGCCCGGTATTCATCCAGCCCATCTTCAATAACCCGAAGATTCTGGACAATGCAAAGATTACCGACCCCATCCTCAGCCTGGCGCGGGCGCAGGGTATCCCTGCGCATGACGTTTACGAAATTGACGCCAGCAAACAAACCAAGCGTATGAGTGCCAACGTTAGCGGATTCGGCAGCACCATGCGCATTACTCTGAATGACAACTTAATTAAGCGCGCTTCTCCGGAAGAAATCCAAGCCGTAATGGGCCACGAAATGGGCCACTATGTGCTCAATCACATTCCCAACTTCAT
>JANXUR010000018.1 GCA_025356095.1 Acidobacteriaceae bacterium | reverse complement strand
GTCGACTGGGCTATGCACCAGCCGCCCGAGGAGTTTGGCCGGGTGATGATGCACATACCCGGCCCGGCCTACCTCATCATCCCGTTTGAGACGTTTTGGAACGGCGCTCGCGCGGGCACGGTCGAGCCCGGTCAGGTTGCGCCGGAGTTTAATCTGGCTGCGCTGGAAGATGGCCATGCCAACCCGGCGCACCGCGTCAGCCTTGCCGCCTTGCAAGCTGCCCGCCCTGGTGGCGAACCGGTGGTGCTGGTCTTTGGCAGCTACACTTGACCGCCATTTCGGCGGGAGGTTCCTGCCCTCAACAAGCTTTACGACGAATACGGCGGTAAAGTGGCGTTCCTCACGGTGTACATCACCGAGGCTCACCCCAGCGACGTCTGGCAGATGGAAAGCAACGTGAAAGACAAGGTCATCTTTGCCAGTCCCAAGGACGAGATGGAACGCGCGTTTGTGGCTGGCGCATGTGTCCGCAAGCTCGGCATCAAGTTTCCCGCCGTGCTCGATGACTTTGACAACCCCACGGAGCGGGCTTACACAGGGTGGCCGGATCGCCTGTACCTGATCGGCGCCGACGGCCGCGTGGTGTACAAAGCTCCGCCCGGCCCGTTTGGCTTCAAGCCCGACGAGTTGCGCAAGGCACTTCAGGGGCTGAAGCTGCCGTAGCGGGCTAGCCAAGTCCCCGCCCAAGCGTAGCTTGGACGGGGCACCCATCAGGTTGGCTCACCACTACCCGCCCATGCTTTCCATCGCCTTCTGCATCTCTTCCGGCGACACATCTTTGATATGCGTACCCACCGACCAGATGTGGCCGAAGGGGTCGCGGAAGGTTCCGGTGCGGTCGCCGTAGAACTGGTCCGCCACGGGCCGCAGCGAGGTTGCACCCGCCTTCACCGCGCGGTCAAAGGCCGCATCGGAATCGGGCACGTAGACCATGAAGCTTACCGGCAGCTTTTCTCCCGGTGCGCCGCCTAGTTGGGCCATTTTGGCGTCGGCGAGCATAATGCGCGAGTCGCCGATAATCAATTCAGAGTGGGCGATGGTTCCATCCGGCAAGGTGAGACGATACAACTCGGTTGCGCCGAGTCCGGCCACATAAAAGGCCATAGCCGCAGCGGCATCTTCGGCAATTAGGTAAGGGGTAACAGTGTGGTATCCGGCAGGAATCGGGTTTACGTTTGGGTCAACGCTTGGGTCAACGTTTGGGTCAACGCTTGGGTCAGCGGACATGGCAGTAGCCTCCTAGGAAGTCGTCATGTATCGTGCGCGAACTATGTCACAGCGGCTCGTCGCGAGTTCGTCGCGAGTTCCGTCGCGAGTTCATCGCGAAGAAGAGATTAGCGCAAATTGAAGGCGAAGACAAGGCGAAAATACAAACGCCACAAAAATTCTAACCAGGGGTGAAATTCCGTTAAATCACCCACTGCCGCTCGGTCAGGTTTAGGAGTCGCCGGAGTCGTCAAAATCCGCGAAGCCGTTTTCAGGCAGTTGGGTGCCGGATGCCGGGCTCGCAACGGAGGGCTTTGCCAACGCCACAAATCCGGCGCAGCGCAACACCGGCAGCCGTGGATACTTCGGAAACCGCGCATCCGTCAAACCGCGCTGGCACTGCATAAATACCGACCCCTTGTCCGAGGTCAGCAGTTTTACGTGCAGGCATTGCGAACAGACGCCGTAAGGGAGAGTGGGGATGGGAATGGCTGGCATCGAGTGGCAGACTCTTCTTGGCAGCGGAAGTCGCGAATCGAACTGCGAAAGCGTATGCGTAAAGCCGGAAATTCAAATAAATGGTGCGCCCGGAGAGATTCGAACTCCCGGCCTGTTGCTTCGGAGGCAACCGCTCTATCCAGCTGAGCTACGGGCGCATCGCAACTGCTAGTTTACACCAGCCGTCGCGCTGCCCGCCGCCGTTGCGTTGTTGGCGTCATACACCATTCGCCCGCCGACATAGGTCTTCTCTACCGTCGTCTTCCACAATTCTCTTGCGGGGATCCGGAAGACATCCTGCGAAACGATGATGAAGTCCGCCAGCTTGCCTTGCACTAATGAGCCTTCGTCGCGATCGCGATGCTCCGCCTTGGCAGCATTCAGCGTGTACCCTGCAATCGCCTCTTCCAATGAAATCCGTTCCCCGGGAATCCATCCGCCCTCAGGTTTACCTTCACGCGTCTGCCGCGTCACCGCCGTCTGCACGCCATACCACGGGTTTAGCGTCACCACCGGCCAGTCACTGCCAAAGGCCAGCATGCCACCGCCTGCCTGAATCGTGTGCCACGACCACGCCCGCGAAACGCGGTCTGGCCCCGCATTCTTCGCCCATACCTGCAGCGTGTCCGTGTCGGGATAGGTGTGGAGCGGCTGCATCCCCGCCACCACATGCAGCTTGCCAAAGCGCGAACGATCCGCCTCGCTGCACGTTTCAATATGCTCAATACTGTGGTCGCGCCCACTGGTGCCGTTCGCCTTGGCCGCCGCTTCGTAGGCGTCCAGCGCCGTTCGCACGGCCTTTTCCCCAATCGCGTGGGTCATCACCGTGAAACCGCGCTTGTCGAGTTCCTTCACCGCAGCCGTGTACTTGTCCACATCCCAAAACATCTTGCCCATCAACGACGGATCATCGCTGTAGGGCGTGAGCATCGCCGCTGTGTGCGACTCCACCACACCATCCAGAAAAACCTTCACCACGCCGCCGTTGATCCAGTCATCGTGATAGTGGCGGCGCGCCTTTTCAATCTTGTTTAGCGCCTCTGGCGTCAACTCCGGCGGTTCAAGACCGTAGGCAACGGTTTGACGCACCGTCAACTCGCCCGACTTGCGCAATTCATCAAACAAATCAAGATATTCAAAGTCACTACCTGCGCTGCGCACTCGTGTCAGTCCGTTGGCGCTGGCATGGCGCAGCCCCGCGCGCAGCGCGGCCAGGCGCTCCGGCCTCGTCAGCTCAGGAGTGTGCGCGCCCACTACATCCTGGGCGGCTTCCTTCAACGCGCCGGTTGCTTCGCCGTTGGCGTCGCGCACGATTGTTCCATTGGCCGGGTCAGGCGTGGACTTCGTTACCCCCGCCAACTCCAGTGCTTTGCTGTTCACCCATGCAGTGTGGCCGTCGTAGCCTTCCAAGTACACGGGCCGGTCGGCCACCACCAGGTCAAGCATCTGGCGTTTGGGCAGCGCCGCTTCGCCAAAGATGTCGTAGCTCCACCCCCGCCCCAAAATCCACGCCGCCTTGGGGTGCGCCGCCGCATACTCCTTTACCAGCCGTTGCACTTCGGCGAGCGATTTCGCGCCGTCCAGACCCACGCCATTCAGGCTCACCGAGCCTTCCATAAAGTGGATGTGCGCGTCATGGAAGCCGGGCAGCACCAGTTTGCCTTGCGCGTCCACCACCTTCTTAGCGTTCTTGCGGAAGGCCGCAACCTGTACTTCGCTGCCCACCGCGACAATGCGACCATTTTGCACCGCCATCGCCTCGGCCCAGGGTGCAGCAGCGTTTTCGGTAAAGATGCGCGCATGGGTAATAACCAGATCGGCTGAGGTCTGAGCTCGCGAAACGCTCCATGTGGAAATTAACAGTGCGGCCAGCGCCGCCGTCCTTACAGTTGCCGTCATCATCTCATCTCTCCTGCAGCGCAGACCCTAAAACGTCGGCGGGGTATTAATCCACAAAACTGCCGCTTCTTTCAGTCCTGGATTCACCCAGCGGTGCGGAATGTTGCTGTCGAAATACAGGCTGTCCCCATGTCGCAACAAGTAGTCGCGTCCCTCCAGTGAAATCGTGAGTGCGCCCGCCAGTACGTGGAGAAATTCCTCGCCTTCATGCGTATAAGCTTCTCCGCTGCCTGCCTTTGGTGCGATGCGGAACAGGTGCGGCTCCATCACAGCTTTGCCCCAGGCCAGCAGCTCCATTTTTACCCCCTGACCCGCATCCAGCACCTTGCGCTCGCCTGCCCGGACGAGGTGAGGATTCTCCCCCTGCGGTTCGAAAAAATCGAGGATGCTGGTCTTGTAGAACCGCGCCAGCTTACGCAACGTCGCCACCGACGCGCTCATTTGTGATCGCTCAATGCCGCTCAAAAAGCCAACCGAGATGCCCACCGCTTTGGCCACTTC
The DNA here is from genome assembly GCA_025356095.1 of Acidobacteriaceae bacterium. Lineage (GTDB taxonomy): Bacteria > Acidobacteriota > Terriglobia > Terriglobales > Acidobacteriaceae > JANXUR01. The sequence continues at coordinate 62,720 of JANXUR010000018.1, read as the reverse complement.
CACCAGCGCCAGCTTGCGGGCCAGTCGCAGCCGCCGTAGCCGCGCTCCAATCACCCGCGACGCGCCTTCATTGGGCGCGGTTGCGGGAAGTCCTGCACCTCTCCCAGCACTCTTCAGCACCTCCGCGATTGCTGGCGCATTCAGGCCTCGTTCGCGCCGCAAGTAGCGAGCCCGCTTCAGCAACTGGACGTCACTCCGCGCATACTTGCGATACCCGTTATCCGTGCGCCGAGGCCGGATCAGCCCCAGCCGCTCCCAAGCTCGCATGATGGAAGGTGAAACTCCAACCAGACGCGCCACCTCGCCAATCTTCAGCAACTCCTCGGTCGGCGGGTTGGAAGAACTCTGCTGTCTCATCGCAAGACCGCCAAATCTTGAAAATCAATAGCCGGTTGCAAGAAATGCCCTTGACATCGTTGCCCGCATTCTCTAACCTTGCGGAATTATAGCAAGGTTCTTTCCGGCGTCAAGCACGATCCGGAAAACTGATTTTCCTCATTTCTATGGGAGGTTGCATGGCTGTGTTGTCGGATCGTTTCGCCGCTCTTAAGGCTTTCGGCTTCATCGCACGCTCCGTGATTCTGCTGGGCATTGTGTTGAATCTTGTGTTGAATCTTGCCACTCCAGTTCTTGCACAAAGCACTGGCGGCCGCATCTTTGGCCGAGTAACCGACCCCACCAGTGCGGTGGTTCCCGGTGTCAAGGTCACGCTGGTGAATGAAGAAAGCGGCGTCGCCCGCTCCGCCCAAACCGATGCCTCAGGCGACTACGCCTTTCCCGCCATCCCCGTCGGACTCTACCGTTTAGAGTTTGACCTCGCTGGTTTTAAGAAGAACGTCCGCCGCGGTGTGCAGCTCGAGCTGAATCAAGCACTGGCGTTGAATATGGTACTGCAACTCGGCGCCGCGCAAGAGGTTGTGGACGTCACCTCCGAAGCTCCGTTGGTAGATACCTCCAGTACCCAGCTTGGCGCCATCGTGAACTCGCGTGCCGTTTCAGAATTACCTCTCAACGCCCGCGACGCCTATCAGCTACTCTCGTTGCAGCCCGGGGTACAATCCACTACCGGAACGGACCTTTACTATGGCAGTGACCGCGCGGGAGCTGTATCCGTAAACGGAGGCCGCGGCCGTGGCAATAACTTTAGCGTGAATGGTGGCGACGCCAATGATCAGTTCGCCAACCTGCCCACCGTGCAGCCCAGCCCCGACGCAATTGAAGAATTTCGCGTACTTACGAATACCTTCGATGCGGAATATGGCCGTAGCTCTGGCGCTGTTGTTAACGTAGTGACTAAGTCCGGCACCAATCAATTTCACGGCAATGTCTACGAGTACTTCCGCAACACTGTGCTGGATTCACGCGGCTACTTTGATACCTCGAAGTCGCCCTTCAACCAGAATCAATTCGGGGGCACTTTTGGCGGGCCGATCACTAAGAACCGCAGCTTCTTCTTCTTGAGTTATGAGGGACGCCGCATCCGCCAAGGTGTCTCTGGCCCTGTTACTTCCGTCCCGACGTCCGCTGAGCGTACCGGCGATTTCTCTAACAATTTCAGCGCCCCCGGCGCATTCGGTGGTCAGGTCTCAGACCAACTAGTCGCAGATGTGCTAAACACTCGCACCGGTTGTGCAGCCGCTATCTCTGCGGCAGAAGGTACTACCCCGGCCCCTGGCGTCGCTTGGGCGCAGATCTTTCCGAACAATCAAATTCCCTCCGCGTGTCAGGATCCGGTGGCTGCCAACCTGTTGCGATACGTTCCCACCGGGAACATTTCAGACGGCAGTTATCAGGCGGTGCTGAAGAGTAGAACCCGCGCCGACCAGCTTACCGCTAAGTGGGACTTCAAACTCAATGACCGCCAGAATCTGAGCGCCTACTACTATTTTGTGGATGATGACGTTTTCCAGCCCTTCTCCAATTTCCAAGCTGCGGGTGCCAATGTAAGCGGTTTTGGCGGCCTAGCGGCCGATCGCTTCCAGCAAATCAACCTCAGCCACACTTGGACCATTAGCAACAACCTGGTGAACGAGGCTCGCGCAGTGTACATGCGGGAAGCGCAAAAGACCTTCAATCACCCAGAGAAAACCGCCCCGGTCACCGACTCCTGCACCGGAGACGCTGCCGCCTTTTGCTTCAATGGCACGGGCGACTCAGCCGCCGTGCAACAGCAATTTGGCACCAGCCCCAAACTCGGTATTACCCCTGGTCTAGGTGCCGGTCGCGAAGGCGTCCCCTTCATCAACATCGCCGGGGGATTTGTCATTGGCAATAATTTTGAGGGCGAGCTGCCTCAGATTGGTAACTCGTATAGTCTGGCTGACGAGCTTACTTTTGTGAGAAGTAAGCACACCATGAAGTTCGGTGCAGATGTTCGTGAACTTCGTTTCGACCAAACCCTCTATTTCAACGTCGCTGGCAACTTCGGCTATACCGGTAACGGCCCTAACAGCGTTCAATCCACCAATAACTATCCCAACTACCTGCTCGGGTTGCCTGATTCTTATTCGCAGGGATCCGCGCAGGTAGAAAACGTTCGCAGTAAACAAATTGGCCTTTTCGCGCAAGATAGCTGGAAGTTCCGCCCCAACATTACCGTAAACTACGGCCTGCGATGGGAGCTGTTCACACCGCTTACTGACACCGCCCAGCATGTCCAGTCGTTCCGGCCCGGTCAGAATTCTTCGATTTTTCCTTGTCAACTTTCGGCAGCAAGTCAGGCATCACTAGGCACATCAGACTGTACTCCCTATCTGCCGACTGGACTGGTAGTACCCGGAGATAAAGGGGTTCCCGCCGGACTCACCAGCACTGATCATAAGGCTTTCGCACCCCGCATCGGTATTGCCTACAGCCCAGGCGCATCCGGCAAGACTAGTATCCGTGCAGGCTTCGGCATCTTCTACAGCCCGATTGAGCAATTAGTGCTCGAGCAGTTCAGCGCCGAGCCACCCTTTGGCGGCAGCACCTTCTTGTCGAACCCGCTCTTTAATACGCCTTTCGTGCAGCAGAGCGGCTCCAGTGTGCCCAATCCGTTCAACGGCATTCTGAATCCAAAACGCGGTCAGCCTGTGGACTGGTCTACTTTCCGCCCCATTCTTCTGTATGGCGAATTCCAGCCGCACCTCAAGACGCAGTACTCAGAGCAATATAACGTCACGTTTCAGCAGGAGTTGAGCCGGAACTTGGTGCTGCAGGTGGGCTTTGTCGGTTCGCAAGCACATCACTTGCTCGCCTCGCATGACCTTAACTCCGGCAATGCGCAAACCTGCCTCGATTTACAGAGCATCTCTGTCGCCACTAGTGACCCGTCGCTCGCTTGTGGCCCTTTCTTTGCGGATAACTCCTTCTTCATTTCTCCTGGCACCGTTCTGCCCAACGACTTGCATCTGCCCTATGCTAACCACAATCAAGTGCTGGCCAAGGGCACAGTTGTAGGGGCAAACGGAGTTACTCTTGTTGGCTTGCGGCCGTATGCCTCTCCGAATTGCGACCCCTTGAACGGTGCCGCCACCTGTCCAGCAGATGGTGTTGATGTTCTGAGTAATATCTTTGCGGAAGACACCGTCGCTAACTCCGCTTATAACTCATTGCAAACCTCACTTGAGAAGCGTTTTTCCCACGGCTTGCAAGCTCAAGTGGCCTACACTTGGAGTAAGTCCATTGATCAGGCCTCCAGTTTCGAGGAGTCACTCAATCCTTTCAACCCTCGTGCCACCCGCTCCTTGTCGCTCTTCGATTCTCGTCACCGCTTCGTAGTCAACGGGTATTGGGACTTGCCCATCCCGAAGCACAATGGAGCAGCCGGTGTTGCGCTGAATGGCTGGTCAATATCCACAATTTTGACCGTCCAAACCGGCTTTCCAATTCGCCTCTCTGACGCCAACGACCAAGAACTTGTGTCCAGCTTCTTCTTTACTCCGGTTAGCACACCAAATCAAATTGCGCCGCTTAAGATTCTAAATCCGCGAACCAATCGCAACGCATACTTCGACGCGGCTAGCTTCGTGGATCCAGCATTGGGTACGTTTGGCAATGCTCCCCGCTCCATCTGCTGCGGCCCCGGTATTCAGAACGTAGATGTTACTTTCGCGAAGACGACTCCGTGGGGTGGTGACAAGCGCCGTATGGAATTCCGCGCCGATCTGTTTAACCTATTTAACCACACGCAGTTCCAGAGCCCCGATGGCGCTTTCAGCGATGGCTCTGATTTTGGAAAAATTAAGCGGGCGCGCGATCCGCGTTTAGCTCAGTTTGCTCTAAAAATATTCTTTTAGATTTTTGTCAGTTCCCGCCGGGCACTCCGCCACGGGAGTAGGTGCTGTTGCAGTTCATTCTTCGCGATTGCGATGAGGTATTTGTATGCACGAGGGATTACGTAACGAATTGGATTTGTTCGAACGCCGCACGCCAGGGTCCAAGGCTGCACTGGCCAAGGCATGGCCCTATATGCCGCTTGGAGTAGCCAGTAACTTCCGTAGCTATGAGCCATATCCCGTGTTCATCAAACGCGCTCATGGCAGCCGCGTGTGGGATGTGGATGGCAATGAGATCATTGACTTCAACCTTTGCTTCGGCGCGATCATGGCCGGGCACTGTCATCCCGCAGTAGTTAAGGCTGTGCAAGACCGTCTCGAAAATGGCACCATGCTAGGTATGCCGTTCGAGTTAGAGCGTGAATTGGCAGAGGAGATCATCGCACGCTTCCCGGTCGAACAGGTTCGCTTTTCGAACTCCGGTACCGAAGCTACGATGCACGCGATTCGCGTTGCCCGGGGATTTACTGACCGCGAGAAACTTATCAAGTTCGAAGGTTGCTATCACGGCGTTCATGGTGCCGTAATGGTGAGTGTAAAGCCCGACCCCGAAAAGTGGGGCGAAATCGAAGCGCCGAATCGAGTGGTGGCGAGCGCGGGCATTCCTAAGGGCGAAACCGACGCAACGCTGGTTGCTACCTTCAACGATCTGGCGTCAGTTGAGCGTCAGTTCGAGGAGAACTTAGGCGAAGTTGCAGCCGTGATTGTAGAGCCGGTACCGATGAACATCGGTATCGTAATGCCAGAACCGGGTTTCCTCGAAGGTTTACGCGCTCTTTGCACCAAGCACGGTGCGCTTCTGATTTTCGACGAGGTTAAGACTGGAGCGAAGCTTGGTCGCGGTGGTGCCTGCGAGTACTTCAACATTAAGCCAGACATGATTTGCCTCGCTAAGTCTATTGGTGGTGGCTTTCCGCTTGCAGCCTTTGGGGGGCGCCGCGACGTGATGGATGTCATTGCTCAGGGCAAGGTATTTCATGCGGGTACATATAACACCAACTGTACGGTCATTGCCGCAGGCCTCGCGGTGTTCCGCCAAGTGTTGACACCAGAAGGCTATGCCCACATTAACAGTATGAATACCAAGTTAGTGAATGGCTGCAACAGAATTATCGCAGCATCCGGACTAACCGCGTATTCCATCGGTGCTGGCGCGAATGGCGCAGTTCTGTTTTATAAGGAACAAATCCGCAACCACCGTGAATGGCGCATGGTGGATGTGGATTTGTGGAAGCAGTATTGGTTCGGCATGGTAAATCGCGGGGTGATGCCGCAACCCTTCTGGTGGGATGAACAGTGGACAATCTCCGTGCAACACTCGGAAGCCGATATTGATATGCATCTGGCCGCATTCGCTGACTTAGCTCCGGCGCTGGCGAAAGCGCAACAAGAGCGCGGCATGACTGTGTCATATGCGGCCCACTAGCAAACGCGGGGGGCGTAATTGCGCTCCCCATTTCAGCCAGTTCGTGAAAATAGCACCCCTCGCATGAAGCATTCTGCCCACCACAATCCGCACCTCAAACGCACTTTGGGCCGTTTCGATCTGGTCTTATTATTTGTTGTAGCAGTGTTTAATTTAAACGTGGTTCCTTCCATCGCGGCCAATGGTGGAGTAACTATCTGGCTGTGGCTTTTATCGCTGGTGCTTTTTTTCTGGCCACAAGGGATTGCAGTCATCGAGCTCAGTAAGCGCTATCCCGGTGAGGGCGGCCTATATCTTTGGGCAAAAGAACTGTTTGGCGAGTTCCACGGCTTTCTCTCAGGTTGGTGTTATTGGACCAATAACATTCTTTATGTGCCAACAGTCTTGCTCTATTTCGTCGGAGTTTCAGTGTTTGCGCTCGGGCCGAACCACGAAGCGCTTGCAGACAACAGAGTGTTTGCACTATGCACATGTGTTCTCCTGCTTAGTCTCCTAGTAGCTCTTAATATCATCGGCCTCGGCGTGGGTAAGTGGATTAATAATATAGGCGCGATTGGTACTGGCATCGCTGCGGCAGTACTGATCGGTTTGGGCGTGATTGTGTTTTCACGTCATGGTGCCAGTGTCACGGTAGCGGACTTTGCCATTCCCGCTGACCCCCGTTTCGTCTTAAACTCGTTTGGTGTTATCTGCTTTGGCTTAGTAGGTCTTGAGCTTGCATCAATTATGGGAGATGAAATTCGCGATCCACAACGAACGTTGCCGGGTGCAGTCGCGGTGGGAGGAGTTCTCTCCGGTCTGCTCTATATTGGCGCGACGCTCACGCTTCTTGTCGCAGTGGGCACTCGGGATATAAGCGTGCTCCAAGGTATCGTTCAGGCTGTGAATCATATGGCGCACGAAGTGGGAGTACCTTGGATAGTCGCCCCTTTCGCAGTGCTGCTCGGACTGTCTATCGCGGGAATAGGCTCCGCGTGGCTGGCTGGTTCGTCCCGCATTCCCTTCGTCGCCGGGTTAGACTCCTACCTACCCGCGGCTCTCGGAAGATTGCACACCCGATACCGCACTCCCTATGTTGCGCTGCTGGTCCACGGCGGCCTCTCCCTCGTCCTTACTATTTTGTATTTTGTCGGAGCGAGCGTCCGCGAGGCCTTCCAGACAATGCTGTCGCTCGCCGTCGTGCTTCAGTTAATCCCATTTGTTTATCTTTTTGCCGCGCTACTCCGCATTGCAGCTGCACCGCCAGACGGTCGGGGTCATTACAGCAGGCTGACGCTCATACTTGCTGGCTGGAGTGGACTTTTAACTACCCTGCTTGGAATCGGATTAGTATTTTTCCCACCACAAGCCGTTTCGTCAGTCGCTTTGTACGAGCTTAAGATGGTGAGCGGCACCGTGTTCTTTGTGGGGCTGGCATTATTTTTCTTTTTTGTATATTCACGGCGTAAGCTTGCGCGTGCCTAAATTGCAGTTTTGTGAAGGATAAGTTGGATGCCGAAAACATATTTAATGTACATCAGCGGGAAATGGGTGCCCAGTGCGTCGCAGAAGATATTTCCTGTAATTGAACCCGCCACGGAAGAAGTTCTGGCTTATGCGCAAGCGGGAGATGCCGTAGATGTTGATGCTGCGGTTGCGGCTGCGCGCGCCGCTTTCGACGTGGGCCCTTGGCGCGAAACAACCGCACAGGAGCGGGGTCGTATCTTGTTCCGCATTGCCGAAAAAATTCGCGCAGAGTCCTCTAGCCTTGCGGAGCTGGAAGCGCGCAACTGTGGCAAGCCAATTGTAGAAGCAGAGTACGATATGGCAGACTCTGCCACCTGCTTTGAGTACTATGCTGGACTTGCTACTAAAATTACTGGTCAGGTAAATCCTGTGCCGGATAATGCCATCAGCCTCACCTTGAAAGAGCCAGTGGGCGTTGCAGGCCAAATTATCCCGTGGAACTACCCGCTCACCATGGCTGCATGGAAGCTGGCTCCAGCGTTGGCAGCGGGTTGCACTTGTGTTATCAAGCCCGCTGAGCAGACTCCACTTACTCTTTTGAAGCTTGCTGAGTGGTTTGAGGAATGTGGCCTCCCACCCGGCGTGGTGAATGTTGTTACCGGCTTTGGCGAAGCAGCCGGAGCACCTTTGGTTGCTCACCATGACGTAGATAAGATAGCGTTCACGGGGAGCGCTGCTGTGGGCAAAATGATTGTAAAGACGGCCGCAGATACCCTGAAGCGCGTCACCTTGGAACTCGGCGGTAAGTCGCCAAACATTTTCTTCGCAGATGCGGACTTCGAAAATGCTATAGACGGTGCGCTCTTCGGCGTTTTTATCAATCAGGGTGAGGTGTGTTCTGCGGGCAGCCGAATCTTGGTTGAGAAAACCATTTATTCGAAGTTTGTAGAGGCGATGGCCGCAAAAGCAAAGACCATTCGTCTCGGGTCGCCCCTGGATCGCGAAACCAAGATGGGACCCCTCGTTAGTAAAGATCAGTATAACCGTGTTCGCGACTATCAGGAACTGGGTAAGAGGGAAGCGAAGTTAGCTGCGGGAGGCGGTCGGGCTGTGGCGTTTGCGAAAGGATACTATGTGGAGCCCACAATCTTCTACGACGTGGATAACTCTGCTCGAATCGCACGGGAAGAGATATTTGGCCCGGTTGCTACTGTCATTCCATTCGAGAATGAGCGGGATGCCGTGCGGATCGCTAACGATTCGCCTTACGGTCTGGCCGCAGCAGTGTGGACGCGCGACATCTTTAAGGCCTTCCGTGTGGTTAAGGGCGTGCGCGCCGGTGTAGTGTGGGTGAATCACATGCAGCCAACATATGTCGAGGCACCTTGGGGAGGCTATAAACAATCTGGCTTCGGTCGGGAACTTGGTCCGCACGGTGTGGATGAATACCTCGAAGTGAAGCAGGTACATGTCAATCTCAACGAACAACCTATTGGTTGGTATTGATTCGAGGTCTAGTATGAACACGATACGAATTTGCACTGAAATGCCTGGACCGCGGTCACGAGCGCTCATGCAGCGTCGCGAGCGTGCAGTCTCCATTGCCCCGTTCCATTCAACGCCGCTGTTCCTTTCCCGTGCTGATGGCGTCGCGGTGGAGGATGTAGATGGCAACGTTCTTTTGGACTTCGCGGGAGGAATTGGAAGTGTAAATACTGGGCACTGCGCTCCTGAGGTGGTTGCAGCAGTGAAGGCGCAAGCTGACCGGTTCTTACATACAAGTTTTAACGTGCTGGCATATGAAGGGTACGTGGAAGTTTGCGAGCGACTGAACCTTTTGACGCCAGGTGCTTTCGCTAAGAAGACGATGCTGGTTACCACTGGAGCCGAGGCGGTAGAGAACGCCATCAAGGTGGCGCGCGCCTTTACTAAGCGGAAGGGAATCATTTGTTTTGAAGATGCATTCCATGGTCGCACTTATATGGCTATGACGCTTACTAGTAAGACGCATCCTTATAAAGCGGGCTTCGATCCCTTCGTCCCTGAGGTGTATCGCGTTCCTTACGCCTACTGTTACCGCTGCTCCTACGGCAAGCAATATCCAGATTGCAGTGCATACTGCGCTCATCATCTTGAAGATACCTTTAAGCGAGTGGTCGCCGCGGAGAATGTCGCCGCCATTATCGCTGAGCCAGTAATTGGAGAAGGCGGCTTCATTGCGCCGCCGCCCGAATTCTTTGCGGAGTTGCTTGCCATCTGCCGCAAGTACGGAATTCTGTTCATTGCAGATGAGGTGCAATCCGGGTTTGGGCGAACTGGAAAGATGTTTGCCTGCGAGCACTACGGTATTGAACCAGATGTTATTACTACGGCTAAGTCTCTTGGTGGCGGTATGCCTCTCGCCGCTGTTACCGGCCGTGCAGAGATTATGGATGCTCCCGGAGTCGGCGGCCTGGGCGGGACTTTCGCTGGCAATCCACTCTCCTGCGCTGCAGCGCTCGCGGTGATGGATATTTTCGAGCGTACGCCGCTACTGGCGAAGGCAGAGCATATTGGGAAAGTGTTTCAGCATCGCGCTCAGAAATGGCAATCGCAATTTCCTATGGTGGGCGATGTTCGCGGACTCGGCGCGATGCAAGCTGTCGAATTAGTCAAAGACCGTCGCACCAAGGAGCCAGCGAAGGACGAGGCGAATGCCATTATGGAGCGGTGCTATCAGAAGGGATTGGTGACGATAGGCGCCGGTAGCTATGGCAACATCTTGCGCCTGCTGATGCCGCTTACTCTTAGCGACGAACAATTGCACGAAGGACTGGATGTAATGGAGGCTGCGATCGCTCATGTTTCAGAGACTAAGAGGGATGCTCCTCTTGTCATCGTATAGTTCAAACTGAGTGCGTGGGATGAGAGGGGAATCAATCAGTCGCTATCGTGAACCAGCGCCTGACTCCCCTCCTCTTATGTGCTGCGACTTGGCCTTCCTGAAAAATGTACTGAATTTGCCTTTGGAGTCAATAATGAACACTGCTTCCCCTGCTTGTATTAGAGTCGCTAACTTCGTGGGTGGGCGGTGGCACACTCCTTCCACCGGTAGCTGGCTTGATGTACACAATCCTGCCACGGGCGAGCTCATTGCTCAGACCCCGCTGTGCACAGCGAATGAGGTGAACGCTGCCGTCGAAGCGGCAGGCGTGGCGTATCCCTCATGGCGACGCACCCCTGCGGAAGACCGCATTCAGCCCCTATTTAAGCTAAAGAATTTGTTGGAAGCGCATCAGGATGAACTTGCAGGGCTCATCACGCTGGAGAATGGAAAGACCTTGGCCGAGGCGCGCGGCGAGATTCGCCGCGCAATTGAGAATGTCGAAGTAGCTTGCGGCATCCCTACCATGATGCAAGGCTACAACTTAGAAGATGTGGCGAGTGGTATTGACGAGATGATGATCCGTCAGCCGCTGGGCGTTGTGGCAGCAATTACTCCCTTTAACTTCCCTGGGATGATTCCGTTCTGGTTCTTGCCTTATGCGATTGCTTGTGGAAATACCTTTGTGTTGAAGGCCAGCGAGCGTGTTCCACTTACCATGGTGCGAGCATTTGAATTGATGGAACAGATTGGGCTACCGCCTGGTGTGGTGACTCTGGTGCACGGCGGTCAAGAGGCAGCAAACGCCATCATTGACCACCCGGCGGTGAAGGCGGTTAGCTTCGTGGGATCCACTCGAGTAGCGAGGCTCGTGTATATTCGCGCCGCTGAACGGGGCAAGCGGGCGCAGTGTCAGGGAGGCGCGAAGAATTGTGTTGTCATACTTCCTGACGCTGACATGGAATCGGCGGGCCGCATTATTGCTGATAGTGCTTTTGGCTGCGCCGGACAGCGTTGTCTAGCAGTCTCCGTAGCGGTAACTGTGGGTGACGCGCAACGGCGGTTTCGCGACGTGATCCTCGATCTAGCGGGCAAAATACGCACTGGTCCTGGACAGGACGTCACTACTACAATGGGGCCAGTGATTTCTCCGCAGAGTCAATCGCGGATTGAGGGACTAATCGCCGCAGGCAAGGACGATGGCGCGAAAATTCTGGTGGATGGCCGGCAACCGACACAGGTGAGTAGCAGCGGTTACTTTGTTGCGCCTACCGTGCTGGACGAGGTCCCGGCGAACAGTAGGCTGACGAATACTGAAATATTTGGTCCGGTGCTGAGTCTGGTTCACGCATGCGATATAGATGAGGCGCTGGGAATTCTAGGTAGTACGCCGTATGGCAATCAGGCTTCGCTGTTTACCTCGAGCGGAGCGGCTGCACGTAAGTTTCGGTACGAGGCGCCCGCAGGTAATATCGGCATCAATATTGGTGTGGCAGCTCCAATGGCATATTTCCCATTCAGCGGCTGGAATGACAGTTTCTTCGGCGTATTGCATGGGCAGGGGCGTGATGCCGTTGAGTTCTACACGCAGGAGAAAGTAGTAGTGGAGCGGTGGGTAATGGAGCACTCGCGCAAGTTTTAGTGGGGAGACCGACTGTATGGCAAGCACTGCTCAAAAATATCGTGACTACGTGATGACCGGCTTCGTCAAGTCAGTGGCGTCGCTCGAACCGGCAACGGCCTCCGGCGCCGTGATCACGAATGTTGCTGGTCGTGAATATCTGGATTGCTTTGCTGGCATTTCGGTGGTAAATGCCGGGCATGTGAACCCTGACGTCGCCGCCGCCGCGAAGGCGCAAATTGATAAGTACATCCACTGCGGCAGCTATCTTTACCACTTAGCGCCTGTCGCTGACTTGGCTGAGAAGCTTGCCCAACTGATGCCGTCTGGATTGTCCAAGACGTTCTTTGGCAATGGTGGTGCCGAGGCCATTGAAGGCGCGCTCAAATTGGCCCGTCTCTACACTGGCAAGCACGAAAATATTGCGCTGCACTATAGCTTCCATGGACGCTCTGCCACTGCTCTGGCTGTTACTGGCAACGCTGGACGCAAGAGACGCGGCGGCCCATACGTCACCGGTGTCCACTTTCTGCCGGGGCCTTATGTTTACCGGTCGCCGTGGCGAAACGATCCCCAAGAAGCATCTCGCCAGTGGGCAAAGATGCTGGATGATGTAATACGTTACTCCACTGCCGGCGATGTAGCTGCGTTCATTGCTGAGCCTGTCTTGGGTGAAGGCGGTATTCTGGTTCCACCGCCGAATTACTTTCAGGAAATCAAGCAGGTGCTAGACCGCCATGGCATTCTGTTTATCTGCGACGAAGTGCAAACTGGCGTCGCCCGCACCGGTAAGATGTTCGCCATCGAGCACTTCGGTGTTACTCCAGACATCATGGTTACGGCGAAAGGCATTGCCGACGGGTTTCCGCTTTCCGGCTTCACGGCGCGCCCAGAAATTGCAGATGCTTTCCGTCCCGGTGACCACCTCTCCACCTTCGGAGGCAATCCGGTATGCTGTGCGGCTGCCTTGGCAAATTTGAATTATATTGAGCGGGAGAACCTCTGCGCTCGCGCTACCGAAACCGGCAACTATGCCATGGATCGCCTGCGGGAACTGCAAGCGCAGCAGTCGCTGATTGGCGACGTTCGTGGCTTAGGATTGATGATTGGCATTGAGCTAGTAAAAGATGACCAGTCTACTCCTGCCCCGGCGGAAGCTGAGGCTATCAAAGCAGCCTGCTTTGATGCTGGCGTGTTAGTCGGTGTGGGCGGTGTTTACGGTAACGTCATCCGCCTGCAACCGCCGCTTGTCATCACCAAAGGTCAGATGGATCACGCGATAGACACGATCGCGATTGCCATCAAGACGGTCGCGCCCCAGGGGGGCTAGCGGTCGGGTCATATTCAGCCGAGGGGTAGTCATTGGGGCGGCGGCCTCTACCTCCCGTACTTTTTCATCAGCGCTGTAGTCTCCCCGTGCGGCAGTCCCATTACTTTGTGTCCATTCACGCCAGTCATATCCCGTCCCGCAACCAATGCGTTAATCACGGCCTCTTCGGTGGCTTGCACCGTCGCTAGAAAAAGCGGATCCATGTCGTCGTGCCCTAGCATCTTCACGTTCTGCACGCCGCTGATCTCGCCGGCATTGTCATTCGCTGTGGAAAATGCAATGAATAAATCGCCCGACCCATCGCCGGAGTAACTGCCGTTCCGCCCCAGTCCGAGCGGCACTCGTCGTGCAAGTCGCCTCAACGCATTGGGTAGTAATGGCGCATCTGTGGCCACCACCACAATAATCGAGCCGACGTCCTTCGCTACTTCACTTCGGCCCGCGCGAGAACCGACGCCCGAACCGGCACCCGAACCACCGTGCGCGGCTAGTGTTCCGTCCGCCGCAAGCGCACTGTCTTGCTTCGCGCCCGCCGGCCACTCTCCCGGCGTTGCTAGCTCATGTCCTACGGGCACTCCCGCGATCCGTAGCTCATAGGGAACGCCGTAGTTACACTGCACCAGCACGCCCACCGTGTAACTCAAAGCATCTTTGCCCGCTCCAACTGTCACTTTGCGTGACGCCGTCCCAATGCCACCTTTAAACCCGTGGCATACCATCCCCGTGCCTCCGCCCACGCTGCCCTCTTCCACCGCGCCGCCATGTGCGTTTTCTAGTGTGGTAGTTACATGCTCCGGCTTCACATGGAATCCGTTCACATCATTCAAGTAACCGTCATAGGTCTCCGCCACCACTGGCAGCGACCACCAGTAGCCCTCCGGATCAGGTGGCGCATTCTTTACCCGCCAAGCGATCACCGCATCACGAACTACGCCGACACTGTGCGTATTCGTTATCATTACCGGACCATCTAACAGGCCGCTCTCTTCCACCCAATGTGTGCCCGTCATTTCGCCATTGCCGTTCAGCGAATAGACCGCAGCAAACACAGGAGGCGTGACGCCAAGGCCCCTGGGCAGCACGGCGGTAACTCCAGTGCGCACTGGCCCCTGTCCCACATGCAGCGGGCCGTACCCTTCAATCAATGTGGTATGTCCTACTGCAACGCCGTTCACATCGGTAATCGCGTTGAGTGGTCCTGGTGTGCCGTCAAAAGGGATGCCGAGGTCGCGTGCGCGCACCGGATTGCCTGTAGATGCGGCCTGTCCGCAGGCGATCACCGTGGGAGCACTCATAGCTAACAGTACTGCCATGATGTGGATCATATGCCGCCAGCAGCATTGCAAGGTGAATCGCATTGCACATCCTTCTTGCACGCTTAGCCCTCACGCGCATGTTCCGGAGTTGTTCCCAGCCAGTATATCTGGGCCTGCGCGGCTCTACTCGGCAAGTCACCTTATGCGATTACCTGCGAGATATTGGCAGGTGCTCCCTAGCGCGTGACAATGGAATCGTGGTGTTGCTGCCCCGCGACTTACCCTCAGCCGTATCCATTTCACGTTCTGGATAGGGGAAGTATGACCGCTGCTGCTGGCCGCGCCCAAAGCAAGACCGCCCGCCCAATTCTATCCTCGCCGCAGGTGGTTCAGGTTGCCGTTATGGAAGGCGACCCGCTGCGCTTTGTTGGCCTTTGCTCCCTGCTGGAGGAAGAGGCGACAATTGCCTTGCGGTTGGTCTCGCTCAGCGAACTTGCCAATCTTCCCCTCACGGCGAACTATGAAACTGAAATCGCAATCAGCAGCGCTTCCCACCGAGTTGCTCCCCTAGATTTGTTGCTCGTGGGCGACGCTTACAAAGCTTCGCTACTTTCGGCGATTGCGCAGGTGCGGGCCTCGCGCCGGTTCCTGCCCATCCTCGCTTCCGGTGCTGGTTTGCGGGACGAAGACATCATCCAAGTGCTGGCGAGTGGTGCCAAAGGCTATGTGGACCACTCCTGCTCCGCCGAAGAATTTGCGCGCGCCATTCATGCCGTTCACGGCGGCGGTGTCTGGGCCTCGCGCCGCGTTTTGTCGCAGCTAGTGGATCGTGTGGCAGACATGCCTTGCGCGAATCTCTCCGGCCAGTCTGCATTTACGCCTGCGGAATTGCATTTATTGGAAGGTGCGATCCACTCGGGCGATCCTGCCTCGCGCCCCGCGCTTACTGCCATTGTTGGGCGTCTCAGCGCGGCCCCGTGCGGTGTATTTGGCGGCTCTGGCGGTGAGTTTACTGATCGCGAGGGGCAAGTTCTCCACTTGCTGGTGGCGGGCCATTCCAATAGAGAAATTGGCGCGGAATTGCGCATAGAGGAACGCACCGTCAAGGCTCATGTCGCCAAACTGATGCGCAAGGTTGGGGTGGAAAACCGTGTAGCGCTCTCCGTACACGCCATCCGCCACGCGCTGATTGACAATTAGTGCCTGCACGCCGGGCGCGGCGCGCAGTTGCCCACCACTCGCTCTGGCAGTTACTCTCATTCTTATGTCCCCTCGTGTGCAGATTCTCGACCTGAACGACACTGGCGACCACCGCGGCTCCAGTTTCACCATCCCCACGTTCGCGATTGAGTTTGTGGGCACAGTCCGCGATCTCCATCTCGCAGCCATTCTTCCCGGCGCCATTCGTGGCAATCACTACCACCTCCGCCGCATGGAGGCCATCGTCGTTTACTACCACTCGGCATGGACCTTCCACTGGGACGAGGGCACACCGACTCCGGCTCCCGACCCTACGTTGCCGGTGCTGCCGGTGCACCGCCGTGATTTTTCCGGTACGGGTGCTGTCGTCATCTTGGTCACGCCCGGCTGTTCGCACGCTGTGGAAAATTGTGGCACGCAGCCCGTGACGATTCTCGGCATCAGTTCGGAAGCCTACGACCCCACGGAGAGTGTCAGCCGCAAACTGGTGTAAAGGCAGTTTCGAGTCTAAAGTCTGCACTAATAGTCCAAGAGTCGTCTCTGCGGAACCCCGGTACCGGCCGCAGCAGAAATCAGCCTGCGTTTCTCCGTATCGAAGTGCCTCTGCTTGGGCTCTCTTCTGGCTTTTACCATCAACCAACCCGCACTAAGGCTGGCGACTCGTCCGCCGTGCCCCACCTTGGATCCGCTCACAAAACCCGAAGCCGCTTTTTTTCCACCGCCCTCTCTGTCATAATTATCCGTGCACCCAACCTGCACCAATTCCACCCCACAATTAAGAATGAGGAAGAGATGTCGGCAAAATACATCTTTGTAACGGGCGGTGTTGTGTCATCTTTGGGCAAGGGGCTGGCCGCTGCTTCCATCGGCTGCCTGCTCGAAAGCCGCGGTCTCAAGGTCAACCTGATGAAGTTTGACCCCTACCTTAACGTTGACCCCGGCACTATGTCGCCCTTCCAGCATGGCGAAGTTTTCGTCACCGACGACGGTGCCGAAACCGATTTGGATCTGGGCCACTACGAGCGGTTTACCCACGCCAAGCTAAGTAAAGACAACAACTGGACCACCGGCCGCCTCTACGAGCAGATCATTCTGAAAGAGCGTCGCGGCGACTATCTGGGCAAGACGGTGCAGGTGATTCCGCACGTCACCAATGAGATTAAGGCCGCCATGAAGAAGGTAGGCCAGGACGTTGACATTGCGCTCGTCGAAATCGGCGGCACCATCGGCGACATCGAATCACTGCCCTTCATCGAAGCCATCCGCCAGATGCGGCAGGAACTTGGTCGCGAACACACGCTGTTCGTCCATGTAACGCTGGTTCCGTTCATCGCCGCTGCCGGTGAGCTCAAAACCAAGCCCACCCAACACTCCGTCAAGGAGTTGCTCAGCGTCGGCATTCAGCCCGACATTCTGCTTTGCCGCACCGACCGCTTCATCCCTAAAGAGATGAAGCAGAAGATTGCGCTTTTCTGCAATGTGGAAGATCCGGCCGTCATTACTGCGATGGACGTTGCCTCCATCTACGAAGTCCCGCTCGGCTTTGCCAAAGAAGGCGTGGATAATCTCGCGCTCAAGTACCTGCACATCAATGCGCGCGACCGCGATATGGCCAAGTGGGAAGAACTCGTCCACCGCGTTTATAACCCCAAGGACGAAGTTCACATTGGCATTGTCGGCAAGTATGTGGAGTACGAAGATTCCTACAAGTCGCTAAAAGAGGCACTTGTCCACGGCGCACTCGCGCACAACCTGAAGCTGGTGGTGAACTGGGTGGAAGCCGAAGGCCTCGAATCCGGCGACCAAACTGTGCAATCACAACTGGAAGCCAACGACGGCATTCTGGTTCCGGGAGGCTTCGGCAAGCGCGGCATTGAAGGCATGCTGAAGGCGATCCGCTACGCCCGCGAAAATAACGTGCCCTACTTTGGCATCTGTCTGGGCATGCAAACCGCTTGCATCGAGTTCGCCCGCAACGTTTGCGGCCTCACTGGCGCCAACTCCAGCGAGTTCGATCAGTCTACTCCGCATCGCGTCATCTATAAGTTGCGCGAACTGCGCGGAGTAGAAGAGCTCGGCGGCACCATGCGCCTTGGTGCGTGGACCTGCAAAATTGAACCCGATACGCTCGCCTATCGCATCTACCAAACGCCTGAAATCAGCGAGCGCCATCGCCATCGCTATGAGTTCAACCGTGAATACGAAGAGACGATGACCGCTGCAGGCTTGCGCATCTCCGGTTCTTCGCCCGATGGCACCTATGTAGAGATGGTCGAACTGCCCAACCATCCCCACTTCATCGGATGCCAATTCCACCCCGAGTTCAAATCCAAGCCGCTGGAGCCGCACCCGTTGTTCCAATCGTTCGTGGGCGCATCGTATGAACATGGCCATACTCGCCGCGAACAACGAAAAGCCGCTACAGTAGAGATGTTCCACCGACCGGAGCACGTCACGCGGCACTGATCTGCGATGTGCATTTCGCGACGGGAAAGAGTCTCGCTTACCCGGAAGAGTATCACGAACCTTCATGCTTGTTCGCTGCGGGCGAGCATTCAAGCATGAAGGTTCTCGGTACGTTTTTCCCAGCGAGTTTGAATGCTTTAGACTTCTTGTATGACCTCATTCCCCCTCGGCCCCATCTCCATCGGCGGATCTGAGCTGTTCCTCATCGCCGGCCCCTGCGTCATCGAGTCCGAAGCCCACGCGCTCAAAATGGCTGAAGCCATCACCCGCGTTACCAGCGACCTCGGCGTACCCTACATCTTCAAGGCCAGCTACGACAAAGCCAATCGCACCTCGCTGCATAGCTTTCGCGGCCCCGGCGTCGTCGAAGGCACGCGCATCTTGCGCAAAGTCGCGCAGACATTTCACCTTCCCGTCATCACAGATGTGCACGAATCTGCCGACGTCCCGCGCGTTGCCGAAGCCGTGGACATCCTGCAAATCCCTGCCTTCCTCTGCCGCCAGACAGACCTGCTCGCGGCCGCTGGCCGCAGCGGGCGTGCAGTCAATGTAAAAAAGGGTCAGTTCGTTGCCCCCTGGGACATGCGCCATGCGGTGCAAAAGGTGACCGACGCAGCCACAGAGGCTGGCCACGCTCCGCGCGTTTCTCTCACCGAGCGCGGCTCCAGTTTCGGCTACGGCAACCTGGTGGTGGATATGCGCTCGCTCGCCATTCTGCGCGAGTATGCGCCCGTGGTCTTCGACGCCACCCACTCGGTGCAGTTGCCCTCGGCCAGTTCCGCCGACGGACGCGCGGTAAGCGGCGGCCAGCCGCAGTTCATCCCCGTGCTATCCCGCGCGGCAGTTGCTGCGGGCATCGACGGCATCTTCATGGAAGTCCACGACAACCCCGCCGAGGCGAAGTCCGACGGGGCCAACGCCCTGCCGCTGGAGCACCTGCGCCCACTACTGGAAAACTTGCTCGCTATTCGCAAGGCCGCGCACTCATACTAGCGAGCGTTGTGGTGCCAAGCCCGCACAACGGGGGAAGCACCCTGCCCGCGATGTGTGTATGTGTGCACGCGCGCCGTTGCGTTTTCGTTCCCGTTGTCACGGAGCCGCCGAGCGCTCATGCGCTAAACTTGGAGAAGGCACCACTATTGGCTAAGCCGCATTTGTACTCGAAACCTGAAACTATAAACTGCCCTTATGCGCATTGTCGTGAAAATCGGCACCAGCACCATCGCCCCCGGCGGCATCATCAACGTGCAACGCATGCGCGCGTTGATTGACCAACTAGGTCAGCTTGACCGGCTCGACCATGCCCAGCATGAGTATTTGATCGTGACCTCCGGTGCCATTGCCTGCGGCATGTCTGCCATCGGACTCACCGAGCGTCCCCGCGACGTGCCGCGCATGCAGGCCTGCGCCGCTGTGGGCCAGTCTATGCTGATGCGCCTTTATGAACGACTGTTTTACGGCACCAAACCGGTGGCGCAACTGCTGCTGACCAGCGACGACTTTACTTCCGACGTCCGCTACAAAAATTTACAGAACGCGCTGCATGCTCTGCTCGCTCTAGGGGCGATCCCAATCGTGAATGAAAACGACAGCGTGAGCGTGCAGGAACTGGAAGGCGCGTTTGGCGACAACGACCAGCTTAGTTCGTTGCTGGCAAAAGCCGTCAAGGCGGATTGGCTCATCCTGCTTACCGACGTGGATGGGTTCTACATGCCGGTGGCGGGCGCGAAGAACGGCGAGCGCAAACTGCTGCGCACCATTCGCAAAATCACGCCAGAAATTGAAGCGGCTTGCGGCAGCACCAGCAATCTGGGGCGCGGCGGCATGATCTCCAAGCTGCACTCGGCTCGTACGGCGAGCGAAAGCGGTGTGAATGTGGCGATCGTCAGCGGCCAGCACCCCCGCGCCATTCCCGCCGCCATTGAACGCAAGACCGGCACTTACTTTCCGCCGACGATGACTGGCAAGGCAAAGCCGCGCACCCAGAAGGCAAAGAAGCAAGACGCAGGAAAAAGGGCATGAGTAAACCCGCGACGATGACCGAACCGACGCAAGCCATGCTGGCCCGCGCACGTGCCGCCGCTGCGCCTCTCGCGCTGCTCGCTGCCGCAGAAAAGAATGCCCTGCTGGAAGCCATGGCGCAGGCGCTCGCCGCGCATCAAGACGAGATTCTGGCTGCCAATGCGCTTGACCTGGCAAACCCCAGTCTTGTCCCCTACAAGCGCGACCGCCTGCTGCTCGACCCCAAACGTGTTGCCGCGCTGTGCGACGCTTTGCGCGCGCTCATCGCCCTGCCCGACCCCATCGGAGACGTGCTGGAAGAGTTCACCCGCCCCAACGGCCTCGTTATCCGCAAGGTGCGGGTGCCGCTTGGCGTCCTCGGCATCATCTATGAGGCGCGCCCCAACGTCACCGTGGATGCCGCCGCCCTCGCCCTCAAGTCCGGCAACGCCGTCGTCTTGCGCGGTGGCCGCGAGGCCCACCATACCAATACCAAAATTGTGGAAGTCCTCAGCGCCGTCCCCGGCCTGCCCGCCGGGGCCATTGAACTGCTCGACGGCACCACCCGCGACACCGTGCAAGAAATGCTGCACGCTCGGGGTTACATTGATGTGCTCATCCCGCGCGGTGGTCAGGAACTGATTGATTTAGTCACGCGGAATTCTACGGTGCCGTACATTGAAACCGGGGCAGGGAACTGCCATCTCTACGCCGACGCCGCCCTCGCCACCGAAAGCGACTTCGCCATGGCCGACGCCGTCATCCTCAACGCCAAAACCCAACGCACTTCCGTCTGCAACTCTGCGGAAAAGCTGCTGATTCACCGCGCCATCGCCGCTACTTACGCGCCACGCATCGTCGGCAAGTTGCTCGCCGCTGGCGTGGAAGTTCGCGCCGACGATGCCACGATTGCTGCTGTGAAGAAAGCCGACCCCGCGCTCGCGGAGAAGTTGCTCCCCGCCACTGCCGCCGACTGGGATACCGAGTATCTTGCCATGACCATCGCGGTTGCCGTGGTGGACGACGTGGATGCGGCCATCGCCCACATCAACCGCCACTCCACCCACCACTCCGACACCATCCTGACCCGCGACGAAGCCGCCGCCCGGCGCTTTCTGCGCGGCGTGGATTCGGCCTGTGTCTACTGGAACGCCTCCACCCGCTTCAGCGACGGTGCCGAGTTCGGCTTCGGCGCCGAAATGGGCATCAGCAACCAGAAGCTCCACGCAAGAGGCCCCTTCGCCCTGCGCGAGATTACAAGTTACAAGTATGAAGTGATTGGCGATGGGCAGGTTAGATAGATGAGTGCTCCACGAATCACCAGCCCCTATTGGCACTTTGCTTTGCCCGTCGGGCGATTATTTCCCGATAGATTGCCACGTAAGCACGAATAATCGCCTTTGCTTTCTTGGGCGATCGCCACAGCGTTCGGATCTTGGCATCAATAGGACTCTCGAAGGGATGCGGAATTGCGTGTCTATCCGCAATATCGCGAATCACTTTAACGTGGGCCAGCAAATTGGGTGGAAAGTAGCTATCGGGGATATTCACGAAACATTTGTGAATTTTGCTGATCCGATTGTTAAATCCCATATCTTTCACGTTGGCTGCAAGTATGTCTTCCAGTGAGCCGCTTGCCACAATGTTCTTGTAAAGATAGTTCACGTTCGCCACGTTACCTACTACGCTCCACGCCGTTCGACCAGCCTCAAAACGGCTTTTCCAGACTCTCGCTCTGCGGTGTGAGCAACTCCGCGCCTGCCTCAGTTACGTGCAGGTCATCTTCCAGCCGCACGCCAAACTCGCCGCGCAGGTACACCCCCGGCTCGTCGCTGAACATCATATCTTTTTCCAGAAGTGTTTGGTTCCCGCGGACCAAGTAAGTCCACTCATGGCCATCCATGCCCATGCCGTGGCCTACACGATGCGTAAAGTGCGCATAGTCCGGCCCAAACCCCGCGTCGCTAATCACTTTGCGCGCTGCCGCGTCTACAGCTTGGCACTCCACGCCCGGCTTCGCCGTTGCCAACGCCGCGCTCTGCGCCCGCTTCACCACGTCAAACACTTGCTTCATCTTGTCGCCCGCAGGCGTTACCGGAACTTTGCCCAGCACAAACGTTCGGCTGATGTCCGACGCGTATCCCTCCACCGAGCAGCCGCCATCCATTAACAGAATCGTGCCCTCGCGAATCACCTGCGGCTCAATCGTGCCATGCGGCAGCGCCGACCACTTACCCACCAGCACATCCGCCCCGCCGCGAAAGCCCATTCGCGCGTGCCCCGCGTCCACCAGTCCCGCAAACTCGTCGCCAGTCATGCCCTCGTGCATCGAACGATACGCCGCCTCATAGGCCATCAAGCTCACCTTACTGGCAAGCCGCATCAACGCCAGTTCGTGTTCGCTCTTGATCATCCGGCAGCCTGCCGTCACCGGCATAGCCGTCGTCAGCCGCAAGCCCTGTTCCGCCAGCTTGTACGAGAAAAAATAGGGCACCGTATCCTCGACGCCGACCACTCCCCCGGTCAATCCACGGTCCGCCAACCCCTGCTTCACCCGCAGGGACGGGCTCTCATCCTCCTGCCAGGTGCGCACGTCGGCCTTTTCGCCGACCGGCCCGCGCGCAATCTGCTCCCGCGCCCGCTCTTCTTCAAAGGCCGGACACACAAAGAACGGCTCGCCCTTGGCTGGCAGCACAAAGCCGAACATGCGCTCGCTTTGCCACCAATTGACGCCGACAAAATATCGCAAACTGGTGCCAGCAGACACAAAGATCGCATCCATTTTGCGGTTAGCCATCAGCCGCCGCGCTTTTTCAATTCGCGCGGCTCGTTCTTCTTTCGTAATAGGCGTAGCCGCATCCCGCAGGGATTTAAGCGCTGCGATGGCGGGCGGCAGATGGACTGAGTCGCCTTCACCTTCCGCGGCAAAGGCCAGTGTGCTGGCACCCGAAACACCTGCCGCCATTGCTCCTGTAGCCAAAAACGCCCGACGTGAAACCCGGCCTGCAGCCATGTTGAAGCCTCCCTGAATCCGTGCGCTTCGGCTCGAATATTGGTTCGAAACCGTGTTCCCACGTGTGGTCTAAAGCCTGTTGTAAAGCCTATTGTAAAGCCTGTTGTAAAGCCTGTTGTAACATCTTACACAGGTCCCGCGTCAGCTTCTGCCAAGGTGCCGCACTCCGGTCAAATCCTCCCTATCGTCGCAACCTTTCCGGGAGATGTGGGTCAGTCGTCCGGTAATTCTTGCGCAGTGCATTCATCTACTATTCACGGCGTATTCATCTCTGGCCAAAACTCTGGCGCTATCGTCCTAAGTTGGTATGTATTCGGATATTTCCGGAGGATTAACAGTGATCAGTCTGCTCAAGAAGTGCGTGATGACTTGCTTCACGCTTGCACTTGCGTTATTTGCCGCAGCCCCCGCTGCATCCGCGCAGCAAAACCCCGTCAAGCGCGTGCTGCTTATCAGCGTGGATGGAATGCATGCTCTCGACGTCGCTCGCTACGTCAGCACCCATCCGAACTCCAACATAGCGGCCTTGGCAAACGGCGGAGTAACCTTCTCCAACGCCCGTACCCCAGCGCTCTCCGACTCGTTTCCCGGTCTTGCCGCCCTGGTCACCGGCGGCTCCCCACTCAGCCACGGTTTCTTCTACGACGTCAGCTATGACCGCTCCGTCTATGCTCCGTCCAACACCACCTGCACTGGCTCGAAGGGCAACATGATGGTCTTCGACGAGAGCATAGACCTTTACGTAGGCAACACCAACCAGAATTCCATTGACCCCACCAAGTTGCCGAACTACCGCGCCTCGAACGGCACCTGCCAGCGCCTCTACCCGCACAATGCGATGCTCACCAACACCATCTTCGAAGTAGTCAAGGCTTCCGGCGGCGTCACCGCGTGGGAGGACAAACACCCAGCTTATGATTGGGTCAACGGCCCCTCCGGCACCGGGGTCACCGACCTTTACACGCCAGAAATCACCACCAACGCCATTGACAACACCCACTCCGTCGTCTGCACCGTGCTGAACGACAACATCAAGGTCGGCAGCCTGATCAATGAGATCAACGGTCTGCACCACGACGGCACCCCCGGCCTCGGCGTCCCTACCGTTTTCGGCATGAACTTCCAAGGCGTCAGCGTCGGCCAAAAGCTGGCCAAGGACAACTACGACAACAGTTGCGCCAGCGACACCAACTCCAGCATCAATCAGCAGGCTGGCGGCTACCTCGACGGTCAGGGCAAGCCCAGTTCCGTTTTGAGCTACGGTCTGGATCACACTGACCAGTCTCTCGGCTCCATCATCAGCGCCCTTAAAGGGGCTGGCCTGTATGATTCCACACTCATCATCATCACCGCCAAGCATGGTCAGTCGCCCATCAACCCGCTCAAGGTGAACAAGCCCGGCCACTTTGCCGATTTGGTTGCCGCACTGCCCGATGGTGGTTCTAACACCTATGCTCAGGCGATTGTCTCCGCCGGTAACTGCACCAGCGGTGCATGCGGCTTCGTCAACGACGACGACGTAGGCCTAATCTGGCTGGCGAACCAGAATCTCGGTTCTGGCACCACCGACTACCTCAACACCAACGCTTCCGCGCTGTTCATTGACGAAGTACTGGGCGGCAACAGCCTTAAGCTCAAGTTCAATGATCCGAAGACGGATAGCCGCACCCCGGATGTGATTGTGCAGCCGGAGTACGGCACCATCTACACCGCCTCCAGCCACAAGAACGCCGAGCATGGCGGCTTCAGCTATGGCGACACCAACGTCGGCTTACTCGTCTCCAATCCCAGCCTGACGCCGCAAACGGTGAAAACGCCGGTAGCAACGTCACAGGTGGCGGTCACCATTCTCAAGGCTCTCGGCCTTGACCCCACGCAACTGCAGGCGGTGCAAAAGGAATTCACCCCGGCTCTGCCCGGTTTGCCTTACTAAATGGGCGCCAGCCTATGATTGGCTGGCGTCTGATTGCCACATGCAATTGCATGACATGCCCCGTCCAAGCGTACTTGGGCGGGGCTTTTCAATTCCTAGAAGCGCAGCAAGGTGCAGGGGTGGTGTGGTTCCTTATATCTTGGAACAAGGGTGGCGGAATCTGGCGAAAATAGGGAGTGCCGCGCGCGCTGCTTGATTCCCACAATTTTGCGCGCCTGTGCCACAATATGCCATGGATGCAGGCTTTCAATGTGCAGGCTGTGGTGAGTGGAACGATACTCAGGTGGATGAATCCGCCGGTTTGCACCAAGTTTATGTCGAAGACTGCCAGGTCTGTTGCAAACCTAACCTCCTGCGCATCGAGTGGAGCCGCAGCGACCGTTCCTACCTCATATCCTCCGAACTGGAGTGACGCAGGTATATACTTGAACGCAGGAGGAATCCGACATGAACCCTCACATGGTCACCACCGCGCTTGAAATCGAAGGTTATCGCATCGCCCGTAATCTCGGATTGGTGCGCGGCATCATCGTCCGCTCCCGCTCCATACTCGGCACCATCGGTGCCAGCCTTCAAACCATCGTCGGCGGCAACATCACCCTGCTCACCAACCTTTGCGAACAAACCCGCGAGCAATCCTTTGACCTGATGATGGAACACGCGCAACAACTCGGCGCGAATGCCGTGGTGGCCGTCCGCTATGACGCAACCGAAGTCATGCAGGGCGTCACTGAAGTGTTGTGCTACGGCACCGCTGTCGTCGTCGAACCAAAAAGCTAGCCTCTGAACGGCTAGCTCCAGCGTTCTGTAGTCTGAGTTGCGCACTCCGAGGTGTTTATGAAGTCCGTGTCCCTACTCCGCGTCGCCGGGCGAATACTCCGTCCGCACCATCGCTCGCGACAACCTCAGCGGCAAGCTCGGTAGCGTCACCGATCTGGTGAAGGTGCGCTAACCCGCAGGCCTCTCGAGATAAAGTAAGTCTTCGATATAAGTCATGATTCCCCGGCTCGGCCCTCGTTTTTCGCCGTCGCCAGCGGAGTTGCGCTGTCTCGATGTGCTCAGCGCGACAGCTTAGAACGTCGCCTCAGGAAACACCGTTCGCACCAGCGCTTGATAGCGCCCATCGCTTCGCAACGTCGCAAATGCCGAACGCTCGCTCATGTAAATGTACGGAAACCCCGAATCGTGCTGATCGTGTGCAATTTGCAAGTAGTGGAGTGCTTCCTCGTTCTTGCCCAGCATGGCTGCTGAGGTCGCTGTCCCCAATGCATCTCCTCGACCCGCCTCAAACAACCTTTGCTGCGCCTCCAAGAGCGCCTCGAGCAATCCTTGCCGCCCATTTTCTTTGTATCCCGCTTCGGCGGCATTCGCCATCGTCATACCAGCATCGTCGTGCATTAACTCGGCTACCTTGCGGCTCTCCGCCAGATACCGCGGGTAGTCCCCCATGCCAAAATAGACGCCAACCAAGTAACGATGGAGCGACACAAACTCAGGCTCGGTCGCCACCATCTGCTGCAATAACGCAACTGCTTCGTCGTTTCGCCCGGCGCAGGACAATAGCGTTCCTTTATCCGCCAGAATAGACTTTGAATCCGGGGCCAGCTTGCGCGCCCACTCAATCTCCGCCAGCGCCTCGGCGTTCCGCCGTTCAGTAGAAAGCATCGTGGCGTACCAGTGATGCGCGTTCACATTGTTTGGGTCAAGTGCGATGGCCCGGCGAAACTCGCGCTCCGCCCCCGCCGCATCCCACTTCCAATAAAACAGCACAAACCCCAGCGACGCATCCGCATCCGCTAAACCGTCGTCCAGTTCCACTGCCTTTTGCGCGGCGGCGAGCGCCTTGGGATAGGCCTCATTCGCTGGCATCACCGTGTATTCCCGCATCAAGTTATAGCAGTCCGCCAGTCCGCCATAGGCTTCGGCGTAGGCGGGATCGTGCACAATCGCCTGAGTAAAGTCATCCACAGCATGCGTCAGCCCTGCCGATGTCCGCAAATTCCAGTAGTAGCGGCCCTTCAAATAGAAGTCTTCGGCCTCCGGCGACGGTTTGTGCCGACCCTTGCCCGCAGCTACCCTCGTTGCCCCCGCCGACGCGATGCGCAGTGTCCGGAAACCCGCCCAACCCGCACCCACCAGCACCACCACCACTACAGCCAACAACCAGCGGCTCGTTGTCGGTGCCGCTGGCGCGCCCGGGGCAGTCGGTGCCGCCGCTTCTGCTCGCAGCACGGCTGCTTCTGGAATTGTCTTGGCCGTGTCGCCCGTATCCGTCGCTGTACCGGTGCTGGGGGTCGCGCCCACCGGCTCGGCAGTCGCCCGCTCCGTTCCTGCCTCGGTGGCCGCGGTAGCCCCGGTAGAGTTTGGTGCCTCCAGCCACTGCTTCAGCTCGGCGGCGTAGGCATAGACCTTCCCCCCAGCCGAACCCGGCAGACGGTGGATCGGTAGCCCGCGATCCTGTTCCCAGCGCCGCACCGTCCGCTCGGTGCAGTCGAAGAAGGCGGCAATCTCCTTCCACGAATTTAGTCGGGGTCCGTCGGTTCCTTGCTTCAAAACCCTGCCCATTTCTCTGATGTCTGCATTTGGCCGGAGGTGTCCGTACTTGTTGCTTGCGCGCGGGGAGGCTTCGCCAGACTATAGCACACAGGCCGGGCCTGCTCGCACCCCTATTTGTCGTCGCCGCTACCCCGGCAGCAGGTTCGTACCCAAATCGCTTGACCCGCTCAAACCATTGCTTGTAGGAGGCTTATATGTCTTTCACTCGTCACTTCCCAGTTCATTCCGCCGCCCGCGTCGCTGCCCTCACTGTGGCATTCATGCTGGCTATGGCCTCCGCTCAGGCCCAAACCTATTCCGTCGTCGTAAACCTGGTGCCCAGCAGCATCATCAGCCCAGCTTCCCCGGCCAATATCGCACAAGGCCGTGACGGCAACCTCTATTCCTCTGGCTTAGGCGGCGGAACGTTCAACAATGGCGGCGCATACTCCATCTCACCAGTCGGCGTCTACAGCACATTCTGGAGCGTGCCCGCCGTCGACCTCAGCTTTTACGGCGGCCTCATTTTGGGTACCGACGGTTCCTTCTACGGCTCGATCCACGACCGTGGCGTTAACGGCAATGGCACGGCCTTTAAGCTGAGCTCCACCGGTGTAGAAACCATTCTGCACAGCTTCGCCAATACCGGTGACGGAGGAAATCCCGTTGCCCCACCGGTTCAGGCGGCGGACGGCAACTACTATGGCTTGACCCAAGGCGAACCGTTTTTGCCGTCCCCAACCATGTATAAGATTACCGCCGCTGGCGTCTTCAGCACCCTGCACACTTTTGCCAATAGCACCGAGGGCTACAACATTAGTGCGGGTCTAATTCAAGGCACGGACGGCAACTTCTACGGCTGCACAAATTCCGGCGGAGCCAACAATGCGGGCACCATCTTTAAGGCCACGACTGCCGGTGTTGTGACGGTGCTGCACGCCTTCGCCGGCCTCGCCGACGGGAATGCCTGCTCCTACAGCCTGGTGCAGGGCACCGACGGCAAACTCTACGGCACCGCTGGAGCTGGCACCTTTAACGCCGGTGTCATTTTCAAACTCACCACTGCGGGCTCATACACCGCCCTCCACCAGATCAACGGCAGCACCGAAGGCTTTGGTATACGCTCCGGCCTCACCCAAGCTAGCGACGGCAAGTTCTATGGCGTCACGCAGAACCAAGGCAGCGCGACCAATGGAACCCTCTACAGCATCACCGCCACCGGAACCTATTCCGTGGCTCACAGCTTTGACAATCCCACCGGCGACCTGCCCGTGTCCGGTGTTTTCCAGCACACCAACGGAATCCTCTATGGCAGCACCAACTCCGGCGGCACCGGTCCCAATGCCGGTAACGGCGTTTTCTACAGCCTCAACATCAGCGCTAATCCCTTCGCCAAGGCGCTCACCACTTCCGGTAGAGTCGGCTCGACCGTCGAACTCTTGGGCCAGGGCTTTACTGGAGCCACCAAGGTCACGTTCGGTGGCATAGCTGCCACCACCATCGCCGTCACCTCAGACACCTACATGACGGCCGTCGTTCCTACCGGCGCGAAGACCGGCACCATCACCGTCACGCGCACCAGCGGTCCGCTCACTACTCTGGTCAGCTTCAAGATCCTGCCCACCATCAGCAGCATCACGCCCACCTCCGGCCCGGTCGGCACCCTCGTCACCGTCAATGGCACTGGCTTGACCCAGACCACCAAGGTAACGATCGGCACCATCACGGCAACCTCCTTTACCGTGGTCTCCGATAGCAAAGTCACCGTCACCGTGCCCACCGGAGCCAAGACCGGCAAGGTTGGCATCACCACCACCGGCGGCACCGTGAACAGCGCCACCAGCTTCAGCGTGACGCCCACCCTTACCAGCTTCTCTCCAGCGTCGGGTCCGGTCGGCACCGTCGTAACCCTCACCGGCACTGGCCTCACCCAAACCACGAAAGTGACCTTCGGCGGCGTGACGGCCACCACTTTCACCGTCAATACCGATAGCTCGGTCAGCGCTACCGTCCCTACCGGTGCCATTACCGGCAAGATCGTGATCACCTCTACGGGAGGCACCGCCACCAGCGCCACGAACTACACCGTGATGTAACCCCGGGGTCCACCAGCATTACCTACAACCTTGTCCTCAACAGAAAAAGAGGCAACGCCGTTTGGCGCTGCCTCTTTTTCACCACTCATCTTGCCGATCCATCGGCGACTGAATCACTCGCCTACATCAATCACCTACATCACTCGCCCACATCAATCACTTACATCACTCACCCACATCAATCGGCCGCAGCCATCCGCCCAACTTACTTCTTTTTTGGAGCAGGCGTCACTGCCGCAGGGGCCGCAGCTTTTGTCGCGTTCACCGGTGTACCCTTGCCACCATTCACCCGGTAAAAGGCATTGAACACCTGATTGTTCTGCGGATTCTGGTCGCAACGCAGGCTGAACGCATAATGCAGCGTGCCCCCATCGGCCACAAACGAACCTTCGCCGTGCATCCAGTTATCGGCCTTGCCCTCTGCCGTCGTGGTTCGCTTGCCAAACGTAATCGCGGTGGCGTCGGGATGATCTTTCTTGATCAGCCCGGTGAGTACCGTGTCGCAGTCCGAACCCAGATTCGCCTGTGTCGCTGGGGTCGCTTTAGGCTTCGCGGCTTTCACCGGGTATGGCTTACCGTTGTTCACCTTGTAGAACGACCGGGTGATCGCTCCATTCTGCGGATTGATGTCGCAACGGAAACTTATGTTGTACTGCAGCGTCTTGTTATTTGTCTGAAAGTCGGCTTCACCATTGATCCAGGAATCGGCTTTGCCCTCCGCCGTGTCTCGTAGGTCGTGCTTGTTGAATTCCAGATTTGCTTGGTCGGAGTGATCTTTTTGTATCTGTTTCGTGATCGCGCTTTCGCACTCACTTTCTACCCGCGCTGGGTTCATCTGAGCCCGTGCCAATTCCGAAACACTCATCACCAGCGTTACCAGCACCCCTGCCTTTATGATCCAGTCCATCGTTCGCCTTTGGATAGTTGTCCTATCCAGATTGCGATTGCTTGCGTTCTAGACTCGAGTGTAGGCTCTTCCCAACAAGGCAGGCGAGCAGAGTTTCCCCTTCCCGCCCACCATGACCTTACCATTCCATCCTTGCGTATTAGTTCTTTCCGCTCACCGGCGTATCCAGCCTAACAACAGGTGACCGGGTGCTCCTCTCAAACTCCTTTTGGGGGGAGGTATTCAACACCCGGGAACCCGCAACTATTCTCCTACTCGTCCCTGTAAACACACCCTGCCACTACCGTCGCCAGCATGCATCCACCCCAAAAATCCAGCAGCCATCCCGTTGGCATCATCCGGTCGCCAGTCGTCCAAGCCGCTTGCGCAAAGTTCAGCGGGAACCCCGCCAAAAATCCCAGCATCGCGCCCAGCTTTAGCGCCGACCCCATGCCCGGTCCCATCGTGCGCCGCGACCACGCATACGCCCACGCGCATACGACCGCGCACAGGAAGATATAAATCTCCCACTGCAACGGAAAGGCCGGATACCTCGGCACCTTCAAGAACGTACCCGCCGCTTGCGCCGCGTCATAGCGCCCCTGACCTATCACCACGAACCCGCAAAATGCATCCCAGAAAGCCCAAACCAACCAGCCCCCTAACGCTCCCAGCCAAACCCGCTTCGCGTTTACCTTCATTTCGCCGACCCTCCCGAGTCTTTCTTGACCGCACAACCGAATCGCCGCGAAGTGTATCACCGCCGGGTGCCCCACGTCTCTCGCTTTTCACCGCCTGCAGCTCCGCGCGAAGATGAGAGCGTTCGCGTCGGCCGGCAATAGCCTTCGCCCACTGCATCGCGTGTGCTACGCCACGCAGTGCTCCAGTCGGGTTTCCAGACACGAGTTTCCAGACATGGTTTTCCAGACACGGGTTCCCGATCCACCAATCCTTGGGGGGAGTGCATGAACGCTGAGGGGTCTAGGGTGCTTTTTCGCAGAATTCGCGCAACGAAACTAGGATTTGTTGCCCGATTCGGGCGCAGATCCGCGCTCTATGTGCCTGAGTAGTGTTCTGGCGCCAACTGGCGCAGCCACTGCGCTGCGGTCTCTGGAGTGATGTCGCGCTGGGGCATACCTAGCATTTCGAACCCGACCATGAATTTTTTGACAGTAGCCGAGCGCAGCAGCGGCGGATAGAAGTGTGCGTGCAGATGGAACTCTGGGTAGCTGCCACCATCGGTGGGGCGCTGATGAAAGCCCATGGTGTAGGGGAAGGGTGCCTGAAACAGATTGTCGTATCGAATGGTGGTTTGGCGCAGGATGTCAGCCAGCGAGGTGCGCTCAGCCTCCGACAGTTCCTCGAGCGCAGTCGCAGGACGGCGGCTGATCACCAGCGTCTCAAACGGCCATACCGCCCAGTAAGGAACCAGCGTAACAAAGTGCGGGTTGCTGCATACGATGCGTTCTTGCTTTTCTAGTTCGAGCGCTAAGTAATCAGCCAGCAAGCCGCTGCCGCGGCGTTGCTGATATTGCTGAAAGTGGGCGACTTCCTTGCCGAGTTCATTGGGCTGGGTCTGGTTGGCCCAAATCTGGCCATGAGGGTGCGGGTTGCTGCATCCCATAATCGCGCCGCGATTTTCAAATATCTGCACAGAGGCCACGTTAGGATCTGCCGCCAGCGCCGCATACTCGGTCGCCCACACTTCTACCACGCCGCGAATTTGTGCCACAGTCATGCGAGCCAGCGTCAGGTCGTGGCGGGGGGAAAAGCAGATTACCCGGCAACGCCCCGACTCGCTGCGCGCAACCAGCAGGTCGTTCTCGTTGCTTTCCCATGCCGCTGTTCCCGGCAGCAAGGCGGCAAAGTCGTTGTCGAAGGTAAAGGTGCCAGTGTAGGCGGGATTCGTGAATCCCCCGGCGCGGCTATTGCTGGGGCAAAGGTAGCAAGCCGGGTCGTAGGCAACGCTCTCAACCTTCGCGGCACCTTCCACCTGACCCTGCCAAGGGCGCTGGGTGCGATGCGGTGACACCAGCACCCATTCGCCAGTAAGGGGGTTGAAGCGGCGATGGGAATCAGATGTCAACGGCAGGCTGCTCGTGCTCATAAAAGGCGGCGCACTCCATCAGCCGCCGCGCAAACATAGATCTCAGGATCCAGTCCGGTGCTCCGCTGATACTCCGCCGCGATGTGGGTGCGAAACGCTTCCACCAGTCGCAATGGAACCAGATTCACTGTACAGCCGCCAAATCCGCCACCCGTCATGCGCGCGCCCAGCACTCCGGGGAAGGCTTGGGCGATCTCGACCATGGTGTCGAGTTCGGCGCAACTGATTTCAAAATCATCCCTCATGCTGAGGTGGGATTCATTCATCAAGCGGCCAAACAACTCGAGGTCGCCGGCTTCCAGTGCTTCGCCGGAGCGCAGCACGCGGTCATTTTCGCGGATAATGTGGCGGCAACGGCGGGCCACCACGTCAGTCATTTCTGCCTTGGCTTGAGCGAGGTCGGCTTCGGTGGCGTCGCGCAGAGCGTGAATTTCTGGCCGATGCCGCGCCAGAATACTGACCCCAGCCTCGCACTCTGCTCGGCGCTGGTTGTACTCGCCAGTGGCCACGCTGTGCTTCACCATCGTGTTGCAGATGACGAGCGCGTCTTCGGGCGGTAGCGGCAGCAGCCGATAGTCGAGCGAGCGGCAGTCGAGCAGCAGAGCGTGATCCTTTACCCCGTGCACCGAGATGAACTGATCCATCACTCCGCAGCGGGCACCGACAAACTCGTTTTCCGCGCACTGGCAGAGCAGCGCCATATCCCGCGGGCTCATCTTCTGCTCGCTCAAATCGAGCAGAGCCTGACACACCGCCACTTCCACCGACGCCGAGGAGCTTAATCCCGCCGCCACCGGCACGTCGCCGGCAAGTAGCAGATCGGCCCCGCGCAGGCTGATGCCCGCCTGCACCAGCGTGTCCGCTACCCCAACAGCGTAGTCGCTCCAATGGCCTTGCTTGGTCGCGGGGAGAGCATTCAGGTCAAACTCCGCCAGTTGTGCGAAATTTTCAGAGTAGATATTTAGCTTGAGATCGCTGCGGGGTGCCCCAGCCACGCGGGTAAAGAAGCCAATCGCAGCCGGCATCACAAAGCCATCGTTGTAGTCGGTATGTTCGCCGATCAGGTTGACGCGGCCGGGCGCTTGATAGAGGCGAGCGGAGTGGCCAAACCTCAGCTGAAAGCCCTTCTGCAGGGCGTCCAGTTGCTCCTCCGAATTGGCCAGCCGTAAGGTTTCCATAAAGACGATGAAACGTTGAACACCAGGACCGCGCCGAACCATGCCAGCGCATAGAAATCACCCGGCAGTTACGAGCGGCGCGCGTTCCACGAAAGTGCCAGCATCACGGCACCAAAAACCAGCAACGCCAGACCCCACCACAAATTGATGTTGATACCCAACGAGTGGACGACGTAGTCTTCACTTCCACTGGTGGCGAAGCCATACACCGTGAGCAGCATACCGAAGGTGCCGAACATCAGGCCGATTGGTAGTCGAATATCAAATCCCATGTGTGTGCTCCTGCCATATCCACTGGC
The DNA here is from genome assembly GCA_025356095.1 of Acidobacteriaceae bacterium. Lineage (GTDB taxonomy): Bacteria > Acidobacteriota > Terriglobia > Terriglobales > Acidobacteriaceae > JANXUR01. Next base: position 28,748 of record JANXUR010000018.1, on the reverse strand, counting down.
GACGTTTGTTGCCGTGCTTTACCAAAAAATTAGATTGAAACCTACGAGCAACACCAGCACTACTATCGCCAGCGAAGTGGGACGCTGATACCACACCGTCTCTTCGTCTTTGGGCAGATTGGTCATGCCGTACACCAAGCCTTCCAGAGACTCACGGGTGGGTGCCTTGGTGAACAACGAAATAAAGATGGTCACCAGCATGCATGTGGACCAGGCGAAGATGGCAGTCCAGAAGTTCTGCGCCATTTCGCTCGGATATTCATGGATCACCATGCCAAGATAGCCGCCCTTGATGCCAATCGCCGAGCCAATCGGAATGGTAAGCCCGTGATGCACGGCGGCTGCAATGGTGCCGCTCAACAAGCCGAAAAATGCCCCATGGCCAGTCGCACGCTTCCAAAACATACCCAGTAAGAAGGTAGCAAACAGCGGAGCGTTTACGAACGCAAATACCAGTTGCAACACATCCATGATGTTGTTGAACTGCCGAGCCAGATAGGCCGCTGCCACGGCAATTAGCAGTCCCCCGACGGTGGAAATCCGGCCCATCCACAACAGGTGCTGGTCGCTGGCATGTTTGTTGATGTAGCTCTGATAAATGTCATAGGTCCACACCGTATTGAAAGCGGTGGTGTTGCCAGCCATGCCAGACATAAACGACGCCATCAGCGCGCACAAACCGAGTCCCAGCAAGCCCGAAGGGAAGTAGCGCACCAGCATCATTGGCGTTGCCAGATCGTAGTCGAGAACAGTGGCCCCGTTCTTAACCATGGGGTTGCCATCGCTATCGAGCTTGGGCGGGATAATGCCCTTGCCGCCCGACTCGGGAATCACTCCCGCAGTGGCAGAAGCGGTTACCGCCATCGGTGCTGCAGAGGTGTGAGCCGCAACCACGCCGGCAATCATGCCGGGCAGAATCACCAGAAACGGGAAGACCATCTTGGGGAAGGCGGCGATCAAGGGAGTGCGGCGAGCCGAGGTCATGGAGTTCGCCGCCATGGCCCGCTGAATCACCAGAAAGTCGGTGCACCAGTAGCCAAACGACAGCACAAAGCCTAGGCCCATGGCGAGGCCGAACCACTCGACGCCCATCGGGTTGGCGTGTGCGCTCCCCATGTATTTCCAGGAGTGCACCAGAGTGTCATCGTTCAGGCGCGCCTTCAGGCCGTCCCATCCGCCCACATCGCGCAAGCCGAGATAAACCAAAGGGATGAAGCCCACCACAATCAGAAAGAACTGCAAAACCTCGTTGTAGATGGCGGAGGTCAGCCCACCCAGAAACGTATAGCCCAGTACCACAAGCGCGGAAATCGCGATCGCGAGATTGAAGTCCCAGCCCAGCAGCAGTTGCAGAAGCTTGCCCATGGCATACATGGAGACGCCAGAGGAAAACACGGTCATCACGGCGAACGAGACAGCATTTAAGCCGCGGGTCTTTTCGTCAAAGCGCAAGCGCAAATACTCGGGAACGGAGCGGGCGCGCGAACCGTAGTAAAAGGGCATCATAAAGACACCCACAAAAACCATGGCGGGGACCGCGCCGACCCAGTAAAAGTGCGAGGTCATGATGCCATACTTGGCACCGCTGGCGCCCATGCCGATGACCTCTTGGGCTCCCAGATTGGCGGAGAGAAATGCCAGACCGGTAATCCATGCCGGAATGGAACGACCGGAAAGGAAGAAGTCGGCGCTGGTCTTCATCTGCTTCTTAAGGACGAAGCCGATGCCGAGGACAAAGCCTAGATAAACCAAAAGGATTAGGTAGTCAATCCAGTGCGGTTGCGGATGCATTCAGGCCTCTCGGACTCAACGGTACGTTATCGGTTCGCTGGAGAAGGGTGCCAAAATCTATGATTCCCCATACGAAAGCGGTTAACTGACGCGTCCCGTTGTTGTACAATCTTGAGCGGATTAAGTCAACCGCTAAGGCGCAGCGCTAGCGGTAATTACACAGAATACTTGCCCACTGGGGCGAAGAACTTCGTACCCAGTTCAGTGAAGGCAATTCTTTTTTGCCGCCACCGGCACATTTGGGAGGAATCATGAAATTTCGTCTGGCAATATGGATTTTGGTAGTTGTTGCACTGGTTTCGACCGTGTCCGCCGCCCCCGCCAGCACCAGGCCGATGGGCAAACAAACCTCCCACGTAGCTTTGGCGCAGACCCCACCCATGGGTTGGAACAGTTGGAACAAGTTTGCCTGCAACGTGAACGAGCAACTCATTCGAGAGACCGCCGACGCCATGGTTACCAATGGCATGAAAGACGCTGGCTACCAGTACGTGAACATTGACGACTGCTGGCAGGTGGATCGCGCCGCAGACGGCAGCATCGTCGTGGATAGCCACTTTCCTTCAGGCATTAAGGCACTCGCCGACTATGTGCACGGCAAAGGGCTGAAGCTCGGCATTTACACCGACGCCGGGCACTACACCTGCCAGAAGCGGCCCGGCAGTTACGACCACGAAAAGCAAGATATTGATACCTATGCCGCTTGGGGCGTGGACTACGTGAAGATTGACTGGTGTTACGCCGAAGGGCTTGACCCGGAAGTGCAATACGTCAAGTTCCGCGACGCGATTGCTGCGGCCAGCCACCCCATCGTATTCAGTTTGTGCAACTGGGGCGTGAAGGCCCCGTGGCGCTGGGGCGCAAAGACTGGCAACTCGTGGCGGACGACCGGCGACATCAGCGACAACTGGGATAGCATGAGCAGCATTGGATTCAGTCAGGATGGGCTGGAACGGTTCTCCAAGCCCGGCCACTGGAATGACCCTGACATGCTGGAAGTGGGCAACGGCGGCATGAAGAAGGATGAATACCGCACCCACATGGCCCTGTGGGCGATTCTGGCCGCACCGCTGCTGGCGGGTAACGACCTGCGCTCGATGAACGCCGAGACCCACGATATGCTCACCAATCGCGAGGTGATTGCGGTGAATCAGGACAAGCTCGGCAAACAAGGTCGCCGGGTGTGGCATGAAGGTCCACTGGAGATTTGGGCGCGTCCGCTGGCCGATGGCAGCCATGCGGTGGCTCTATTCAATCGCGGTAGCGGTAGTATCCGGATGACACTGCCCTTTGGCGTGATTGGGGTGACGGGCACGGCCGCACTGCGCGACCTGTGGGAACACAAAGACCTGATGCCGATCAGCAAATCCTACTCCGCCGACGTACCGGAACACGGAGTCGTGCTGCTGAAAGTCTCTGAGGCCAAGGTGAAGAAGAGTGTTACTCCATAGTCGTGCCCGTAACTCTTGGCGCGGCTTCACCAAATAGAGTCGTTGTAACAGGGTTTGTAAAGTGGGAGGACGCATGTCAACAGATGGAGAAAGCAAACCGGAATCCTCGGCGAAGGTAGATCGGCGGCAGTTTATCGGCAGCACAGCAGTCGCAGCCAGCGCCATGTTCATCAGGCCGGGGTTGGTGTGGGGCAGTGCCGCCAACTCGGCGATTCGGGTGGGACTGTTGGGTAGTGGTGGCCGCGGTACGGAAGATGCCACCAACCTGATCGAAGCAGGTAACGCCCGCGTGGTCGCGCTCGCCGACTTGTTTCCAGACCAGCTTGAAAAGGCCCGGGCGGTCTTCGACAAGGTGCAGCAGGAGAAGGGCTACGGTGCTATAGACGCAGCACAGATTTTCAGCGGGCCAGATGCGTTCCAGAAGATCGCGGCGTCGCAGGAAGTGGACGCCATTGTGATTGCCACGCCGCCTTACTTCCACCCGCAGCACTTGGAGGCGGTGGTGGCGGCGGGCAAACACGTCTATGTGGAGAAGCCGGTTGCAGTGGACGTACCCGGAGCCAAGAAGGTGATTGAGATTGGTAAGCGTGCCGAGGGCAAGCTCAGTCTCGATGTGGGCTTCCAGATTCGCGACTGCCCCCCATTCGTAGAGATGGTGAAGCGCATTCACAATGGCGCGATAGGCAAGATCGTGTGCGGCGAGGCGCACTATCTGGCGGGGTATATCAAGACGCAGGATCGCCAATTCAAGTCTCCCGCAGAACGTCGTTTGCGCAATTGGGTGTATGACCGCGCTCTTTCTGGCGACATTATTGTTGAACAGAATATTCATGCCATTGATATCTGCAACTGGATTCTGCAGGGCCATCCGTTGAAAGCCTCTGCGGCGGGCGGACGCGCGGGGCGTCCCGATGGCGACGGCGATGCGTATGGCAATTACAATGTCATCTTCCAGTACGCCGATGGCGTGGACGTTACCTTCAGTTCGACGCAGTTTGCCAAGGGCTTCTGGGACGTAACGGAACGCTTTTTCGGCACCAAGGGGACCTCGCAGTCTCCGTATGCTGGCCCGCTCGGTATTTGGGGAGAAGAGCCGTGGCAGTACAGTGCGGCACCGCCACCGGATAAATCTGGAGCATTTTCGGTGACTGGCAGCTTTAGTGACAATCTGGCGCTGGCCGACCCTGAGAAGAAAAAGAACTTCCTAGAAAGCATCACCAGCGGCAAGTTCCACAATCAGGCAGCACAAGGGGCGGAGTCTGCTATGACGTGTATCCTGGCGCGAATGGCGGCGTACTCCGGCCACGAAGTGACGTGGGAGCAGATGCTGAAGTCGCATGAAGTTTGGGATCCCAAGCTTGACCTGACCAAGTTGGTGTAAGGCGCAGAATGGGTTTGGCGGTTGCAGCTGCGGTGGGCGAAAAATTTGCTTTGAGGTGTGTACATGCGTCGGACATCCCGTCGTGAGTTTCTGGGTTCAACCATCACCACTGCTTGCGCGGCGGGGTTCGGCGCAAGCTTGTTGGCCGACTCTGCGCTGGCGGCTTCGAGCGCCGCAGGTGGCGCACCTGCTGCAGCCAAGCCAGCTTCCAACTTTCGCGCTTCCGCGAAGATGAAAAAGGGTCTGGTGTACACTATGCTGCCGGAGACGATGAGCGTCACCGACCGCTTTAAACTGGCGCGTGAGGTGGGCTTTGACGTGGTGCAGGCACCGACCACCCCGGATGAACGCCTTGCTGAAGAGATGAAACAAGCAGCGGCCGCGTCCGGCGTACGCATTGACTCGGTGATGAATCTGGCCCACTGGGAGTTTCCTCTGTCTTCGGCAGACCCGACAGTGGTGGAGAAAAGTTTGTCCGGAATGCGCACCTCCCTGCACAATGCAAAGCTTTGGGGTTCGGATACCGTCTTGCTGGTGCCCGCCGTGCTGAATCCACAGACGTCGTATCGCGATGCGTGGACGCGCTCGCAAAAGGCCATCCGTAGTTTGCTGCCGCTTGCCGAACAGTTGAAGGTCAACATCGGAATTGAAGAAGTGTGGAATAAGTTTTTGCTCAGCCCGCTCGAGATGGCGACATATATCAGCGAATTCAAGAGCGCGTGGGTCAAGGCGTGGTTTGATGTTGGCAATGTGGTGCTATACGGCTACCCGCAGGACTGGATTCGCACTCTCGGTAACAGCATCGTGAAGATGCACTTGAAAGACTTTAAGCGCAAGCAGGACGGGTATGCCTGGGTCAATCTTGGTGACGGCGATGTGGATTGGGCTGCGGTGCGGCAGGCACTCACCGAGATTGGTTACGCAGATAGTGTGATTGTGGAATTGGATGGCGGCGATGAAGCGTACCTGCGCGACGTGAGCCGCCGGGTGGATCGTCTGGTGCTGGGGCAGGCCTAGCGCCCGCACGCCCCTGCTTGCAGGTGAGGTGTAAGCCAGCGCTGGGTGGGTTGCGTCTTACTTTGTACTGCATCGAATCGTGTTGCTATGGTTGAGGGATCAAAACTCGCTAACTCCTCGCGCAGTTATCGCTGGGTGATCGCGTGGCTGGTGGCTGGAGCGGTTGTTGCGTTATCGCTGTTAGCCAACTCCATCCGCGACTATCGCTTTGTTTCGCGGCTGCTGATTTCGCAACAGGTTCGCCACCAGACTAGCCTGCGCATGGCGGCTTTTGAGCAGGAGTTGCGTAACAACTGGAAGCAAGGCGACGAGCGCTTACCGCTGCTGATGAAAGGTTTGTCGGCGGACCATCCGCAGTGGGTGGAAATCCGGGATTCGCAGGGTAAGATCTATGAGCGCTACGGAAACCCACCCGAGCGCTCTTTCACAAAAGAGGAAGAAGGCGCACACTTTCGTCTGCACGAGCCGCTGTTCAAGGCGGTGAATACCCCTATCGGTGATGCGGTGGTGGAAGCGTTTCCTGTGTATATGCCGGGGCTGGTGGGCGCGCCGATCGTGTTCAACCCTAACGGCCAGCCGCTGCCGCCCCCCCCCGGTCCCCGCTCAGTGATGATTGTGGAAGCGGCGTTGCCACTGGTTTCCTCCGACCAAAGCATTCTGGCTCCGCAGTGGACGAATCTGATTATCAACTGCGCCGGCGCGTTGGCGCTGCTTACGACGGTCGTCATCGCCGGATTCGGCTTCCGTTCTTACGCGCGTGGTAAGCGCTTGGAAGCGCAATTGGCAGTTGCACATGAGGTACAGGCTGCATTGTTGCCCTCTCTCCCGCATATCGCTGCCGGGGTGTTGCTGGCCACGGAGTATCGTCCCGCCGAGGAAGTCGGCGGCGATTTCTTCGACGCTTTTCCCGTAAACGGCAACGGACTGGCGCTGGTGCTGGGTGATGTCTCCGGCAAAGGCGTGCCTGCTGCGCTGATCGTTGGCGTGATTCACGGAGCAGTGCGTTCGAGCGCGTGGGCAACATCGGCGGCCCAGCATGAGCGCGAATCCTCCAGCTTAAACCGGCTGTTGTGTGAACATGCATCGAGCGAACGCTATGCCAGCATGTGCTGGTGTTACTACGACCCGTCGGCACAGCGGTTACATTTTGTGAATGCCGGGCATTGCCCGCCGCTGCTGCTGCGTAAGGGCACCAGAGTGAGCGCACTCGACGAGTTAGATGCCGACGAGCCCAATGCTGGCGGGCCAGTGCTGGGCCTGCTGCCCGACGCTACCTACACGCAGGCGAGTTGCCAATTGCTGCCCGGTGACGTGCTGGTGATGTACAGCGATGGCGTGATTGAGGCGGCGAATGCGTCGGCTGAGGAATTTGGCGAAGAGCGGTTGCGGGCTCTGCTGGCGCAAGTCGCCTCACCCGGCGTTGCTGGCGCTGCCTGTGAGCCGGAGGCGATTCGCGCGGCCATCGTCGGTGCAGTGCGGCACTTCATCGGCTCCACGCCGCTACAGGATGATCTGACCTTGCTAGTGGCCAGATTTGGGTAGGGTGGCTTTACTTTTTTGAGCGATTGAAACCTGCAGCACTCAGGGCTAAGATATGGGGCAGAGGGCACTAGCATGAGCGAGAAACCTCAAGAAAAATCTACCTCTCCTTCCCGCCGCGATTTTTTGAAAACCACTGGTGCCGTCACCGCTGCTGCCGTCGCTGGAGGCATGCTGAGCGAGACCGCGCACGCGGCCAGCGTCGCTGCCAACGCCGCCGCAAGCGCTGCCCCGAGTGCTGCTGACGCCCACCCGATTCCATACAATCCGGCTACCGCTGCGGCCATGCCGACGCGCAATTTGGGTAAGACGGGGCATCGCGTCGGCATCTTCAGCCTGGGCGGACAGGCGGCGATTGAGCAGGCCAACAACGCCGATGTGGCCGTGCCCATCGTGGAGCGCGCACTCGACCTGGGCGTGAACTACATTGACACCGCTGCGCAATATGGCGGGCACGACGATATGTGGAGCCACCAATATATTGGTGCAGTGATGAAGCGCCGCCGCTCTCAGGCTTACCTTGCCAGCAAGACAGACGACCGCACTCGCGACGGGTCGTTGAAGCTGCTGGAAAAGTCGCTCAAGCTGCTGAACACCGACCATATTGACGCGTGGCAGTTGCACCACATTGACCGCATGGAAGAAGTCGAGCAGATATTCGGCAAAGGTGGCGCGATGGAAGCGCTGCTGCAGGCGCGTGAGCAGAAGATGGTGCGCTATCTCGGCATCACCGGCCACTCTGACCCGGGCGTGCTGATGGAGTGTCTGCGCCGCTTTAACTTCGACCAGATACTGATGGCCGTCAACGCGGCCGACGCTCACCACCGCAGCTTTCAAGAGCAACTGCTACCCATGGCTGTCGAGCGCAATATGGGCATCATCGGTATGAAAATTCCGGCGCGCGGTCGCCTGCTGGCTTCCTACCATCCTGATAAGAGCCACGATTCCGGATGGAGCCATCCCGCCACCAAACCGGGCGTGCTGGCCATGCAAGAGGCGATGTACTTCACGCTGAGCTTGCCAGTAAGCACGGTGATCATCGGGTGCGACACTGTCTCGCAGTTGGAAGAAAACGTGCAACTAGCACGCGACTTTACTCCACTCAGCCAGACCCAGATGGCGGGACTGAAGGATAGAACCGAGCCAATTGCCAAGCAGAGCTTGTTCTTTAGAAACTGGGCGTAACAATGTTACTGCGTGAGCGGGCCCTAGTAGCCGCTGGTTCTGTGCCTACCGTGCACCACAACGTTGCGTTTGATCGGCGTGGCTGCTGCCATTAAAGAGGAAGGCTTGATCGAATCAACGAGAGGAGCCAGGAGCAAGAAATCGTCCGTAGCGCACCCGTCCGTAATGCTAGACTTCTCCACTATGATCAAAATTCGAACTATTTTTTGCATCCTTGGACTGCTCGCCGCAGCGGCAGCGCAGCAGCCAGCGGCTTCGCCGCGAGCACTTCCTGCCAAGCGCTATCTAGACTTAGCGGCAATAAAGACGATTGTGTCGGCGATGGAGGCCGAAGCCACGGCGCGCCACGTGAAAGTCACAATCATGATTGTGGACGATGGCGGCGCGACGATTTTTTTGGAAAAGGGCGATGGCCAGTCTATTAACACGGTGGAATTTGCCCGCGGCAAGGCGCGATTCGCTGCGCTTTACGGGATGCCTTCGAAAAATGCTGGTGAGTGGATCAAGGACGGCAACTCCGGCCCCGTGGTTTTTCCTGCTTACTTTCCGGCACAGGGCGGTGTTCCCATCAAGATCGGCGAAGAGTTGGTCGGCGGCGTGGCAGCCAGCGGTGCCGATTCGCCGGTGGATGAAGCCATCGCACAAGCGGGTGTGGACGCGTTGAAAAAATCACTCCAGTAAGAGCGTGCGGGGCGGCAGCGCCCGCCGTTTGTGCAAGTGTGTTTGCGCTGCGTTTTGCTGCATATATCATCAACAGATGCATAGAGTAGTTCTTTTGACGGCGGCGCTGATCCTTGGCCTTGCGTCGCCGGTGGTGTGTGCCCAGCTTTCTACCTCCATTCTCCCCGCGCGCCTTGCGCAAGGCTCCCCCATACTTATCCAAGTGAAAGCGACTGCAAGACTGGTGGCTCTTTCAGGCGAGTGGATGGGGAAGCGCATCTACTTTGCCGAAGAAAACCCGAAGCCGGGCGCGGGTACCGGTGCGTCGAAGGGCTTTTCAAAGAATTCGCCCACCATCTGGTTCGCATTCGCCGGCGTAGCTTTGGATACCCCGGTTGGCAGTTACACGCTCAAGCTAACGGGTAAAGACGCCAAGGGAACCGAGGTCTCCGGGAGTGAAATAGTTCGCGTCGAGGCCAGCCACTATACGACGGTGGAACTCAAGGTGGCCAAAGAGTTCACCCAACCAGACGAGACTACACAGAAGCGCATTGCGGAAGATCAAAAGCTGAAGCACGAAGTTTTCGAACGCGCCGATCACGGCCCCGATACCCCGCTGCGGTTATGGCAAGGAAGTTTTGTGGCACCCATCCCCAACACCGCGTCAGACGGCTTTGGTACGCGCCGGGTGTTCAATGGCGAATTACAAAGCCAGCACCAGGGACTCGACTTTCACGCTGCGACCGGGACGCCTGTGCACGCAGCCAATGGTGGCAAGGTGGTTTTGGCGCGCAGCTTGTTTTTTGAGGGCAACTGCGTGGCGATTGACCACGGCGAAGGACTGTTGACAATTTACATGCACTTGTCGGAGTTGAAAGTAAAAGCAGGGCAGAGCGTCCAACTCGGTGAGGTGGTCGGCTTGAGTGGGGCCACCGGGCGAGCGACCGGCCCGCACTTGCATATGGGGGTGCGTTGGCAGGGAGTGTACCTTGATCCCGCGCAATTGCTGACGCTGAAGTTGCCGTAACAAGTGTCACAAAGTGAGGAAGCGAACTGTTGACACTAAGCCGAGCAGTACTTGGCAGGGAGTTACTAAGCTGACTGTTACTTCTTCCCCGATACTGGTGTCGTCTTGCTGCCATCTTTAATGCCCAAATTTTTGATCAGACGATGAAGATAGTTCGGGTGCAGGCCGAGTAGCTTGGCAGCTTCGGTGTACACGCCGCCCGCTTTTTCAAGCGCTTCATTGATCAGCGATTTTTTCGTTTCCTTTACGGCAGCATGAAAATGCAGCAGCGAGCCATTGGGCGCGGTGGATACACCTTCCAAAATACTTTCTGGCAAGTCATCGGCGAAGATGGCTTCCGGCGAGCCCAGCACCAGCGCACGCTCAATGACATTTTCCAACTCACGGACGTTCCCCGGCCAGTCATAGTTGGTAAGCAGCGCCATGGCTTCTGGAGTAATGGGGCGCGGTGGCAGGTTGCTCTTGCGCGCGTGCTTGCCCACGAAGTGTTCGGCGAGCGCCGCAATATCGTCGCGGCGCTCGCGCAAGGGCGGCATGGTGACGTTCACCACGTTCAGCCGGTGAAACAAGTCTTCGCGAAAATTCTTCGCCCGCGCCTGCTCTTCCAGATTGCGATTCGTGGCCGCGATGATGCGCACATTGACAGGAATGGTCTTGGTGCCGCCGACCCGAATGATTTCGCGTTCTTGCACCACGCGAAGCAATTTTGCCTGAGCGGCCAACGGCATTTCCCCAATCTCATCCAGAAAAACCACGCCACCATCCGCCGCTTCAAAGCGGCCTTTCTTTTCGGCAACCGCTCCGCTGAAAGCACCTTTCACGTGCCCGAAAAGCTCGCTTTCAATCAAACTCTCTGGAAGCGCGGCGCAGTTGATGGCGGCAAACGGCTTACTTGCCCGCGCGCTGAGCCGATGGATGGCCCGCGCCGCCAGCTCTTTACCGGTGCCGCTTTCCCCAAGAATCAGCACAGTGGTGGCATCTGCGGAAGCAACTTTGCGAATCACGTGCAAAGCGTCACGCACAGGTGCGCTGTTGCCCACCAGCCCGTAGTCGAGGTTCACCTCTTGCGAGAGTCGTTCGTTTTCCTGCTCCAGCCAGCTCAAGCGGCGGGCGTTATCCAGTGCAACAGCGGAGATGCCCGCGAATGCCGTCACCACTTGCAGGTGCTCACCGGTAAAGCCCAGCAGTGCATTGCGGGTATCCAAATAAATGCACCCTATAAGGCGGTCGTGCAGTGACAAGGGCACGCACAGGAATGACCGTACTTCTGAGACCACCATGCTTTCTGATGGCAGTACGGCATCTTGCAGCGGGTCGCCCGACATGATGGAATGGCCGCTTTGCAGGACGCGGCTGGTGATGGTCTTGCTTACGCCAACCGGGCGCTTGTCGCTGAGGGTGCGGTAGCGGGAGCAGGTAGAGACAAACCTGCCGGGCTCGGCACCACACAACAGAATCGCTCCCCGTTCCGCCGGAGTGGCCTCGAACAGCAGGGTCAGCATCTGCTCCTGCAGGTCGCGCGGATCACGAATGGAATGCACCGCCTGGCTGGCTTGAAGCAGCAGACTGAGGTTGCGCGCCACACTCGAATCCGAGGGCAACTGCGTGGCGAGTTGATCCGGCTGAAGGTAGACAGTCTCGGTGGGATGCAGCACTACCGTATTCCGCTCCGCATCTTCTTCCTCTTCCAGTTCTTCGAAGAAGACTCCATCCTCCATCCTGGCCAGTGGGGCATCGGCAAACACGAGGGTAGAGGCACCGATGGTGATTTGATCACCATGGCGTAAGACGCAGTTCTGTACCACGCGATCCTGCACACGGGTACCGTTACGGCTGTCCCGGTCGGTCAGGTGGAACTCGCCGTCACGCCATTCAATGGCGCAATGGATCTTTGACACTGCCTTGTCTGGGATGGAGAGAGTATTGACAGTCTCCCGCCCGATGGAGAATGGCTCCTCCAGCGCAGGGGCGAGCGAGAACGTACGATCCTTGAGCGGACCGCTGGTGAAGATCAACTGGGCTAGTGAACCGTTCGCCATAACTGCTCAACCTGTTTAACACAACTCCAGCTCGAGCGCACCTTGCCGCGTTTGCGCCGAAACGACTGAATCCCTGCTCGTATGCACCACCCCTCACCAGAAGGATTGCCCCCTATCTGAACGGATAGTCAACTGCCGCCTCAAAGTTCGCGGCTGAACCAGATTCGAGATTCCCTGCGGCCCTTCAGCGACCCCCATAAGTCTATTGCGATGAATTACATACGATCTGCCTGGTGCGTGCGCATCTGGTGAAGTCCTAGTTTGGCATGTCAAGTGCTCTCACACAAGTTAATTCGGGAGTTTGCCGGGTTGCATGGAGCGGATTGGCGCCGCATCTCTGGGAGACAGTCCAGCAAACTCTCGAATGGCATAATTCACACAATTCAACCGACCAAGCGCGGAGAGCCTTGCGGGAAATGATGAGGTTGAAGAGGCTGCAGCAGGGTTTCAAGTAAGAGTGTCGTTCTACAAAGTGTTGAACCACATATCGAGTTTGTTCGGCGTTCCAAGTGCCTCTTCGTCTGCCCGGCCGAACTTTGTCGCCCGCGCTTCTATTTCTACACCACCCCTAGGGGGCGCGGGCGTATTTTTGCATCAGCCAGCATCTTTGCATCAGCCAGCTTCAGCGCTGGCAATACCCGGTTCATCCCCCACATTGCTCAACGCTTGCGGCTCGGTGGTAATCGCCACCCCATCGCGATAACTGACGGTGCGTCCAGATACAGCCGGTACGCGCTCACCCGGCACCAGAATGCCTACCAGGTTCAGCGGGTCGGCAGCCGAGAGGATGAAGGTTTCGCCGCTGGGCTGCTCGCGGCGAGAGGCCCTCAACGACTCGACTGCCTCTGGAAGGGCGAACTGTTCGCCGCCGAATCCGTCCACAAAGCGCCCTCCCCGCACTTCACCGCGATCTTCCAGACGGCGGAAAGCCAGCCGCAACTCGCGCCACTTGGGCACCGAGCTTTCTCTGGTCAGCAGGTCGCGGAATACGACGCCGTAGCGATGCAGCAGCATCCAGCAACTGGCCTCGAGCGCGCGTTGTTTGTCCGGCACTTCATCCACGTAGAGCAGCGCCCAGCGCCCCGCAGTGTTACGGGGGCGGGGAGCCTTGGGGTTGCCGGGCCCGGCTCGGCGTTTCGGGTCTATCAGCGAACGCAGGTTGTCAAAGCCGTCTGCGGTCACAATGCCTGCGGCAGCCAGTTCCCACAAAGCAGATTCCACCTCGGCTTTCAATTTTTGCGTGCCTTTCACAATGTCCGGGAAAAACGATGCTCCCCGCGCTTTGAGCATCTCCATCACCGCGCTGGCATGGGGGCTCAGGCAGCCCGAACCTGCCGACGCTGAGTCTGAAGCAGGATGGCGCGGAGCCATCCAGTCCGACTCGGCTCGCAGAAAGAACGTAATGGGTGCAACGCTGGTTGGAATGATCCGCCGCCGGCCTTCGGCAGGGTCCACAGTCGCGGGATGCGGGGATAAGCGTCCCCACCCGGCAACCCCAGAGAGACAAAGCTGATCAAGGAATGCGGGCTCGTAGTCCCGAACCCGGCGGCTGAGGATTTGCCGCTCCCAGGCATTGGCGGGAATTTCAAATCCCTGCAACTGCCGCAGGACTTCCAGCAGGCCGCGTTCCCCGGCCATCTGCGAGCCGGGTGCGATGTGCTGCCAGCGTAACAGCCACTGCATGAAGCGGGCTGCTGTCACCGGCTCCACCTGTTTGCGCAGAGCCCCGATCGTCAATCTGTGAATACGCGCCAGCAGGCGCCGCTCACACCATTCGGTTGCGGCATAGGGCGATTCGATCCGTATGCTGTCCGGGGAATTTGTGAATTTGCCGCGCAGTACCGCGCCCTTCATCTCCTGGCGCAGCATCGCCTGGTCGATCGACTCGGGCGGCAATGCCAATCGCGTTCCAAGCCCTTCGCAGGAGACGGGGCCGCTGTGTCCCAGCCAGCCCTGCACCAGCACTAGTGCCGCGTCCTCACGCGACACGGCATCACCCGGAAGCTCTGCGGGCAGTGTGGCGAACGTGGCATCCGGGTACAGCTTACGAAAGTGGCGTAGCCGTTCGGTGGCGACCCAGAATCTGTGGGGTCGGCCGCCGCTGCGGTTAGGGTCAGGGCAGACGTCAGCCACCGCAGCCCGGCCCTGCATCATCAGCCGTTCCAGCCACAATGACCAGGGTTGCGGCGCGGCCCGAAACCCCTCGTCAGGCACGTCACTGCTCTTCATCCAGGGGGAAGCATCTTGCGCGCACTCCTCCGGCAGCGCGATCAGTGTGTGCAACGCGTCGTGCAGTTCATCCGCATCACGAACGTCTGGCCACGCCTCGGCTTGAACCTGCGCGATCGCTGCATTATCCAGTTGACCAACCTCTTCCAATACCGATGCGGGTAACGTGCGCCGCATCTGCACCGCACGGGCGCGCCGCTCCTCCAGCGGCGCATCGTCCAGGAATGCGTACGGATTCGCATTCAAAATCTCATGTGAGAATTGCGAAGGAACAGGCGTATCCACTGCAATGCATCGGATACGCCCATTGGCAATGCCGCGCAACAACTCTTCTAGGCCGTGTACGTCCATGGCCTCAGTCATTACATCTTTCATCACCTCTTCAATCAAAGGGTGATCGGGAATTTCAATGTCGCCGACGAGGTTTTCCGGGCACGCCTGCACATCGGGAAAGACGGACGCGAGCAGATCGTCGCTGCGCATGCGCATAATCTGCGGGGGGACTTTTTTACCGCCCGAAAAGCGTTGCAGCGCCAGCGCGCGCTGCGCATCCCACTTCCAGCGCGTCTTGAAAATGGGTGACGGCAGGGCCGCTTGTTGCAACAGTTCGCCCGCAGTGTCGGGGTGCAAGAAGCGAAATACGTCGTCGAGCGGAAAGCTGTGCTGTTCTGCGAGCGCGATGTTCAGGCCGTTATCCGTGGCGGCAGCTTGTAACTCGAAGTTGAAGCCCCGGCAGAAGCGCTTGCGCAGGGCCAATCCCCAGGCTTTGTTAATGCGGCCGCCGAACGGAGCGTGAAGCACCAATTGCATGCCGCCGCCTTCATCAAAAAAACGCTCGGCAATAATCGTGGTTTGCGTAGGTACTTCGCCCAGCACCGCGCGGCCTTCCAGCATATAGGCAATGGCCTGCTCCGCACCGGAATCGTCGAGTCCGCACTCGGCTTTCAGCCACGCCACACAAGCAGCAAGCTTGGGGTTTGCCTGCGGATTCGTCCGCCCAAAGGTATGCGACGGCATTGGAGAAATACCCGGCAGCATGTCGCTGATCTTCTGCCTCACCTCACCCACATAGGCGGAAAGCTCAGCGGTGCGCGCAGGTGCTTCGCCGCGCCAGAACGGGACAGTGGGTGCAGCTCCATGAGCGTCCTCCACTCGCACCCGCCCATTTTTAGTTTCTACGCCGCGAATCAGCCAACTTGTGTTGCCCAGCAGCATGATGTCGCCCGCGCTGCTGTCTATGGCAAAGTCTTCGTCCACGGTGCCGATGATCTGGCCGTCAGGCTCGGCGACCACGTTGAACAATCCAAGCTCTGGGATGGCACCGCCGGACAGGATGGCGGCCATGCGACTACCGCGCCGCGCACGCAGTATTCCGTTGACCCGGTCGCGATGTAGGTAAGCACCATAACGTCCGCGCTGCGAGGCGATGCCTTCGCTGAGCATCTCCAGCAGGCGCTCGAATTTTTCGCGCGTCAAATTCCGGTAGGGATAGGCCCGACAGACCAGTTGATACACATCTCCTTCGCGCCACTCGCTATCCTTGGGCACCGCCGCGCACAAGGCGACAATCTGCTGCGCCAGCACATCAAGCGGCGAATCCGGAATGATAAGGCGATCAAGGTCGCCCTGCTGAATCGCGCGAACCAGTGCCGCGCATTCGATCAGGTCATCGCGCGTGGTGGCGAACAATCGGCCCTTTGGAATCGCGCCGCGCCAGTGGCCGGCGCGGCCTACCCGTTGCAACGCGACCGCGATGGCGCGCGGCGAATTGATCTGGCACACTAGGTCAATCGTGCCCACGTCAATCCCCAGTTCGAGCGATGCCGTGGCCACCAGAACGGCGACTTCGCCATTCTTCAGGCGGCTCTCTGCCGCAAAGCGCAGCTTGCGTGACAGGCTGCCGTGATGCGAAGCGACGTTGTCTTTGCCAAGTCGCACGGCGAGGTGCATGGCGATGCGTTCTGCCAGACGCCGCGTGTTTACAAACACAATCGTGGACCGATGTTCCCGAACCAGTTCGGCCAGACGGTCATAAAGCTCATCCCACATCTGGTTAGAGGCGACCGGCCCCAGTTCGCTGCCGGGAACTTCCACCGCTAGGTCAAGCTGGCGGCGGTGCCCAACATCCACAATCACAGGTTGCTCGGCGGTGTCGCGGCCCGTGCCCGCCAAAAACGCGGCAACCTCCTCAATGGGCTTTTGGGTAGCTGAAAGCCCAATGCGAACCGGGCGCGGACGCCGCTCCAGTCCGCTGAGCCGGAACAGCTCGGAATTCGCCACCGCGCCGTCGCCATCGGCAGTAATCAGTGCGTCCAGCCGCTCTAGACTCAGGGAAAGATGCGAGCCCCGTTTGTCATCGGCCACGGCGTGAATTTCGTCCACGATCACCGTCTGTACGCTGCGCAGAATCGCGCGCGATTTTTCCGCCGTCAGCAGAATGTAGAGAGACTCGGGAGTCGTGACGAGAATGTGTGGCGGACGTTTGAGCATCAGCCGACGCTCGGCAGCCAGCGTGTCGCCGGTTCGGACGGCGGTGCGAATCTCCGCCATCAGCAGGCCGCGTTCGCCAGCCATGGCCTGTATCTCGCCGAGCGGCCCTTCAAGATTCTTCTGGATGTCGTTGCTGAGCGCCTTGAGCGGAGAAATATACAGCACTTCGGTGCGGTCGGTAAGCTCGCCGTTTAGTGCCTTGCGCACCAGTCCGTCAATGCAGGCGAGAAAGGCCGAAAGCGTTTTGCCTGAGCCGGTAGGGGCAGCGATGAGCGTGGTTCGCCCGGCGAGTATGTGGGGCCAGCCTTGCTCCTGCGGCTCGGTGGGCGTGCCAAAGCGCCCCACAAACCACTCCGCCACCAGGGGATGCGCCCATGCCAGCGACTCCGGGACAGGGAACTGGGCCGCGGACGCTGCGGACGCCGGGGTCGGCGCGCCGGGCGCCGCGTTCTCTACGGAAGCCTGCGCGGGCTGTGTGGCCTCAGTATGAAAAGGATGAGTCACAGGGCCGATTGTAGTGCCGCGCGGCGATGTTCGCAAATATTTCGCCTGAAAGGGCCGACTTGAAGCCGCAGCAACCAGGTGGAAGATGGAAACTTGCTCCGGACATCAGCCCGGACACTGATCTGGACACTCAGGTGGACAACAGAAAGTTGAGAAATCGGTTAATAGCATGTATTATCAATAACATGGAAAGGACATATGAGCGGACACATCCTTGGATCAAGTTCACGCTTAATCTGCGAAAGTTTTCTGCGGATTTGTGGATTGAGCTTGGAGAGTGTTCCTCCAAATGTGAACATGTCGCGGGGGTTCCACTTCGGCCTGATCTTGACCGTGAGTTGCATTCGGTATATTTGGCGAAGGGAGTTGCGGCGACCACCGCCATCGAAGGAAACACGCTAACGGAGGACCAGGTTCGTGAGCAGGTTGATCGCGACATCCCCTCCACAACGGGCGCGGACTACCAAAGGCAGGAAGTCGAGAACATCATTACTGCCTGCAATAACCTCCTCAACGAGATCGGGGACGGGCATATTCCCCCCCTTTCTCGCTCTCGAATCGAGACGCTAAACCTTTGGGTCCTCGACCAGTTGAAGTTGGACAATGATCGCGCGGTCGCGGGTCAAATTAGGGATCACTCTGTCGGCGTGGATCGCGCGCGTTACCGAGGAGCGCCCGCCGAAGATTGTGCGTACTTGCTGGACCGCCTTTGTGACTGGCTGAATGGGATGAATTTTCCTGCTGTATGGGGACCCGTGGGAGCGATCATCAAGGCTGCTCTCGCGCATCTCTACCTAGCATGGATTCACCCGTTTGGGGACGGCAATGGGCGAACCGCGCGCCTCGTGGAGACCCAGATACTGCTCGCGTCAGGATTCCCTTCCCCCACAGCACAGCTGCTGAGCAATCACTACAACCAGACACGCGAGGAGTACTACCGACAGTTGGACCGTGCGAGCAAGTCCGGCGGAGATGTGGTCGAGTTTATAGCCTATGCCGTACGTGGACTAAGGGAAGGTTTGCGGGAGCAGATATCGAGAATTCGAGTGCTTCAGCACGAGATCGCCTGGAAGGACTACGTGAACGAGGCATTTGTAGCCAAAAAGACAGAAGCCGATCACCGAAGGCTTCGCCTGGTGCTTACCCTTTCTGAGGTCCAGAACTTACCAGGAGTTCCCGTAGAGCGCCTGCGCGACCTCAGCGGGCCAGTCGCTCGCGACTACGCCGTCAAGACTGCGAAGACCCTCTCCCGCGACCTCAATGAGCTGGTCAAAAAGAGATTGATTCGCATGGATGGCAAGGTGGTGCTTGCCAACCGTGATCTAATTTTGGCCTTCCTGCCAACGCGTGCCGCCTCAACAAATACCGGCGTTGAGCGCAGGTAGTGGCTTTGGTGTCCGCCCCTACTCCACCCGCGTCTCGCTCCCACGCGCCATTACCGTCCAGTGCTCGCCGTCGGTAGAGTACTCCTGGCGGAACTCGATGGCATCATTGCTGGTAAAGGTGTTCAGAATACGAAAATGTGTGGTCTTGCCGTTCTCGGTGCTCTCCCACGGGAAGGTCCACACGTTGCCTTTAATCAGTAGCTTGCCGCCCCCTGCGTCCGTTCCATCGGGCAGAGTGATGTGGCTGCGGAAGGCGTCGGACTTGGCGTCGTAAGTGAACACCAGCAGCGCCTTGCTATCGCCGTCCACAAACTGGTTGCAGGCGTAAAACGCGGCACTGCGCCAGCAATCGTTGCGCAGATTGGTTTCCTCATGACTGGCTTTTCCGAATGGTGTCTCAAGGTGCTCCACAGTCAGTTTCCAAGTGCCTTGGTACACCGCAACCTTGTCGAGACCGCTGGGCTTATCAATTGCCGCCGCATCGGCTGCAAAAAGCCAGGGCGGAGCCGAGGTCAGCAGAATTGCGCTTAGCACGGTGAGGAATGCGCACACTCGGAAAGCTGTCAGTCGAAACCATCGCCGCATCGGAAACTACCTCCGCTGAAAAATATACTGCTAAAGCTTGCGCCACCACGACAGCGACAGCCACAACGACAGCGACCGCGACAATGACCGCCACAACCGCGCGACAACCGCGCGACAACAGCGCCACGACCACCGACGGACAGCCCGACCACGGGCACCCAATCCCACCCGCACTGATCCTACGCGAAGCCTGCCGTCTACCTCGGTGTATGCACAAGCGGCAGCAGAAAATACACCGCCCGCCAACAGAGCAACCCAAACAGGGCGATCCATGCCGAGAGCAACAGCGTCGGGATGCGCTCGGCGGGCATATTCCCCAGACGATGCTCGCAGTCTTCCAGTTGCACCGCCGGAAGGTAGGCATTCAATTCCTTCTCCAGATAGTCAATGTGAACCTGACGCGCGAGTTTTGCACGGGACATGGCGGCTAGCGCAGCATTCACTCCGGCGCGAACCCAAAGGCAGGTGAAAAAGCCGACCGAGGTCACGATGGCTTCCACGGCAAGGCCAAACCCTGGCGGCTGGATATTGCCCCCGGCGACGAACCCGCTGAACAAGAAGGATTGCGCCAGCACCAGCCACATCATGCGCGCCCCAATAGCACCCGCCTGCGCGGCCACTTGACGGTCGGCGCGATCTAAAACGTACTGGTGAATTTGCAGCGGGCTAAGGGGATTTCCACTCATGGATAAGAGGTTATCAAATGCCTAGGAGGTGGCCCGTAACGCCGGGCACCTCGCGCGCAGTGGAGATGAACATTTACACTAAGGTTCTGATGCCAACCACGTCTTCGCGCGTTTCCAAAGCTCGTACCAAAAACCCCCTAGGCCGTGCCCGCAAGATCAAACTCATCATTTTTGACGTGGATGGAGTGCTCACCGACGGCAAGCTGTACTTTGTGCCACTGCCAGCGGGGACGCAGCCATCATCCGAGGCGCTGGCGTTGCAAACGCAAGCCGCAAAACATGCAGGTCAGCCGGGCTTTGGCCTCTCCAGCCCCGGCACCATCGAGGTTAAGGCCTTCCACGCGCACGACGGCACAGCGATTTCGCTGGCTCGGCTGGCGGGCATTCGCACTGGGATTATCACCAAGCGAATCTCTGAAACCGTAGCCCAACGCGCTCGCGACCTGAAGATTGATTATGTGTACCAGGGCATTGCGGATAAGTTGAGTGCGCTGGAAGAAATGTGCGAACGGGCGGGCATCGAGCGCGATCAGGCTGCGATGGTGGGTGACGACGTAATTGACCTGCCCGTAATGCGCCATTGCGGCCTCGCCATTGCGGTGGGGAATGCGCGTCCGGATGTGAAGCGCGAAGCGCATCTGGTGGTAAAGACGCGGGGGGGCGAAGGCGCAGCGCGCGATGCGGTGGAATATATCTTGAAAGCGCAGAGGGTTTTGCAGCGGGTGGTGAGTGAGTATATTTGCGAGCGCAGCCCCAAGGATTCAGGTAAGGACAATCGTCCGGGCAAGGACAAGGACAAGGGCAGGATGCTGGGGAAGAGAGTTGCGAAGCGCCGATCCTGAGAAGTTGTTCTGGTTTGGTCTCGCGATGAAAAAATCCGCCGGTAGCCTTGCTTGGGGCTTGCTCGGGTCGGCTACCGGCGGGTCTAGTTGAGTCTCCTTACTCACCCTGTCGCTTTCAGGAGTTGTTAATCAACCAAACCCGCCGATTTCCGGAAAGTTGCGGATTAAAACGTTTAACACAGTTATTTTCTGCCAGCGCGGCCTGCCCCCCGCCTGCAACTGCCTGCCCCAGCGCGTGGGCTTACTGCTGCAGCGAAACCGGTTTGGCCGCCATGAGCCGCGTAAAAGCATCCGTCTTGCGCAGGTTCGCGAACTCTTCGTCTTTGTAGACATGGTCAAAATCTTTGTATCCGTCTTCTAGACTGCGACGCAGACAAAGTAGCGCACGGTCAAATTCGCCAATCTTGGCGTACATTTTGGCAATCACATAGAAGTAGTGCGCCTGATCTTTGGGCGTGCGCAAGTGCGCGGTTACGCCGTAGTGCGAAGTGCGCTCCAGCAGGTCCGGGTCAATCTCCAGCGCTTTGGCATACGCCTGGGCCGCCTTGGTGAAATCTTCTGACTCGAAGTAAGCCGCGCCCAAGTTGTTGAAAAACGAGGCCGAGTCTCCGTCCAGAGCAATCGCTTTGCGATAGTCTTTGATCGCGCCACCGTAGTTCTTGTTGAGGTAATGAATTACGCCCAGATTATTCAGGGCTTCAGGCTGCTTCTTGTCGGCCTTGATGGCGCGTTCGAAGTCCTTGCGCGCATCGTTATAGTGCTGCAAGGTCATTTCGACGATGCCAATCTTGTTGTAGAGCGGCGCTTTTACCGAGGTTCTCGGTAGTGCGGCCCGGTAGTAGTCGAGCGCGTCAAGAAACGCCTTATGGGCTCGTAGTTCATCGCCTTGTTGCTGCAACTCTTCCGGCGTGGCGCTGGGCGAAGGTGATTCCGCTTGACGGAGGGCGGGAGTTTCCACCTGTAAATTGTTTTGGGATGTGACTTGCACCTGCGCCAACAGAGTTAGCGTGAGAAGCGGGGCGAGAGCAGCGATGAAGAACCAGCGAGTCCGCAGCATAGTAAACCTCCGGAACGGTCTTTCCCTGTCGCTGCGTGCCCTCCGTTGTGAAACTTGCCCACCGCGCTAGCGAGGGGTTTCCGGTTGGGGCGGCTGCGGCTCAGAAGGCCGGGGTTTCTTTTCTTTTTTGAAGATACCACCAATCTTGCTCAAAATTCCACGTTTTTTCTGCTCAGAAGCACTAGCCGGGTCGGCGTCCGAGCCATCGGCCAAGTGTTCTGTTGGGGTGCCCGCGGCGACTGCTTCAGGCGTGGGCGGAAGCGAAGGGGGCGGTGCCTGGTCGCAAGTAAGTCTTGGTTCGGTTCCAGCGACAAAGGTTGCGGGATAGGTTTCCGGACAACTCGCTGTCGGCAGTAGCCCAGTGTTCTTCTCAATGGCTACATTTATCACGCCTTCTGGTTGCGCGAAATCGCCCATATTGCGGTATTGCGGCAGGGTCTGGGCGCGCTTCATGAATTCTGCCCAAATGGGAGCCGCTGTCGCACCGCCCGCCAGCTTCAGGTCGCTGTAGTCATCAAAGCCAACCCACACAATACAAAGCAGGTTATTGGTGTAACCGGCAAACCAGCCGTCGTGGGAAGTGCCAGTTTTGCCAGCCGCCGGGGCGGAGAATCCGCGGGCCCGGACCGTGCTGCCCGTGCCGTTGTTGATTACTCCTTGCATCAGTGTGGTCATAATGGCGGCGACTCGGGCATCGAGTACGCTCTTGGCCTCACTTTGGCTGTTGGAAAGCACCTCACCTTGTGAGTTTTGCACCGACCGGATGAAGTAGGTGGATTGCCGGGTACCAGCATTGGCAAAGACGGTGTAGGCACCCGCCATATCGAGCGGGCTGGCAGAAAACGATCCGAGTGCCGCAGCCGGAACCGACTGCACCGAACTGATACCTGCCGCGTGAGCCAGTGCCGTGACTTTGCCATAGCCGACCATCTCGGCCAGTTTAACGGTGGCATTGTTGAGGGAATGTTGCAACGCATACAACGCGGTGACTTGCCCGTGATACTCGTTCTTGTAGTTGCGTGGCTCGTACACCTTATCGTCAATAGTAAAGGTGGTCTGCGCGTCGTCAAGGATGGTGCTAGGGGTAAAGACGGTACCGGACGGAGGCGCGGCAGGTACTGTTCCAGTGGCGTTGCTGTCGCCCACGGCGGAGCTCATGGCGGCGGCGTAAACGAACGGCTTGAAGATGGACCCGGTGGGCCGCTTGGCGATGGCGTGGTTTAACTGGCTGGTGCCGTAGTTGCGTCCGCCTACCAGCGCTAACACTTCGCCGGTATGGGGATCAATTGCTACCAAAG
Source organism: Acidobacteriaceae bacterium (assembly GCA_025356095.1). Classification (GTDB taxonomy): domain Bacteria; phylum Acidobacteriota; class Terriglobia; order Terriglobales; family Acidobacteriaceae; genus JANXUR01. The sequence goes on along the minus strand of JANXUR010000018.1, from coordinate 5,582 downwards.
CCATCTGCGCTTCAGGGCCGGTACCGGTCTGGGATTCCATCTTGCCGTTGGCGCCCTTCACGCGACGAGAACGGCCTTGATTCACCTGCGCATCCACAATCCTTGTGCCTTCTTCTATGGCGGCGGCGGCGGCTTTTTGCAGGTCAGGGTCGAGGGTGGTAAAGATGCGCAGTGCCTGCTCATTCAACTCGCGCTCATTGAACTGATTGGCGAGCTGATCCTTTACCAAGTCCACAAAATAGGGGGCGTCGCTGGCTTCTACATTCGGTGCGGCGAGCTTGAGTGGCGCAGCTTTGGCTTTGTCGGCTTCGGGCTGCGTGATGGCTCCGGTGTCGGCCATGGCTTCCAACACCAGATTGCGGCGTGCCAACGCGCGCTCGGGGTGGCGATAGGGTGACAAATAGCTGGGACGCTGAATCATGCCAGCCAGAAGCGCGGCTTCAGGCAGGGTGATGTCTTTCAAGTCTTTGTTGAAGTAAGTACGGGCTGCTTCCGCAAAACCGGCGACGGCGAATGAACCGCGCTGGCCCAGCGGCACTTCATTCGCATAAAGCGCGAAGATCTCGTCTTTGCTGTAACGATGCTCCAGTTGGGTGGCGATCATCATCTCAGCCAACTTGCGGCGTACGGTCTTTTCCGGCGAAAGAAAAAATCCGCGCGAAAGCTGCATGGTGAGCGTGGATCCGCCTTGTTCGTGCCTGCGGGTGATGACGTCAATGGTCGCGGCTTGAATCAGCCGGAAGTAGTTAATACCACTGTGGCTGAAGAATCGGCGGTCTTCAATCGCCAGCGTTGCGTCAACCAGTTGTTTTGGAATCTCCTGATAGGTGACCACCTGCCGCTTGGCCCGCGAAGTATCTGAGAGGGAGGTGATCAGTTGCGGCTCGAGCTCATAGGAATCGAGCGAGGCTTCCGAGTCTGTGCTGATGGCCGAGACCTTGCCTGCCGACACGTGAATGTGAGCAGCTTCTGGCTTGTGGTAACTCTCCGGCCCCGGTCGGACTTCAATGCCGCCGCTGACTAACTGAAAGCTGCCCATGCCAGCCGAGGTGCCCGCCTCGACGTATCCGGCATGGCGCAGGGTTTCGCCGATCTGCCGAGGCGTAACCGCGTCGCCTACCTTCACCGTGGTGGGCCGACCGTAAATGCGCGCTGAATTGGCAAAGATTTGGCCCGACATGCGGGCATCAATCATCTTTTCGTAACTCACCCAGAAGTAGGTGAACAGACCGCCAGCGACGACTGCGATCGCTAAAAACACCACCAGCGCGGCGCGCAGCAACGGGTCGCCTGCCCAGCCCTTGAATCCAGAAACACGGGGAATGCTAATTCTTATGGCCACAAGTCCTTGGACTGCTTTGCGGAGCGTGTACAACGATTCAAACCGTTTGATGCAATTGGTGTAGTTGATGCCAGTGTTGCGACTGATGCGACTGGTGCCACTGGTGCGACTGGTGCGACCGTCGCCACTGATGCAAGATACGGAGCCAGCGCGCGGCCGGTTCACAAGACGACACGCCATCCGGGCGTTCTACGATTGCGGCCTGATGGTCGGCGTAGTGTGCGGCTTAGTGTTCGGCTTAGTGTTCGGCTTAGTGCTGCGCTGCCCCCCGACCAAGCAGCCCTATTCTATCGCAGGGATAGGCCCTGCCGCGCGCCTAAGGTGCCGCGTTGGGCACGGGAAGATAGGTGGCTCGCTGTTTCCTTGGAATTCCGAAAAAACCGCGGAGGCTTAACCTTCGACTTTCGCCTTCAGTTCGTCAACCGCCGCCTTCAGTTCTTCCATTTGCGTCTTTAAGTCGTCTACCGCTTGCTGAGAGTCGCCGCTTTTGCTGCCGGAATCGCTCTCCTTGGCAGACCCTTCCAGTGCGTCCAACCGCTTGGTAATATCATCGAGCGACTGGCGCAGCGACTCGGTCGAAGTGTCGAAGTTGGACGTTTTCGCCAGAGAGTCCATGTACTTCTGTTGCAGGTCGTTTGCCATGGCAAAGGCCTGATTGGCCATCGCCATAGCGTTGTCAGCAGCGGCTTGTGCGGAGTCTAAGCTCATGCGAAACAGCGTAGCACAGATGGGCGCAGCGATGGTTGGGAGACGGTGGACACGGTGGGGGCACGGTTAGCGACTGTCTGGGATGACAAAGCTGCGATGCCGCAAATGCGACAAGGCAAGATTCGCGGTGCAATCAGGTGGCTGAGCTACTGGCACTCGAAATCGGCTTCGAGATGCTGGATGCTGTGCTGCTGGCACACAAGAGCTTGCTGGATCGCTTGGGCGATGACATGGATATGGCACGCCATCCACGGCAGCTTCGCAGGGAGTTCGCCTTCCGGTCTATTGAAGCCCTTCGCGCTTAATGAGCGCGCTCAAATCGCGTGCGCTGTGGATTACGCGGAGGATGTCTACACCTTCCGCTGCGGGGACGAACAAAATAAGGATTCGCTCAAAGCGGCGAACTCGCCACACGCGAAGAGTGGGAAGCAGCGGATGAGGGAACTGAGGTGCCCATCCGATGCTGGGAAATTTTGCGAGTAGTACAAATGCCGTGTGAGCGGCTAGAAGAAAACGTCGGCCCAAGTCAGGGCTTCCTTCTCGTACATAGTAGAAGGCCTGCCGATCCAGGTCAGCGTCAGCTTTGGGGCGAACGGTGTAGCGGGCTGTCACCTTGCAGGAGAAAGCCGGATAAATTCTTCCAACATGCGGTGTTTGTGCTCCCAAAAGGCGGCATCCGCCGCAATGGGTTCCCCTGACTGCAAACCTTCAAGTGCGAGCATGTGAAGATCGTTGAGGGTGTGGGCGTCAATGTGCGCGCCGTCAAGGTCGTCCGCACGTACCAGTTGCTCTAAGTAGATTTCCACGGTGAGACCCTCAGCGTCCGCGCGACTGCGAAGCTGCATCTCCAACTCGGGATGAAGGGTGATCGACATGGAGGCTCCTTGCGAGGATTCTACCCTCAGTTGTGAGAGTGAGCAAACCCGGATCAACTCCTGCCGCTAGTTCCGTGCCCAATAGTCATAAAGCAGATTCAATTCAGTTGTCCACGTCGTCAGGTCGTCCGTGATATATCGACCCCTTGACTGCTCGAGTTTGAAAAAGCCGGGGCCCGGATATCCCTCGTTTGCGCCGCTTTTAGCTACGACGATTGCCGATAGCTGGCTTACCTGCGTCGATCTCATTTTCGGAGATCAATCCTAATAGATGCCACAGTCGCTGATCGTTCGGACCATAGTATGAGCCGTAGTCACTGACCTGTTCGAGAGCGTCGCTATACGTTACTAAGATCCTCTTGCGAGCCGTCTCGGTCAGGAACTCAGTCATTATCGAAATTTCCTGTTGATCGAACTCATATGTTCCATACTTAATCACTTAAACCACCCCCAGCTTAGATTTTTCACACCAGCGGCTAAAGCCGCGCCACTTGCTGGCCGAGGGCGCGGCGCTGAAGCGCCGCTCTACCGGCTACCTATCGAGCCAGCAACCTCGTTCATCCCTACTTCCTTCTTCTCCTTGGTCGCGCGAGTGAAGACTTCCACCTTGCCTTCGGCTACGCCCCTGCCCACGTTCACCCGGTAGGGGATGCCGACCAGATCGGCGTCCTTGAACTTGACCCCGGCGCGCTCGTCGCGGTCGTCGAGCAGCACGTCGTGGCCAGCGGCTTCCAGGTCGGCGGCCACCTTTTTTGCCGCCTCCATCAGCGCGGCGTCCTTGACGTTGGTGACCACCACCACCACGGTGAATGGAGCAATCGCGGGCGGCAGCCAAAAGCCGTCCTCGTCGTGATTCTGCTCGATAGCCGACGTCAGGATGCGCTCAATGCCAATGCCGTAGCTGCCCATGATGGGCGTGACTTCTTTGCCGTTCGAGTCGAGCACGCGCGCGCCCATAGACTCCGAGTACTTATAGCCCAGCTTGAAGATGTGGCCGATCTCCACCGCCTTGGCGACGGTGAGCTTACCCTCGCCGCACTCGGGGCAGGTTTCGCCGGCTTCCACCGGACGAAGGTCGGCGTAGCCGGTGGGCGTGAAGTCGCGGCCCGGGGTTACGTTTTTCAGGTGATAGTCTTCCTGATTCGCGCCGCCGATCAGGTTAGAGCGGCCTTGCAGCGCCGAATCCACCAGCAGGATTACGCCCTCGCTGTAACTCTTACCGTCCTTGGCCAGCGTGGCGACCTTCTGGCCATCGCCTTCAGCGCGCGTAAGCCCCACCGGGCCAAGAAATCCGGCGGGTGAATGGAAGACGGCCCTAATCTCGTCTTCCACCATGGGGCGAATTTCGGCTCCGGGCAGCGCGCTACCCACGGCGGCGGCAAGCTTGGCCTCGCTGAGCGAATGGTCGCCGCGCAGCATCACGACGATGGGGCGCAGCACTGGCTTGCCATCCTTGTGGCTAGAAGATGCGGAAGCCGCCTTCACTTCGGCCATCATCGCCATGGTCTTCATCTTGTTGCGGGGCGAGACGCCGAGAAACTTCGCCACATCGTCAATCGTCTTCATGCCCGGCGTGTGTACGAGCAGTGGCCGACCATCACCTTCGGGCGCAAGGTCTTGCACGGCTTCCAGTTTCGACGTGGCCTTCTCAATATTCGCCGCATAGCCGCATTTTTCGCAGCTGGCGATGAGGTCTTCACCCGCGTCGGTGTGGACCATGAACTCTTCTGACCCGCTGCCGCCCATGGCGCCTGAGTCAGCCTTGACGATGACGAACTTCAGTCCGCAGCGGGAAAAGATCGCCTTGTAAGTTTCGCGATGCTTCTCGTAGCTGGCGTCCAGCCCGGCAGCGTCAATGTCAAACGAGTAGGCGTCCTTCATGGTGAACTGGCGCACGCGCAGCAGGCCGCTCTTGGGGCGAGGTTCGTCGCGGAACTTGGTCTGGATTTGATACCAGATTTGCGGCAACTGCTTGTAGCTGCGCAGTTCCTTGCGGGCAATCTCGGTCATCACCTCTTCGTGGGTCATGCCCAGACACAAATCGGCGCCTTTACGGTCTTTCAGGCGGAACATATTTTCGCCCATCACGGTCCAACGGCCGCTGGCCTCCCACACTTCGCGCGGGTTGAGCGCGGGCAGGTAGAACTCTTGGCCGATCTTGTCCATCTCTTGCCGGACGATGCCGGTGATTTTGACCATGGAGCGCTGAGCCAGAAAAAGGTAAGAGTAGATTCCGGCCGAAAGTTGGCGCACGTACCCGGCGCGGATGAGGAACTTGTGGCTGGCAACCTCGGCGTCCGCCGGAGCTTCGCGTAGAGTGGGTAGGAAAAGCTTGGACCAAAGATGCATCTGCTGATTATAAATCGGGCTGGTGATGGCTTGCCCGCAGCTTCTGCTAGCGCAAAAACTTAAATCAAAAACAATAGGTCTTGGTTAGGATACAAGCGAAAACATTGACGAGCTACTTCTGTGACCCTCACCGATTTAATCGTCCCAGCACCTCACGACCCAGCTTCTGCGCCTCGGCGAAGAACTTCTGGTAATCGAGGAACAGACGGTTGATCTCCAGAGACTGTTCAGGGGTAAGCGCGTGGCGCAGAATCATGTCGCGCAGTTTCACTGGATTGGGCAACAGAGCTTCTTCATTCAACTCATCC
>JANXUR010000010.1 GCA_025356095.1 Acidobacteriaceae bacterium | reverse complement strand
GCTAAACTATGCAGCCAAACGATGCGGGCAAAGCTTGCGGCTACAGTCTGCGGCTAAGGCTGAATCTTGCACAAGCTGATGATATCGCTGGAAATCTGATTTGCCGCGTCCAGTACGTCGGGCATGGAGTGGGGCGCGTCGTGTACGCATCCTTGCGCCTTTTTCGTAGTGGTGGTGATGGAGTCGTACCACTGCTGCGCAATCGGTACTGCCGAGGACGAATCCTGCCCACCGAATAGCACGTTCACATAAGTCTTGGGTAAGTTAAAGACTGCGCCAGGTCCGCTCACGCTATCGGAGAAAAACAAGGTCGCATCAATGGGCCGGGGATTGCCGTTGACCGCTTTGGTGCACAAAGACGTCGGGTATGCGGTGTCTATGACGCCAGCATTGCTTACCCCGTAGCATTGCGAAACCAGCCCTTGACCGCACGGTGTATCCTGCGCGGCCTGATTGCACAGACAGCCATAGTCTAGACGAGCCATCGGGGGCCCGCTGGTGACCTCTGCCATGGAAATCGTGCCGGAAAGGCCGTATTCCGACAAAGCATACCCGATGGCGCTTGCTCCACCGCTGTTTCCTGTGGCGCAAAGCGGTTCGCCAGCGACCAATATGTTGTCGTGGACCCATTGCGTGGCAGTGGCATAGCGGCAGGCGAGGCGACGAACGCCCCCCGGGCCCTCCAGCCATCCGTTCGGAGTCGTGCTTGTAAACGGCGCACCAAAAGAGATCTGTACCGCAGTGAATCCTGCGTTCAAAACGTTCTGGACGGTGTTTTGCCCGTAGGTGAACTTTGTATCGTACAACCCGCTGCCGCCTGTGCCCACCCCAAACAGCACCGCCCCCAGCGCGCTACCCGTGGGATAGTTGATCTTCAAATAGGTTGACTGATTCGCAACATTGTCACAGCTCACAGTGAGCTTTTTGCAGGTGCTACCACCAAGACCACCGCCGGGGCAGGAAACCGCTACTGACTTTGTGACGCTTCCCAAGGGATCCGAGGCTGCAATCGTCACTTGCGTGGTCGCGCTCTTGTTCGTGTCTGCCGATGCAGTCGCAGTGATGGAGTAGGTGCCGGGATTGGGAACCGAGGTCGGCGCAAAGTACAGCCCGGTGGCGGAGTCCAAGGTGCCATAAGTGCTATTGCCATTGGCAACGCCGTTCACCGTCCACGTCACATTCTTGTTCGAGCTGCCGCTAACGGTGGCAGTGAACTGCTGGTTGGCTCCCACTCCCAGAGTGAAGTTGGAGGGGGAAAGCGTGATCGTTACCCGCGCTGGCGGTCGCAACATCGCAGTTACGGTTGCAGTGGCGCTTGGGTTCGCCACCGAGACTGCCTTGATCAGCACAGTCGTGACGTCGCGGAAGCCGGCTGGCGGGTTGTATCGGCCGGTCGCCGAAATTGTGCCCACTGAGCTGTTGCCCCCGGCTATTCCTTCCACAGACCACGTGACTGCTTGATTCTGCGAACCGTGGACGATGGCAGCAAACGGCTGCGCGGAACCGCCAAAAATCTCTGCCGCTACCGGACTGACCGAAATCGAAACCCGGCTCGCCGATACCTGTGCGATCGTTCCTGCGCTGCGGGCTTCAAAAGCGTGAATGGATGGTTTGGTTTGGGACGGCGCGAGCTGAACAATAAAAAGGGGAGCAAGTATGGCAGACAGCACAAAACGCAAATTCCACATGGGGGATCTCTCGATTCTTCTAAAGTTCGACGAGTGGCAAGGCGGATCCGGCCAGAATCCGAAAAGACAAGTGTCGCCTAAGCCCCGTTCGATCCGGGTGCCAGCAACGCTGATACTTCTACTGGTGTACCCGTAGTATACCCGACCAAGAAGGTTCGCGCGGTGATGCACGCCACCTTCGATTTTTCGCAAATTGTGCCATACGCCCCGCCGAAGCGAGGCAGGCAAGTTTTAGAAAGTTTACCTACCTGGGGCAAAAAGAGGATACCCTTAGGGACACTCGTAAGGGACACTCGCAAGGCCTCTCAGCCCTACCTGTGAGTGGTGCCGGGTTGGCCCCGGTGCAAAATGTATTAGCACTGCGCCATGCAACAGGAGGATATGGAATGAAAGCAACGCAGCCAGCAGTTTCCGCTTGTAACCACGTCGCTAGCGATGTTTCCCGCCGGTCGTTTCTGCAGTGGTCTGCCGTGGCATCCGTGGCGCTGGCCTGTCCAATTCTCACCGAACCACTGCTTGCCGCCCGAGGCAAGCACCCGGGAGAGGGTGGAGTGATGATTGACTCCAACGAGAATCCCTTAGGGCCTTGCAGTGCCGCGCGCGACGCGCTGGTCGCCATCCTGCCGCAAGGCGGGCGCTATTTGGACGGCATGACCGACGACTTGACCCGCACTCTTGCCGCTGTAGAAGGCTTGAAGCCAGAACAGGTGGCCATCTATCCGGGGTCGAGCGCACCGCTGCATTATGCGGTGCTCGCGTTTACTTCAGCCCAGCGCAGCTACGTGACTGCTGACCCCGGCTATGAAGCAGGGATGCATGCCGCCCAGTACTCTGGTGCGCGCGTTGTCAAGACGCCGCTCACTCGCGGCGACGCCCACGACGTGACGGCTATGCTCACATCTGCCCCCGACGCGGGGCTGTTTTACGTATGTTCCCCGAATAACCCCACGGGTACGCTCACTCCGCATGAGCAGATTGCAATGCTGGTGGAAAAGAAGCCCAAGGACGCCATTGTCGTGGTGGACGAAGCCTACATCCACTTCTCGGATGCACCGTCGGTGCTGGATATGGTGAAGGCGGGTAAGGATGTGGTCGTCCTGCGCACCTTTTCCAAGCTGTATGGTATGGCGGGGCTGCGCTGCGGCGCGGCCATCGGGCGTCCCGATCTGCTTGAAAAAATCGCTCCATTTGGCGGCTGGAATGCGATGCCCATCACGGCAGTGGTTGCGGCGAGCGCGAGCCTGAAGGATGCAAACCTGATCGCTGAGCGTAAGCGGATTAACACTATGAATCGGCAGACCACATTTGACTGGCTGGAGCGTCAGGGCTATGCCCACACCGCGTCACACTCGAACTGTTTTATGGTGGAAACCCATCGCCCCGCGAAAGACGTGATTGCTGCAATGGCAAGGCTCAACGTCTATATCGGGCGGGTGTGGCCGGCTGTGCCAACGCAAGTGCGAGTTTCCGTGGGTACGGCGCCGGAAATGGTGGCATTCCAAGAGGCCTTCCACAAGGTAATGTCCGGTTCTACCGTGAGCCGCGCGTACCCTGAGTCCACCCCTTTTAAAGCGTTTTTGGGTGGTTTGGATGGGCAGCAACACCCCGCTTTGCGTGACATTATAGTAATTTGAAGACGCCTTTATCAAAAGCAGAGAAAAAGATATTTGAAGAATGGGAGAGTCTTAAAGCGCAGGGTGCGGCGTTAGCAGGTAAACAAGGCCCTTTAACT
>JANXUR010000098.1 GCA_025356095.1 Acidobacteriaceae bacterium | reverse complement strand
AAGACCGGGGCAGAGCGCGCACCACTACCGTCGGGGATGACGCCGGTTGTTCCTGGTGCGGACAGGGTCATGGCGGAGAAGCACTGCAAGCTCTGGGTTCCGCATGGGTCGGCGGAATCAGCGCCGCTGGTGAGGCCTTGGCCCATCTTGGTGGGGTCCAGCAGGTACTCAATGCCCAACTTGCCCGCAGCCATGACCTCAAAACCCAACGAATTGATGGTCTGGTTGGTGGGGTGAGCCAGCACGGGGCCGCCCGAGCCAAAGTCCTGGTCGTTCATAAGGCATGCGCTCGCTGAATTCGGCGAGGGGATTGTGACTAAGTTGGCGCACAAGTTTGGTGGCGTTGCATTGTTAGACGAACCGTTGTTGAAGATCGCCCACTTGTTGGGCGTGTAAGAGCCGACAGGCGTTAAGGACTGGCTTAGTTGAACGACGCTTTGACCGAAGCTGCTGTTTGCTACATAGTTTCCATTGCCGGTGACCACATAGACATTGCCACTGGCATCGTCAACGGCCGGAGCCGCGCCAGCCATCCAGATTCCACCCGCTTTGCCGGTGGACAGTTCAGGCGTGAATGTACCCAACAGAGAAAACTTGCTGGTTGAATACGTGTACTTCAGCGCAACCATAGTCCCCATAAAGCTGGCGCTGGCGGTGCCGGTGTCACAGTGTGAGCCAAAGGCCACGTAGATGATGGCGTTGCCGCTAGAGTCATGGCTGAGCGCAAGACTTGCCCGCTGATTTTCCACAAGCGCCTGGGCGGACGACCAGCCCAGAAGACTACCGACATCCTGAGATATGTCGGTTGCTGAGTTGCCGACGAAATCCCACGCATGAATCATGAAGCGATAGTTACTCGTCGCCGTCGTGACTGATTTTGCCACCGCGAAAAGAATGGGATTGCCGGTGGAAGAAGGAGGGGCGGGATCAATGACCGGGGTACTGGTGATGCCAACCTCAGAAGTGATATTCGAACAGCTCCCAGGAAGTTGTGCGCTGGGTACTGCAGTATCTCCTGCCGCCATCACGCTATGTTGCGAGATCAGAGTCAGGTATTTGCCTTCGAGGGAGTAGAGGCTACCATGCTCAGTGGCCACGAATAGTGCATCGCCAGTCCCGCTCCTTATGTAATCCGATGGTAAGCCGCTCATGTAGAGCGGTTGGGCGTAGATCTGTCCATCCGTCGTGAAGCTGGTCTGCGCCTTGCATGTGGAAGTTGCAATCGTCCCTGCGTTCAGGATCGTCTCGTAGGGATTCACGCCCTGCCGAGTGTTGTCCGTAGTAAGGGTGCCAGTTGCTTGGTTCCATATAGCGTACCCTCGCCAGGAAAGCACGCATCCTTGGACGCAGAGAGGATACTGAACGTCAGCCATGGCTACATTGCTATTGATCAGAGTCAGAGCCAAGGTTAGGGCAGCAATCAGCTGTTTGGCAAGTGAGTTGCTGGGGGGGGATTCATCGGACACCTCATGACAAGCAGAATGTCTTGCTCCGGGAGAGTGACACTGTTTGGACTGTTTGTCAAGAAAGATTGCGCGTGTGGGCTTGCTCTCGGGGTCTAGGCTGCGCTTAGAATGAATCGGTGCCTTCCTCTAACTCCATTCTCGCTATCGCTCCCTGCCGCGCCGACCTTGCAGGTGGCACCCTCGACCTTTGGCCGCTCTATCTGTTCCACCAGCCTGCGGTCACGGTCAACTTTGCTCTCAGCATCCGCACCTCGTGCCGCATTACCCCCAATGCGACCGCTGCGGATGCCACCATTCATCTGAAGTCGCTGGATACGGGCAGGGAAGACCGCTTTGCGAATTTGGTGGCCCTGGGTGCGGCTAAGGGATACCAGCACTCGCTCGCCGCCATGCTGGTCAAGTTCTTCCAGCCCGACGGCGGATTCTTGCTGGAAACGAACTCGGAGTCGCCCGCAGGCGCGGGCATCTCCGGGTCATCGGCACTGATGATCGCTACTACCGCCGCCCTCGCGCGCTTCACCGGCCGCAAGCTCAGCAAAGAGCAACTTCGGGAGGTTGCTCAAAACGTCGAAACCCAGATCATTCGGGTCCCCGCCGGTCTGCAGGATTACTACCCAGCGCTCCATGGCGGCGTAAGCGCCATCCATCTGGAGCCCAGCGGTGTGCGCCACGAAGTGCTACCCGTTCCCTCCGCCGAACTCAACGCGCGTTTCCTCATCGCCTACACCGGAAAACCTCGGCAGTCAGGCATCAATAACTGGCAGGTATTCCAAGCTCACATCAACGGTGACAAGCGTGTTTTCCGCAATTTTGACCATATTGCCGCCATCGCGGCAGGTATGCGCTCCGCTGTCCTGAGTCACGACTGGAGCGAGGTGGCGCGGTTGCTGCGCGAGGAGTGGAAGCTGCGCCGCACGAATGCCCCCGGCATCAGTACCCCGCTGATTGACACGCTGATTGCCGCTGCGGCCAAGCAAGGCGGACGTGCGGCCAAGGTCTGTGGAGCGGGCGGCGGCGGCTGTGTCGTCTTTCTGACCGAACCAGACGCAAAACAGCGTGTTACTGAGGCCATTGCTGCCGCGGGCGGCATCTTACTGCCCGCCACGCTCGACACCAAGGGGCTGACGATCGAATGAAACCCCAAATGAAACCCCAAGTGAAACCCCCAAGTGCCCCCCAAATGTGTCATCAAGGGGCCATGCCGACCCAAGTGACCTGAGCCAAGCAAGGCGAAGGCGGTGGCGGGAACCTTTGTATTCGCACCTGACCAGACTCCACAGAAGTGCAAAAGAAGAACAAATTGAGACACTTCCGTTGGCGATTCCGCGCTATAATCGCCCCAAGGATTTCGGTTTGAGGGGGTGCCTATGCTCCGCCTGCGTGTAACGATCGTTTCAGCCAGCCTGTTTGCTCTGCCGCTGGCAATGCTTTTCTGTGCCGCTGTAACAGAGGCGTCGCCCTCTAAACCACCCGCGACCCAGCCTGTCACTAGCACGGCACCTCCACCGCCGCCGCCCCCGGTAGATCTCACTAGGCGCCTCACCAAAGAGTCGCGCTACGCCATCTATCGTGCGCTGGAATCTGAGTTGGTCTACATCCGCACCGCGTTCCCGTTGGGTACCAAGGGTCTTTCACTCAAAGACGGAACGATCACCCCCGGTGGGGTTGACCTCGAACGGATGTTGGCAACGGATGGCCCTTCGGTGAAGCCCGGCGACCAGGCCCGCATCAGCAATATTTTCATCAAAGACCACGCCATCCGACTTGAGATCAACGGCGGGCCGGTGAAAAAAGAGAAGTGGTACCAAAAAATTGAGGTGGGCGGCGGTGGCGGATTCACCCCCATCGCCCCCAATGATTCGCGCGCCAACGCGCGCGGCTCCTATGTAGATCTGGTTTTTAGTGACAAGGTGCCCGATCTGACTCCCGCACAGCTCAAGGTATTGCTCCGCCCCGTCTTCGACTTTGACGCCAAATCTCCCATCGAGTCCTATCTGGAGACCGTGCCGCCCGCCGTCAAGCAGGCGGTCAGAGATCACAAGGTGCTGGTGGGCATGAATCGTGAGATGGTGAACTATGCCAAGGGTCGGCCCGACCGCAAACTGCGTGAGAAAGATGCCGACGGCGTGGAATTCGAGGAGTGGATTTACGGCGCACCGCCGCAGCCAGTGGAGTTTGTGCGCCTAGTCGGCGACGAAGTAATCCGCCTGGAGATTATGCAGGTGAGTGGGCAGAAGGAAGTCCGCACCGACCGCGAAGTGGAAGTCGCCAAGACGTTGCCCGGCCCCGAGGCTGTCCCCAGTACGCTTGACCCGGCGTCGCTGGCGGTGTGGAATAGTCCCGGCACCACCAAGCCGACACTGCGCCGTCCCGGTGAAACCGACCCCAACGCCGATCTGGGCAAGACGGAAAAGGTTCCGGTGCTACGCCCGCCAAGTACGCAGGGCGACCCGCCTCCTGACGCCCCCCCGCCGCACTACACGGCAGCCACAGGAACGCGGTAGCCTCAGGGAAGCGGGCAACAAAATGGACAATTACGACGGGCTGCCCATATCTCCCTGACATCTGGGGTGCGACGGTGATGCTTTTTCGACTCTGCATGGCGAGCCGATCTAAGTCCCTCATGGCTCCACTGTGCCCGTCTTCGCCCGTCTTCGCCCCCGACTACCCGCCATGCCGTAAACTAGAAATGTGAAGATCGCGCTTGGGCAGATCAACTCCACGATAGGGGACTTTCGCGGCAACGCCGCCAAGATCATTGACTTCGCCCGCCGGGCCAAAGCCGTTGGTGCGGAGCTAATTCTTTTTCCGGAGCTTGCCATCTGTGGCTATCCGCCGCGCGACTTGGTGGAGCGCGCCTCGTTTCTTGACCATTGCCAGCAAACCACCGCGCAGATTGCGGAAGCCACGCGAGGCATCCGCGTGATTGTTGGGTTGCCAACCCCCGCGCATAGCAATACCGGCAAAAAAGTGATGAATTCCGCCGCTTTGCTGGAAGATGGCGAGATTCGCTTCATCCAGTCCAAGATGCTGCTGCCGACCTATGATGTGTTCGACGAGGCTCGCAACTTTGCGCCAGCAACAAGTCAGCAACTTTGGGAGATTGGCGGCCATCGCATGGCTCTGACCATTTGCGAGGATGCCTGGAACGACAAGACTTTTTGGAAGCACCGCCTGTATAAAGCAGACCCGGTAGAAGCTCTGCTGCACGAAACCGGGCAAGGGCATGGCGGCGAAATTCTGCTGAACATTTCGGCGTCACCCTTCTGGGTGGGCAAGCGACAGTTGCGCCGCGAAATGCTGGCTGCCATCGCGCGTAAGTATCAAGTGCCGGTGGTGATTGTGAATCAGGTGGGTGGTAACGACGGCCTAATCTTTGATGGCTCCAGCTTTGTGCTGGCTCCAGACGGTAACGTGGTGGCGCAGGCGAAATCGTTCGAGGAAGATCTGGTCTGTTTTGACTATGACGGCTCCCCGACACTGCGCGGTGACATGCACCCCCAGGTCATGGGCGAAGAAGCCAGCGTGTTCCACGCACTGGAGCTGGGTACCCGCGACTACGTCCGCAAATGCGGGTTCAGCAAAGTAATCATCGGACTGAGCGGTGGTATAGATTCAGCCCTGACGGCGGCCATCGCCGTCGAAGCCATTGGCCGCGACAACGTGATTGGGGTCGGGATGCCGAGCCAGTATTCGTCCCCCGGCAGCATTGACGATGCTCGTGACTTGGCGGGCCGGCTGGGCATCCGATTTGAGCTGATTCCCATCGAACCTATGTTCCGCGCGTTCACCGATGCGCTCGCGCCCGCATTTGCTGGGCTCGCCGCCGACGTAACTGAGGAGAACATCCAGGCGCGCATCCGGGGGACCTTGCTGATGTCACTCTCCAATAAATTTGGCGCGATGGTGTTGAGCACGGGTAACAAGAGCGAACTTGCGGTCGGTTATTGCACGCTCTATGGCGATATGTGCGGCGGGCTCGCCGTGATCTCTGACGTGCCCAAGACGCTGGTCTATCGCGTTTGCCAGTGGATCAACGAGCATCGTCCGCGCGACGGCAAGCCTGTGATTCCTGAATCTACTATGACCAAGCCCCCATCGGCGGAGCTGCGGCCGGGCCAGCAAGACACCGACTCGCTGCCCTCGTATGATTTACTCGACACAATTTTGGAAGATTTTGTGGAAGAGTCGAAGGCTGCGGCGGAAATTGCCCGCGAGCGTGGATTTGATGCCGATTTAGTGAGGCGGGTAGTGGGCATGGTTGATCGCGCCGAGTATAAGCGTCAGCAGGCTGCGCCGGGATTAAAAATTTCTGGCAAGGCCTTTGGCAGTGGCCGCCGCTTTCCTATTGCCGCCAAGTCAGATGTGGCAAACCAGTAGTTGGTTGAATCACGATTTTGACATTGATTTTTGCATTCGAAAGGGAACTAACTTGCGTAAGTTACAATTCTTGTCTGTCGTTGTTTTACTTGCCGCATTGTTCGCGCTGCCGGTGGCTGCGCAATCCACGGTCGTTACGGAAGACACCGTCAACTCTTTTATGCACTGGATGTTTGGGCAGGATGCCACGTTGCAGTGGAAGGTAGTTTCCATTAAGCCTTCGACTTTGAAAGGCTTGATGCAAGTTACAGTGTTGGTTTCATTGCCGGATGGCAACAAGCAACAATGGGTAATTCAGGTCGGTGAAGATGGTAAGTACGCCATGAGTGGAGACTTGATGCCGTTCGGTGCCGATCCATTTGCCGCTGACCGGGCCAAACTTTCTGGGGTGAATGGCATTGTGGTTGGCCCGAAAGATGCTCCGGTAACCATTGTTGAATTTAGCGACCTGCAATGTCCGCATTGTAAAAAGGCGCATCCAGTAGTTGAGCACCTGCTGAAGGATGAGCCCAACGTCCGCTTTGTTTTCCAGAACTTTCCGCTCCCCATGCACAACTGGGCGGCGAAGGGTGCCAACTACGCTGATTGCGTGGGACGCAAAAATCCCGACCAGTTACTGGCCTATCTCGGAGCGGTGTTCGATGATCAGGAAAACATCACCGAAGCGACGGCTGATGACAAGCTGAAGGCTGCGGTTACCAAGGCTGGTGGTGATGCTGTAGCCACCGCTGCTTGCGCTGCCCTTCCAGAGACTACGACGCGGGTGCAGAAGTCGCTCGAGTTTGGCGCCACCATGGACGTGACCAGCACGCCTACAGTATTCATCAATGGCCGCCGCATTCAGGCCATTGCGGATGCGCCCTACGAGGTGATGAAGGGGATTGTGGATTTCAACGTCAAAGAGATGTCGGCTAAGAAGTAGTGAAAAGGTAGCTCAATATAAGTGATCAGGAATGAAGAAAGCGCCGCCCGGTCATTCGGGCGGCGCTTCGGTTTGTCCACTCATGCTCGAAACGCTCAGCGTGCCGGTGTTAGATAGACTTCGCGCCCTGCGTTGGTGTTACCTTCGCGAATCACGTGCGGAGTAACCAGCACAAGAATCTCGTTGTCGGTCTCCTCGCGTGAGCTATTACTGGTTAACTCTTTCAATAAAGGTAGCTCACCTAAAAACGGCACCCCATTGTAGCCCTTCTGTTCCGATGATGTTACCATCCCCGTCATCAACGCGGGTTCACCCTCAGCCAGCCGGATCGTCCCCTTATACTGCCGATTCGAGATGACAGGAATCCCGTTCAGGCTCACTGGCCCTAGCGCCTTCAGTTCCAACTCCATCTCCATGGTCACTTCGTCGCCCGCCTGCACATAAGGTTTTACCTTCACCACCAAACCGAGATCCTCAAAGTTGACAGAGGGGGGCGGAGCCGAAACCACGCCGCTTGAGAAAAGCCCCGAGACCGGTAAGTTGCCGAAGTTGGCTGTATAACTAGAAGTTAACACTGGATAGCGTGAGCCAATATGCAGACTCGCAGTGTCACCCTGCGCGGCGCGAAGGGTGGAGCGCGTCAAGCTACGAACATCGGACTTACTCACTGAAAAATTAAGCCCCGCAGATGGGAGGGACAAGCCGAACAAGGTAGCGCCACCTCCAAACGTAGCGAGGGGCTGCGAGAATAGCGAGTTCTGCTGACCCTGTTGCTGCGCCAGCAAAGCGGCCAACGCCGCCATGCCCGCCTGGCTGTTGACTCCCGATTGCAGAAGTTGGTTGAGCAGGTCTTGCGAGCCTGCCCCCAATAATCCCGCCAGTGCGCTGGGGGGAATATTGTGCAGCGTAAATTGCGGACTGGCGTTCAGTCCAAGGCGGCGTGTGAAGTCGCCGCTGACTTCAAGAATCTGCACGTCGAGCACTAATTGCGGCCGTCCCACGCCCGCCTCTTCTACCAGTTGCTGCACCGCTTCCATTGACCGTTGAGGGCCGCGCACAGAAAGCGTTTCTTCCGCCGGTTCTGCGGTGACGAATTTCAGCTCCAGAATCGTCTTGAGTGCGGAGATGAGGTCATTGATCTCTTGCGCGGGCATTCCGGGCAGCGAAAATGTCCGATACACCATCCGGTCGTAGAGTTTGTGGTTTTGGTCGCTTTCCGGCGCAATGTAGATTTGGTTCCGATCCAGTGGCGTCCAAAAGGTCTTGGTCATCTGGCCCAACACGTGCATGGTGGTATAAAAATCAGTCGCGTCCAAATCGAAACGAATCGGCCGGCCCTTGACGTTTTCGTCTAATACGACTGACATCCCATACGTGGCTGCGATTCGGGTCAGCAGATCATTCGAGTCGCCCTTTAGATGAAATTCGTGTCTCTCTGCAGAAGGTTCCACTTGCAGCACTCCGCGATCTTCAATCAATTGCGGCGGCAGTCGCTTGGCCACCGGCTCCGGGGCCATTGTTTCCGTAAGCCGCTCTTTGGCGAAGATGTTGTCCGGGTCAATGGAAAGTGCAGTCTGGTACTCGGCGGCAGCTTCCACCAAATGCCCTTGTGCCGTTAGATCGGTGCCCGTCTGCACATGCTGAAACACCAGTCGCTGCCGAATCACCTCGCGGGCTGTGGTGAATTCAATACTCTGCGGAACTTTGTCGGCAGCATCTTCCATCTGCTGCAGCGCCGCAGCGGACTGCCCCTGCTTTTCCAGCTTCATGCCTTCATCGAAGCTCTTGCGCCCCGCAGCAAGGGCCGCTGCCGGCACCTGACACGACCCCATTTGCGCCTGCTGCGTGATGCACAGAACGCCGGACGTGGCCGGTGCCTTTGCTGACGGAGACGCCTTAGCCGACACCATGACCGGCAGCAGAGCGCAAAGCAGCAAGGCCTTTCGCGAAATGGAGCACCACAGTTGCATCACCTTGATTCTACTGCGCGTTAGACGAATTGCAGCCAGAAGGGAAAGCACCCGGAACCTTTGGTACCAACGGTTCCCTTGGTTCGCATCTAGGGCTAGGCGCGAGCTAGTCGCTTTCCCGCAGCATAATGCGCTCAATCGAGCGGGCCCTGCCTGTAGTCTCGTCGCAGTCAATCACTGCGCCACACAGCCGCACGTCGCCGGTGGCGGGCTCGAAACGCGCCGGCATTCCGGTCAGAAATTTTTCCACCACAGCATCGCGCTTCACGCCAATTACGCTCTCGTAGGGCCCGGTCATGCCGGTATCGGTTTGAAAGGCAGTTCCGCCCGGCAGGATGCGTTCATCCGCAGTCGGCACGTGGGTGTGGGTGCCAATCACCGCCGTCACCCGGCCATCGAGGTGCCACGCCAAGGCTATTTTTTCCGACGACGCCTCGGCATGAACATCCACAAAAACCACCCGCGCCTTTTCCACCTGCGCCAGCAAGGCATCTGCGGCGCGAAATGGGTCGTCGCACGGGCCCATAAAAACGCGGCCTTGCAGGTTCATTACAGCGTAGGGCACGCCCGCTTTGGTGGTGCCTTCGTAGAGCCCAGTGCCAGCAAGGCCCGGTGCATAATTTGCCGGACGCAGCACCCGCCGGGCAGGGCTATACGGATTGCCCTCAACCGAGTGAAAGTAGTCAATGATTTCGCGCTTATCCCACACATGGTTGCCGGTGGTAATCACGTGCACACCGAGGTCGAAGATCTCATCCGCTAGCGAAGGCGTGATTCCGAAGCCCGCCGCTGCATTTTCTCCGTTGGCAATGATCAAATCGGGCTGATGCCGGGCCACCAGACTCGGCAGGTTCTGCCGCACAATCGTCCGTCCCGGACGGCCAAAAATATCACCAATAAAAAGAATGCGCAAAACGGTGCCTCAACTCTCAGGAAGATTACATGGGGTACTTCGATGGTATCACTGCAACCCGGCCAAACCCGCCAACGAACGCTGCCTACTCCAGCGTGGCCGTGCGCAGAAAGTCGTAGCTTCCGGAAGGGCTCAGGGTAAGATGCTTGGCTCGTTGTGTATGCACCAATACGTTGTCGAAATACCAGAGGTTGAGGTATGGCAATTCCTCCGCCAGTATCTTCTGCAACGCGATGTACAAGGTCCGCCGCTTCGCCATATCCGGCTCCACGCGCGCCGCATCAATCAGCGCATCCACCTTAGGATTGGAATAGAAACCACGATTCGTCCCTTGGGGAGGAAACCGCGATGAGTGGAAAGTCTGAAAGATGTCCGGGTCCTGATTGCCGCCAATCCAGCGCAGGGAATACATCTGGAACGCGCCTTTGGTGACGTCGGCGAAAAACGTGCCGAACTCGAAAGTGCGAATCTCCAGCACGATGCCAGCTTCTCGCAACTGCTGTTGCAGCACCGACGCAATCAACCGCGGACCTTCCTCCGACGACGTCTTCATGGTGATGTGGAAGCGCTCACCGTGGCGCAGCGGGTACCCGGCAGAATCCAGCAACTGCGCCGCCTTTGCCAAGTCATGCGGGTAGGTAGGGACGTCCGCAGTGAAGGCCCAACTCTGCGGCGGCAGAATGCTAGGAGCGAGGCGAACTTGGTCACGCCACAAGTTGTGGATTAGTGGCTCGCGATCAATCGCATAAGCCATTGCCTGCCGCACACGCACGTCACGCAAAATAGGATCTCGCAGATTCAGTGCAAGATAGGCGTAAATACTGCCCGGCGCGCGCAGCACCTCCACGGCGGGATCCCGCTGCAACACATTTACCATGTCTGCCGTCAGTGCATTGATGCAAGCATCCGCACTGCCTTTGCGCAACTCCAGCGCGCGCGTGGTCACGTCTGGCACCACAGCAAAACGCACCCGGAGCAGCTTGGCTTTTTCGCCCCAATAGTCAGGATTGCGCTCCACTACCACTTCGTTGTCGGCCTCCGCGCGCACAAAGCGGAACGGCCCCGTGCCGGTCGGATGACGGCTCACCTCCTCGCCGCTACCTTCGGGCACGATGCCAATCGCGCCATCCGAAAGGTTCCACAGCAGCGCAGAATCAGCATCTTTCAGATGGAAGATAACCGTCGCATCATCGCGCGCCTCGATGCTCGCCACATGCTGATACGTGCCCGTCTTGGCGCTCCGAACCTTGCCGCTCAGCAGCGAATCAAACGTCCACTTCACATCCCGTGCAGAGAGGGTGTGGCCATCATGAAAGCGAACTCCTTGCCGCAGGTGGAAAACATAAGTGTGGGAATCGGGCTGCTCCCAGCTCTCCGCCAGCCACGGCTCTAGCTCGAAATGCTCGTTTCGATGCACCAAAGCATCGAAGAGTAGTTCGTCAATGCGCTCGGACTGCGCATCTACTCCCACGCGTGGGTCGAGATTCTGCGGGCTGTTCTCGATCATCAGCACAAACGTGTCGAGGTCAGGATTTTGGCTGGCGCACGAGAGCATCGCAAACAGGCTAGCCATCGCCAAGGCAAATACCGCTGCCCTCGAACCCCGCTGCACCGCAGTGCTAAACATAGGAGACCTTGCCCAAAATCACAGGCCGAGTTGCTCCGGTAGCAGAAGCAATATTCGATGGCCGCCGATGCCATGTTTGGTAGGCCAGCAGTGCAAAGGCTACGGCTTCTTTGGCTTCACTGGGGATGCCAAACTCACTGGATGGCCGCAGCCGAATGCCGCGTGATGCTAGCGCTTCGGACAGCCAGCGCACCATAGTTGCATTACGCGTGCCGCCGCCAGAAGCAATGACTTCCGCGAACTTAGACTTCGTTCCAGATCCTCCAAGCGATTCCACCGCTTTCACAATCGAGTGCACCGTAAGAGCTGTAGCCGTTGCGATTACATCTTCCGGCTTTATGCCCGCGCAGCGCGCCAGCAACCGATTCACATACTCGCTGCCAAACTGCTCTCGCCCCGCCGTCTTAGGGTACGGCTGGCCAAAATACGGCAGCGCCAGCAACCTGCGCAATAGCGGAGCATGTACGTTGCCCTGCTCCGCAATCCGTCCGCTACGGTCATATTTCTTCTGAAAGAAATGCTCGCAAAGCGCGTCCATCACCATGTTGCCGGGGCCAGTGTCGAAAGCAATCACAGCACTTTGCGTCGCGCCCGCAGGTATCGCCGTGATATTCGCGATACCACCAATATTGAGTGCAATGCGTCCTATCGTGGCGTCGCGATAGAGCAGATAGTCGAGGAAGGGAACCAACGGCGCACCGCCTCCCCCTACCGCCATATCGGCGGGCCGAAAGTCGCTCACCACCGGCACACCCAACCGCTGCGCCACCACCGAGCCATCGCCCGTCTGCCAGGTCGCCGCAACTTTGCGGCCCAAACATGCTGCCACTTCGCCTTGGTGATACAGCGTCTGCCCATGGCAGCCCACCAGATCAATGCTCACTGAGAACTTCTCAGCAGTTGCCGCCACCGCGTCAGCATAGAGTTCCGCCAGCACAAAATTCAGCCGAGCCAAATTAGCGACGCAGGCGCTCGCCGCATTCATCGCCGCCAAAATCGCGCGCCGTACCGCTGCCGGGTAAGGGAATGCCGCATGGCCCGCTAGTTCGAATGCAGGTACGGCCGCGCCACGGCCACGAATCCGCACCAGAGCCACATCAATGCCATCGGCGGAGGTGCCGCTCATGACGCCAGCTACCATCATCGGCGCATTCGCGCCCCGTAGCATGCGCCGCTTCGGTTGGAGCTTGGGTTTCGTTGCCATGCGCGTCGCTTTCTAAACCTCTCCAGCGGGAGCGCTCTTAGCTTCCATCGCTGGAACTGCGCGTTCCACCGCCTCGCGCAGCGATGTCACCAAATTGGTGAGCCTCCGCACCGTGGCATCGGTCGGACGCCGCGTGTTCGCGTGCGCCGCTACCAAGCGCGTCCGCACTCGCCGCACCCGGCTGGCCGCGCGCTTCACATGTTCGGCAAACACTGCGCTGCGTTCGTACTTGCGCAACACTTCGGCTTGGATCTGTGGCGCATGTTCCGGATGCTGGCACACCAGATAAATATCACCTCCGGCAGTAATCGTGCGAATGGCAGCGTCACTCGCGCTGCCACCAACTGCCTCTTGCACCGCGCCCATGTCCAGATCGTCGGTAATCGCCAGCCCCCGATAGCCCATCTTCTCGCGCAGAATAGTCCGCAACCACTTTGCGGAAATTGAAACCGGCTCTACTTTCTTGGTGACGGCCGAATAAGAAGCGTGCGCCAGCATGATCGTCGGCAGTTGCGCCCGCAGCAGGCGATAGGGAAGGATGTCCTCCTCCCAAAGTCGCGCCCATGGCTTGTCAATGGTCGGCAGCACGTGGTGAGTGTCGAAGCTGACTTCGCCCAATCCGGGAAAGTGTTTACCGCATCCCATCACCCCGTTTGCCCGCATTCCCCGCAAGAATTCGCGCGCATACGCCACCACTTGCTTTGGGTCAGGAGAAACCGCGCGCGAACCCAACACGCTAAGCGACGCGGGTCGCGCCAGATCGAGTACGGGCGCGAAGTCAACGTTGAAGCCCACCGCCGCCGTGGACCGCCCAACCACCTCGCCGTGTCGGCGATAGAGCCCTGCATCACGCGTGGCGAAGACGCTGGCCGCCGATGGCTCTCGCCCGAAAACATCGCGCAGCCTGTCCACAGTGCCACCTTCCAGATCCACGCACTGGAGCAGTGGCCCGTTAAGAAAACTGGAACAGGCTTGCAGCAAGTCGAACGCTTGCGCCGCGCCGGTGATATTGCGCTTAAACAGAATGATCCCGCCGGGCTGCGACTCACGCAGTAACGCCTGCGACTCCGCGTCTAGCTCAGGCCCCGGCAGCCCCATCACCAGCAGCGTACCCACCTCGGCCCTGCCTGCGGCAAGCCCACGCGGGGTGAGCTGCCGCGAGCGCCTTGCCACCTCCTTGGCTGGCGGTTTGGCGCTTGCCTTCTTGCCTTTTGTGTTCGTCTTCACTGCCATCCGTCGAAAATCCTCGCTCGTACCCTACAGTTGTTGCTTTAGCTCTGCCAGCAGGTTCATTGCTTCCAGCGGCGTCAGCCGGTTCAGGTCTGCCGTGCGTAGCCGCTCCACAATCTGTTCACTCAATGGCGTAAACATTGTGAGCTGCACTTTTGCTGGCCGCTCCGCCACCGCGCCAAACTCCTTTGCCAAGTGTCCGGCAGCGCCGCGCTCTGCGCTTTCATGCTCAGCCAAAACTTCGCGAGCCCGTCCCACCACTTCGCCCGGCAATCCCGCCAGTTTTGCAACTTCAATACCATAGCTGCGATCGGCTGCTCCCGGTGCCACCTTCCGCAGAAAGACGACGCTTCCGCCTGCTTCCTTGACCGTCACATGATAGTTCTTCACGCCGCTTAACTGCTCCGCCAATTGAGTCAACTCAAAATAGTGCGTGGCAAACAGCGTCTTGGCGCGCACCCGTCCGTGCAAATACTCCACTGCGGCCCACGCAATCGCCAGCCCATCGTAGGTGGAGGTTCCGCGACCCACTTCATCCAACAGAATTAACGACCGCGGCGTCGCCGTGTTCAAGATCGCCGCTGTTTCCGTCATTTCCACCATGAAGGTGGAACGCCCGCGCGCCAGATTGTCACTCGCGCCTATCCGCGTGTAGATGCGGTCGAGCAAACTCAGCCGCGCGCTTGTTGCGGGCACAAATGAGCCCATTTGTGCCATGATGGCGATCAGCGCAATCTGCCGCAGGTAAGTGGACTTGCCGCCCATGTTGGGCCCGGTCAACAGCAGCACGTTGTGCGTGGTCTGGTTCAAATACAAATCGTTAGGAACAAACCGTTCGCCCGCAGCCAGTGCTTCCTGCTGCTCAATCACCGGATGCCGCCCCTCGCTTACCTCGACTGCGCCGTCGTCTGTAAAGCTCGGGCGGCAGTAGCCGCGAGTTGCAGCCAAGTGCGCGAAACTCACCAGAATATCCACTTCCGCGAGTGCCTGTGCGGTGTGGCGAATCGCCTTGGCTTCTGCGACAACGGCGGCGCGCAACTCGGTGAACAGCCGCTTCTCAATCGCAACGATCTTCTCTTGCGCCGAAAGTATCTTGTACTCATACTCCTTCAGCTCCGCCGTGGTAAATCGTTCGGCATTCACCAGCGTCTGCTTGCGATCGTAGTCCGCAGGAACCAGGGCTTTGTTCGCATTAGAAATTTCAATGTAATAGCCAAACACCGAGTTGAACCGCACCTTGAGCGAAGTGATGCCGGTGCGCTGACGCTCGCGCTCTTCCACCTGAGCCAATATCTGCTTGCTGTTTTGGCTGATGTCGCGCAGCTCGTCGAGTTCGCCATCCACACCTCGGCGAATCGCTCCGCCGTCATTCATGAAAATTGGAGGCTCCTCCACCAGCGTTTCTCGAATGGTCGCGCGCAGCTCGCCCAACTCACTTATCTGCGTCCTCAGGGTTGTGATCCGCTCAGCTCCTAGCCGCTCCATAGCGGTCCTTACGCCCGGTACCCGGTCGAGCGAATTGGCCAGGGCCAGCAAGTCGCGCGGGGTTGCCGCCTCCAGCGTCACCCGGCTCAGCAGCCGCTCTAAGTCAAAAATGCCTTCGAAGGCGCGCCGCAACTCTTCGCGCTTTATGGTGTCGCGTGCCCCTGCATCCACCGCCTCCAGCCGCAGCTCGATCTCTGCCAACTCAATTGCCGGACGCAGAATCCACGAGCGCAACATCCGCTTGCCCATCGGCGTGGTTGTCGCATCCAATGCGCGAAATAGCGTCACATCGCGTCCCGCATCGGCAAACAGCGGCTCAACCAGCTCAAGGTTGCGCACCGTCACCGCGTCTAACATCAGAAACTGCTGCCGCTCGTAGTAAGCGATGCGATCCACGTGCTCCAACGAACCGCGCTGCGTCGCCCGCACGTAGTGCAGAATTGCGCCTGCAGCTGCGGTTGCTGCCGGATGCGCTGCCAATCCAAAGCCTTCCAGCGACAGCACCCCAAAGTGGCCTTCCAGCAACGGCACCGCGTGAGCTGCGGTAAAGACCCAATCTTCCAGCGGTGTCTCCGCCCAAAGCGAGCCCGCCGCCTGTGGCTTTGCGCCTGTACCACTCTCGCGTCTGTCTGGTTCGCCAAGAGGCAACGCCCGCGCTGCACTGCGCTCCTGCCAAGGCGCAGCACTACCATACAAAACCTCGCGCGGACGAAACTGCTCCAGCTCATCCCGCAGCCTGCGACCAGCGTCCGCACCGCCAAACTCCGCCGCGCGAAACTCGCCGGTGGAAACATCCAGCACGGCTAGCCCAAACACCTCGTCCACTTCCGCCACTGCTGCCAGAAAGTTGTTCTCATCGGCGCTTAGGCTCGCGTCTGCTGCCGTCCCCGGCGTTACCACGCGGGTCACATCGCGCCGCACCAGCTTCTTGCCCGGAGTTGGCGCTTCCATCTGCTCGCAAATGGCCACTTTGTAGCCCTTGCGAATCAGCTTAGCCAAATAGCCTTCGGCTGCGTGGTAAGGCACCCCGCACATAGGGATCGGCTCACCCTTTTCTTTGTTGCGTGAGGTCAGCGTAATTTGCAGCTCACGCGCAGCCGTCTTGGCATCTTCAAAAAAAAGTTCGTAGAAATCCCCTAGCCGGAAGAACAGCAGCGCCTGCGGATGTTCTTTCTTAATCGCGGCGTATTGCCGCATCAGGGGTGTGGAGGCTTCCGTCATGGTTGAATCGTGCGCTTCTTTGGAGTTCGGTTTGTGCTTCGTTTGGTGGTTCGTTTTGTGCTTCGTTTGGTGGTTCGTTTGGTGGTTCGTTTGCCGCTGCATGTGCGGCTGCGTTTGCCGGTTCGTTTCGTGATTCGTTTCGTGATTCGTTCTGTGCTTCGTTCTGTGGTTCAGTCCTGCTCCAGCGCCGTGGAAAAGAACAATCAAGAATATCGCGGAGTATAGCAAACACGCATCCTGCCCCTGCCGGGGTTGACGCTGCCCGCCCAATGTTGTCTGCTATATCTATGGAACTTCGTAAAGATCCCATCACCCGCTCCTGGGTCGTCACCGGTGACGATGCGCCCGAATGGAACCCCAGCCGCGAACCCTTCTGCCGCTTTTGTGGCGACGCGCCGATGGAGCCTGCTGTGCTTTCCAGCATGCCTGCCGTGGATGGCGGCCCTTGGTCGTCCCGCGCAGTCGCGCATCCCGCGCCCGTTTACCACGCGGAAGGCGAGCCCGACCGCCGCGGCGATGGCATCTATGACCGCATGCGCTCGATTGGGGCTCACGAGATTTTGGTGGAAGGCCCCGGCCACGACCGTCAGCTGTGGCAGAGGTCCGATGCCGAGATTGTGCAATTTCTGCTGCTCGCGGCGCATCGCATTCAAGATCTCAAGGGCGACCCTCGCTACCGCTACGTCTGCGTCTTCAAGAACTTCGGCGAGCAAGCAGGGCAAGAGTTTGCCCACCCTCACTCGTCGCTGGTTGCTTCCTCATTCGTGCCCCGCCGCGTTCTGTATGAGTTGCGCTCCGGACGCGAATACTTCAAGACCAAAGAGCGTTGCGTCTTTTGTGACATCATTGCGCAAGAAGAAAAGCAGCGCTCCCGCATCATCGAAGAGCGTGGCGATTTTTTGGCACTCAGCCCCTATGCCCCGCGCGTACCTTACGAAACTTGGCTGATTTCCCGCATCCATCATGCCAGCTTCGAGCAGGCAGCACTCACCCGGATGCCTCAGTTGCGCGACCTGGCAGCGCTGCTGCGTCGCACCCTGAATCGCATCCTTTCGGTCGCCGACGCTTTTCATCTGGTCGTGCACACCTCGCCCAATCCGCGCTCGTCGGAAACGCTCGGCTACTGGCGCACCATTGACGAGGACTATCACTGGCACATCGAGATCACTCCGATTCTGGGCAACAAAGTAAAGTCATACACCTTCAAAGAAGTGTATTACTCGCCCATCAGTCCAGAGACCGCCGCCCAACGACTGCGCGAAGGCCCAACGGGCGAGTAGGCGTCCCGCGCCCCGGCAACGAGCAGGAACAATGGTTGACACTCACCCTCATCGCATTCTTTGCGGTTAGGGTGGGATGTAGGCTCGGTTCTATAATCCCGTCATGAAGACCCTGCTCTGCGTTGCCGTCATCTTCTTCCTGACCCTCGCCTCCGCGCCAGCTCAATCCGCTGCGCCCACTCCCGCGCCTGATCCTGCCAAGACCGAAAAGCAGGACGCCCTCTGGCAGAAGCTCGGCGACGTGATTGCCGACGCCGACCGCAATCTCGACGGAGTAATGGGCGTAGCCATCCTAGACCTTACCTCCGGCCAAATGCTAACCCACCATGCTGACTCCGTCTTTCCGCAGGCCAGCTCCATCAAAATCGCGGTGCTCGCCGAGCTCTACCGGCAGGAGCAGCAGGCAAGGGAAGCCGCCCGCAGTACTTCAGGCAAAGCCCGCCTAAACGACCTCTACACCGTCAATGCTGCCGATCTCGTCCCCGATAGCGACATCATGGGAGGCTTCACCCCCGGCGTCACCAAGACCACCAATCGCGACCTTGCGACCATGATGGTCGCCGTGAGCGACAACTCCGCCACCAACGTCCTCATAGACCGCGTCGGCATAGAGAACGTCAACGCCATGCTGGACGGCCTCGGCCTGCACCAAACCCGCCTGCGCCGCAAAATGATGGACTTGAAAGCTGCCAGTGATGGCCGCGAAAACGTCTCCACGCCGCGCGAGATGATGCTGCTACTTGACATCCTCTATCGAGGAAAACTGCTAGGGCCCGAACTGACCAAGGATTTCTTCGCTGTCCTCTCCACCCACAAAGACGACTACATCTCGCGCGCCATGCCCGACGAAGTCCGCACCGCCACCAAGCCCGGTGCGCTGGAAGGCGTCCGCAACTCCTCCGGCATCGTCTACGCCAGCCACCGGCCCTTCGTCATTTGCGTGATGACCACCTACGACAGCGATGAACGGGCGGCGGAAGATGCCATTGGCCGGGTAGGCTTAGCCGCCTACAGAACCTTCGACCGCCTCGGTCGCGCCTCTGAATACGGTCGAGTGATTTCGCCGAAAAATAGCGGCAATCGCTAGGGCGGCTAGACAGCAGCCGCAAGGCGCCGGTTGCCCCTTGTGCGCTTCGTCACAACCGCCTGTGACCGCGCGCAACGCCATCCCCACCATGCCCCCCGCTATAATCAGACTTTAGAATCGGAATCGGATCGAAACGTTGAAGTATGTCCGATCGGCCTCAGGGGCTTTACCATAGACGCTATGTCCATGCTTTGGTTGAGGTTGGCGGTGGCGCTGTACGCGGTGGGGATGCTATACGCCCTGCTGGTGATGAGCCGCCGGAATGAATGGCTCGACCGATTGGTGCTGCCCGCCGTATTTGCTGGCACCATATTCCATTTTGTTTCGCTCACTGAAGCCACTCTTGCAGCGGGCCACCTGCTCACCGCCTCCATCCACAATTCGCTTTCGCTGCTGGCATTCGTCACCATGCTGGCCTTTTTAGCTGCGTGGCTCATCTATCGGACTATGTCGCTGGGCATCGTGGCCTTTCCGCTGGTATTTCTGCTGACCTTTTTCGCCGCGCTCGGCCAGCAGCCCATTTTTTTTGACAGCGAGGGAGTACGGACAGGCTGGTTGATCGGTCACATTGCACTCATCTTTACCGGCTATGCCGCGCTGGTGCTCAGCTTTGGGGCCAGCTTGCTCTACCTGATTCAGGAACGCAACCTTAAATCCAAGCGTCCCAGCGAGTTGCTGGGTAAGCTGCCCGCGCTGGAAGTGATTGACGAACTCAGCTACCGCTCGCTGCTGATCGGCTTCCCGTTTATGACTGCGGGGCTGGTCGCTGGCTCGGTGGTGGCCGCAGCGCGCTTTGGCCCGACGTTCTTTTTAGATTCCAAGGTCTTGCTCTCGCTTCTGATGTGGTGTGTTTACTTGCTCATGCTCTTTGCGCGCTGGAACAGCGGCTGGCGCGGACGCCGTGCCGCCTACATGGCCACCTTCGCCTTCACCATCGCGGTGGTGGCGTGGGCCGCCAACTTCTTCAGCGCCATGCATAGGTACGTGCAGCCATGAAGATTCGGGTGCTTGGCATCAACCACAATACGGCTCCCCTGGAGGTTCGCGAACGCTTCGCCATCGCCGAATCGCGTCTGCCAGACGCGTTGCAGCGCTTGTGCGCCTTACCAGACGTGGAAGAGAGCATCATCGTTTCCACCTGTAACCGCGTGGAATTGATCGTCGCCCAAAAGACCGGCCTCGCCGATATTCGCAGCTTTTTGCAAGACTACTTTCAGATGGAGACGCGCCAGTTCGAGCCCCATCTTTATGAATATCGTGACGAAGAAGCGGTGCGTCACCTCTTCCGCGTGGCTGCCAGCCTCGATTCGCTGGTGGTGGGCGAAGCGCAGATTCTGGGGCAGGTGAAGGAAGCCTACGCCACCGGCCGCGCCGTTGGCACTGTGCACGGCAGCCTCGAAGGCCTGATGACCCGCGCCTTCGCTGTAGCCAAGCGCGTGCGAACCGAGACCGCGATTGGAAGTTCGTCGGTGTCAGTTGCCTCGGTTGCCGTCGAACTCGCCAAGAAGATATTCGGCACATTGCAGGGCAAGAATGTGTACCTGGTAGGGGCGGGTAAGATGAGCGAACTCGCTGCCCGTCACCTGATTGCGCATGGTGCTGGCTCCATCTTTGTGGCGAATCGTACCTACGAACGGGCTGAAGCACTCGCGCGCAAATTCAACGGACAAGCCATTCGCTTCGACGCGCTCTACGACGCTGCCGCTACCGCAGATATCGTCATCACCTCCACTGGCGCGCCCGTCCACATCTTCAAGAAAGAACACTGCGAGCGCTTTCTCGCCAAGCGCAAAAGCCGCCCCATGTTCTTTATTGATATTGCCGTACCCCGTGACGTAGCTCCCGAATGCAATAAGCTAGATGGCATCTTCGTCTATGACATTGATGACTTACAGCAGGTCGTCTCTAGCCACGTGGCCGACCGCCGCAAAGAAGCCGAACACGCCGAGGCCATTGTGCAGGAAGAGGTCCAGCGCTTCCAGTCGCGCCTGCAAATGCTCGACGTGGTGCCCACCATCGTCTCGTTACAAGATCATCTGGAAACTATTCGCCAAGCCGAGATAGATCGCGTGCGCGGACGCATGGGTAAGCTTTCGCCGGAGCAAGAGTTGGCAATGGATGCGCTTACCAAAGGCATTATTAATAAGATCATGCACACACCGATTACGACACTGAAAAGCGCCGCCCGCGCGCCGGAATCTACTACAGTCGTGGACTTAGTAAGAAAGCTGTTCAACTTGCATGAGGTATCTGTAACTCTAAATCAGCCAACTCGAATTGAGCCTCCCCAAGATTCTTCTACCGAACCTGTGACCGCCTCGGCACCACAGGAGCGCCGCTAAGATGGCTCACCTTCGCATTGGCTCGCGCGGATCGCAGCTTGCCCTGTGGCAAGCCAATCACACTTCTGACTTGCTGCGCGCCCACGGTCATACCGTTTCGCTAACCATTATTCGAACCACCGGCGATAAGATTCAGGACGTAGCGTTGGCAAAAGTCGGCACCAAGGGTATGTTCACCAAAGAGATAGAAGAGGCTCTGGCCGCCAGAGAAATTGACCTTGCCGTGCACAGCCTAAAGGATTTGCCCACTGAACTGCCGCCCGGCTTCGCCATTGCTGCGATCACTGAGCGACAGAACCCGCGCGATGCCTTTGTTTCTTTGAAGTACCACGCAGTCGCTAGCTTGCCGCAAGGCGCGCGTGTGGGCACAAGCAGCCTGCGCCGTCAGGCCCAACTCAAGGCCATTCGTCCCGATCTCGACATTCATCCCTTACGCGGCAATGTAGATACTCGCCTGCGCAAGATGTTGGAAGGGGAATACGACGCAGTGATTCTGGCTGCTGCTGGACTTACTCGCCTCGGTCTTACAGAACATATTCGCGAACGCATCCCCGTCGAAGTTATGTGTCCGGCGGCGGGGCAAGGAGCGCTGGCAATTGAAATACGCGAAGGCGATGAGGCTACACTGCAGCACTTACTCTTCTTGAACGATCATGATTCCTGCGACGCCGTTACTTGCGAGCGAACCGTGCTCAGTCGCCTCGGCGGCGGTTGTCAGGTACCCATTGGGGCTTTCGCCGAACGCCGCGCGGAAGATGGTGGTCAATTGCGGCTCAACGCAATCGTCGCCCATCCCGATGGCTCGGTGCTGCTCCGCGAAACCGCCACTGGCGCCGACCCGGTCGAACTCGGCACCCGCGTTGGCGAAGCGCTGCTGAGAGCCGGCGCTGAAGCGATTCTCCGCGCCGTGTACAGTCAAGGATTCGCCCATGCCCCGTCGTAAAATCTCATCCCCGGTTGAAATCATTCCCCTGGCTGGTCTGCGCATCCTTGTGAGTCGCGCTAAGTCGCAGGCGAGTGGGTTCGCAGCGGAACTGAAGCAGCTCGGGGCGCAAGTCATCGAGATTCCTTTCATCGAAGTACGCTCGCCTGCTAGTTATCGTCCGCTGGATGAAGCCCTCGATCGGATCGCGGAATACGACTGGCTGATCGTTACCAGTGCGAATGCTGCAGACGCACTCTTTGCTCGCGCTCAGACACGCAATGTTCCATTCGCTAACCTCAATCACTTACAAGTGGCGGCGATTGGGCCTGCTACTGCAAGGGCCCTCGTAAAACACGGGTTAGAGGTGGACGTGGTGCCCGACGAATACATCGCGGAGTCCGTGGTGCGTAGTCTACGCAAGCTGGTGAGAGGTAAGAGCGTATTGTTAGTCCGCGCCAAGGTAGCGCGAGACGTTATCCCCAACGAACTACGCAAGGCGGAAGCACAAGTAACCATCGTAGAAGCTTACGAAACGGTCGTGCCAGAGCGCTCGCGGCAGCGCATGGCGCGCCTCATGCAGCATCCTCAGAAGATGCCGCACATTGTCACCTTCACCAGTTCTTCGACCGTCCAGAACTTCGTCGCATTAGTGGGCAAGCGTGCTGCGAAGAGCAAGGCATTCTCGGCCACACGCTTCGCTTCCATTGGGCCAGTAACTTCCGCGACTCTGCGAGGCTTCGGCCTCGAACCTCACATCCGCGCCAAGCAATCCACTGTGACGGGGTTGACCGAAGCCATTGTGAAGGCAATGAAGAAGCGTTAGCCCTGAGAGTTCGCCCGACCAGAAGACGAAGCTGTCAGCCTCCATCAGCAACCCGAAACCTAAACCATATTGTTACTGTTCGTTTAAGTTACACCCGCACGGAGCGGGCGGTACGTGCGCTTTTAAGAAATCAGCCACGCGTTTGTACGCATCAATCTGATTTTCCACGCGAGCAAAACCGTGGCCTTCGTTCCCATAGATCTTAAGCTCGGCCACGCCATTGTTCTTTTTTATCGCGTCCAGTACTTGCTGCGACTCTGACTTAGGGCACCGCGGATCATTTCCCCCTGCCAGAATCAGCAGCGGCGCCTTGATTTTATCTACAAAGAAAATCGGCGACCGCTCATGCAGCAGAGCCCGGTCGGCTTCCTTCGCTGGGTCGCCCATCATCACCTTGTCATACTCTTGCAACAACGGATCTTCATTCTCGATCTCAGTAAACCAGTTGACGAACGGCACGATGGGCACACCCGCCGCCCACATTTCAGGATGTTTGGTCACTCCTACCATCGTTAGATAGCCACCATAACTGCCGCCCATCAGGGCGATCTTCTTCGGATCAACAAAGCCGGTTGCCTTCAGGAAGTCCGCCGCTGCCACCACGTCTTCCATATCTTGGCCGCCGAAGTCCCGAATGTTGGCATCTTCGAACTCCTTGCCGTAACCGGTCGAGCCCCGGTAGTTCGGCGCAATCACAAAGTAACCTTGATTCGCCATATACTGCACGATGCGGTTGAACGAATTCTCCGTCTGCGCCGCTGGCCCTCCATGCACATAGACGATCCCTGCGTGCTGGCCGCTCTTCGGCGCACTGTGCGGCACATACAGCAGCGCCGAGAGTGTAAACTTACTATCTTTACTTGGAAAGTGCACCAAAAACGGCTCTACCATATCTTCGGTGCGGATGCCGCCCATCAGCGAATGAGTAAGTTGGTGCGACTTGCCATCCGCCAGCGAATAAATCCACAAATCGTTTGGCGAAGTGGGTCCATTGTGGTAATACAGCATCCGCCCGCCATCGCGCGTGAAGGCCGAGTCGCTGCCCGCTGCGCCATTTACACCAATCGGCAAGGGAAGAGAACTAGTTTTACCGCCGGTTAGCTCGTGGAAGAAGATATTGGTCGCACCGTCAATGTTCGCGTTCCAAGTAACCCATTTGCCATCGGGAGTGAACTCGCCCGCATGAATCTCCCACTTATCTTCAGTCAACCAATGAATCTGCTTGGTCACGACATCAATCAAGCCGACGTTGTCGTAACCATTCTTGGCGTTGGAAGTAATGAGTACTAGCTTGCCATCCGGCGAGAGTGCGCTGGCGTTATAACTATGCTCGCCAGTGTGCGGCGTCAGGTTCACCGTCTTCTTTACCGATTCGCCAACAAACTCTGCCAGAAATACATTTAAATCTTTGCCCGTCGCATTACTCTGGGTATATAGGACGCGCTTACCGTCGCGGCTCCAAATTGGCCCGTAGTTAGAGAGCCCCGGCGCGGTATTCTCGGTAACCTTCTCTACATGCCGCGTCAGCACATCCATCACATGAATCTCGGTGCTGGACGAAGTCTTGGGTTTGTATTCATACGCCAACCGCTTGCCATCCGGCGACCATGTCGGCGATGTTTCTGAAATCTCCCGCGTATTGGTCAGGTTGAAGACAGTGCCGTCCTGCGGCGAGACTAGGAAGATGTCCCACTGCTCGTCGCCATCGTAGTCGCTCATCAGCGCAATCCACTTTCCATCGGCGGACCACGTCGGATGTGCCTGGCGCTGGTCACTCACGGTGAGTTGCGTAGGCCAACCGCCGTCCGCCGGAATCGTCCACAGGTTGTTGCGCCCGCTGATATTGGTGATGAATGCCACTTGCTTGCCGTCCGGCGACCAAGTTGCTCCGCCGACGCTGCGGGTCATATAGAGCTTTTCAATGGAAAGCTTCTGAACCTCCAGCTTGTTTTTGCTAGAGATGAGTTTAGGGTCGGTAATAGGCTGCATGGGCGTTTGGGCGGAAGACGATTCAGCACTCATAATTAGAAACATAACAGAGAAGAAGAGAGCGAACTTGAGCATGAAGTACTTTGCCTCTTGAAGAGTGAAGGGTAAGGCAGCGACGGCGTTAGGGCCAAGTGCTCTCCGCGTTGTTGCATCTTCCCCGTAGAGCAGGCTCGTGAGCATACCCAGCAAAACGAATTGGAGAAGGCGGAGACGCATCAAATATCCTCGCAAGGTTCGAGGAGGTCTGCATCCTCGGTGGCTACGTTCTTATTACTACCGCGCATTTTTGTGCATCTCTACCGTGCTCCACGTCTTATCCGTCGCATGGCACAGCGGCTCCATCGGGCACTCCACGCACTTCGGCCCGCGCGCTACGCACAGGCTGCGCCCGTGGTGGATGATTTGATGCGAAAAATCAATCCAGCGGCTCTGTGGCAGTACCTTCATCAGGTCGCGCTCAATCTTCACCGGATCGTTCGAGCTTTTGCCCACCAACTCCAGCCGTCGCGAGATGCGGTGTACATGGGTATCCACCACCACGCCCACAGCAATGCCGAACCACGAGCCCAACACCACGTTTGCCGTCTTGCGCGCCGCGCCCGGAACGGTCAGCAGCTTTTCCATGTCGGCGGGCACCTTGCCGCCAAACTCTTGCTCAATCCTCTTGGCCGCACCCACCAAGCTCTTGGCCTTGTTGCGGAAAAATCCTGTCGAGCGGATGTCGGGCTCCAGTGCCTCCGGCTGCAGCGCGGCAAAGTGCTGCGGCGTCGGATACTTCTTGAATAGCACCGGCGTCACCATGTTCACCCGCGCGTCGGTGCACTGCGCTGAAAGAATCGTCGCCACCAACAGTTCCCAAGCCGAATTGTGATGCAGCGCGCACCTCACCTTGGGATAAAGGCGGTCAAGCTCCGCTAAAATCGCCTTTACGCGCTCCGGTGCCAGCGGCTTGTAGCCCTTTTCAGCCTTCGCCGTGCGGGTCGCTGCTTTCTTATTTGTCTGTGTACCTGTCGCCCGTTTCGGTTTCGCGACCGGCCGCGTAGGCGCTGTGGACTGCGGCTCTCCGCCTGTTTTGCGCCCCGCCGCCGACTTTGCCTTGCGCGCTTGCCCCACGCCATCCCCCATGCTGCTCTCTGAATCCTATATCCTAGCTTGAGTCTCATCAATTTCGGCAATTCCGGCATTCTGAGCCACGGGTTCGAAGGGTCTTCTCCACTATGGTCTCAAAAATTCTCGCCGCGCTTAGCTGCTTCATCATCGCCGTCATCTCCGCTGGAGGCTACGCCGGCATCGCGGTGCTCATGGCCATCGAATCGGCATGCATTCCGCTGCCATCAGAAGTCATCATGCCGTTTTCCGGCTACCTCGTTTTCACCGGACGCTTCGAGCTATTCTGGGTCGCCACCGCCGGAGCCATCGGCTGCAACATCGGCTCTGCTGTTGCCTACGCCGTCGGGTATTACGGAGGCCGCCCGCTGGTCGAGCGTTTCGGCTCTTATGTTTTTATGAGCGCACGCGAGCTCGATTGGGCCGACCGTTTCTTCGCCAAGTGGGGCAATTCGGCCGTTTTCATCAGCCGGCTGCTGCCCGTTGTCCGAACGTTTATCGCGCTGCCCGCTGGCATCGCCCGTATGCCGCAAGGCCGGTTCCACCTTTACACCTTTCTCGGCTCGTGGCCTTGGTGTTTTGCCCTCGCGTATCTGGGAATGAAAGCGGGCGCTAACTGGGACTACCTTCGCGACTATTTCCACAAGTTCGATGCTGTGATTGGCGCAGTCATCGTCGTTGGCGCAATCTGGTTCATCTGGAACCACTGGTCGCACCGCATAAAGCGCGGAGAGTAAACAGGGTGTCAGCACGAAGGCCCATCCGCTGGCGGGTGGGCCTTCGTGCTGCGCATTTATCGGATAGCATGAATAACTGCCACTCGATCTTCTAGTTATTACTGTTGCGTCAGTGCCCAGCCTTTGCCGCTGGTGAACTCGGCTGCCAGCCGCGTCTTTTGCGGGCCAGCGCTACCATAGAACTTCGCGCCATACTTATCAATTAAAGTTTGTCGCTCATAACTACCCATACTCTTCACCAGCGGGCTGTCGGAGTCGAGCACCTTGCCTAAGTCGTTGGGTTCCCATGTCCAGCTATACCCCACAATGGCGTGGGTGGTGCCCTGCATGGTCACGCCCTCTACCTTGTTGAACTTATGGGTGGCAAGCGGTACCAAGTAGTCCACCGTATCTTTGTCGGCTTTCTTGGTCATGCCGGGGACGCCTTCGATCAACGCCTTGCCCTTTTCCGTCAGCGCCACGTTAATCTTCAGGCGAGGGTCGCCCACTGGCTTCACCGTTACCAGTCCGGCTTTGGCCAGTAGCTTAAAGTGTGGGTCTGACGGGTTCTCTTTCATGCCATACACCACGGTGCCCGTGTGGAACTCCAACGTGGGTGCCTTCATAGCCGTCACCGCCGCTTGTGCCAGCGGCGTTGCTTCTTCTACCGTCAGCTTGCGTTGGCTGTCATGGATCACGTAGTACACGCCGTAGCCGATCGCGCACAGCAGAATGGCAATCAGCGCCATCGGGATAATCGAAGACTGCTTCTTTTCTAATTCCAGATCTTCTTCAAACATGCTGCCCCTCCACAGGAACTGATAGCTGATTCAAATTCTTGCTCAACTGCAACCGACCAAAATATACGCCGCTTAGGATACATAGAAAAGTGACCGGGCGCACACACCGTCCACAGGCCAGTCGGTTCCGCTGAATAGGCCAAGGTTTGCTCCAAAGTTTGATGTGTGCCCTTGGCCCGGTTACCATACCTGCATGATCTTTGCCGACATCGAGCTCAGTAAGCGGCTGGAACGGGCCGAAGGCTTTGCTGCCGCGCGGTTTGCCCAGGCCCGGCGGCACGTGCAACCGGCCAGTCGCGCGGAATGGACTGAACTGGCAGGCGCGTGCGCGATTTTCGACGGCCCGGAGTCGCCCGTCACTCAAACCTTCGGTCTGGGCCTGTTTGAGGAACTGACCGTTGCTGGCCTCGACTCCATCGAACGCTTCTTTCGTGAGCGCAATGCGCCCGTGATGCACGAGGTCAGCCCATTTGCTGGCGTTGCGGCACTGGAATTGCTCTGCGAGCGCGGCTACCGTCCGATGGAGGTCAGCAACGTTCTCTTCCGGCCCGTGGAGGTGCCCGCCAAGGCGCTTCTGCCCGGCATCACTGTCCGCAGCATCGAGCCGGGGGAAGCGGCTGTGTGGTGCGAGGTCAGCGCACAGGGCTGGTCGCACGAGCATCCCGAGTTACGCGAATTTATGCACGAGTTGGGCTCAGTCATCACGGCGCGCGAGCACAGTCCGTGCTTTCTGGCGGAATGGGATGGCGTTCCCGGAGCGGCGGGGGTGCTGTGTTTGCACCAGGGCGTCGCACTGTTCGGCGGCGCTGCTACGGTGCCCGCCTTTCGCCGCCGGGGATTGCAAGCTGCGCTACTGCAGGAGCGTATGCGCTATGCCGCAGAGCAAGGATGTGACGTCGCCGAAATGGTCGCCATTCCCGGCAGCAACTCGCAACGCAATGCCGAGCGTCAGGGCTTTCGCACTGCTTACACCCGCACCAAGTGGCGGTTGCAAATCTAAACACGTGCACCTTCCCGCTTTCATCAAGTTTTTACCTTGACTTTGCAGAATCTCAAGCGAAATACTCGCCTATGGCCCAAGGAGCCTCACTCATGTCCCGTCGCCTTCGTCTCGCTCTCATCGTATTCGCAGCTGTGCTGGCCGTTGCCGTCGTTTTGGCTGTCTTGCCCGCAATGCCCCGCGCCCAGGCGCAATCGGCACAGTCGGCGCAGTCGGCGCAGTCTTCTTCCTCGCCCAATGACAAGCCCTACGTGGTTGAGTACTACTACAAAACCCAGTGGGGACACGCCGACGAGTTCCTCAAACTCTTCAAGAAGAACCACTTGCCGATTCTCCGCAAGCAGATTGCTTCAGGCCGCATCCTCAGCGTGAAGGTGGAAGCTCCGCGTCTGCATGCCTCTGAGGACGCTCGATGGGACTACCGCGTCACCATCACCTTCAAGAATTTGGCCGCCTTCGGCGACGACTCTGCCAGCGCCGCCATCACCAAGGAACTTTATCCGGATCAGGCCACGTTTAAGAAAGAAGAGCAGCGCCGCTTCGAGATTCTGCTCTCGCACAGCGATGTTCCCGTGCACGAAGTGGACTTGGACGCGAAATAGTGGGAAGCGGGTTAATACCGCACGATTCTTCTTTAGCTCTGTTGGACTTCTGCCCCCGTGGCAGGGGCCCCAGGGGCATATCATTCACCAGAATCCAGAAACGTTGCAAGCTTTGTCGTTTAAATAGAAATAGCTTCTAGGCTGACTGTATTACTGGCTTAATCCCTCAGCTTCAAATAATTCACCAGAATTCGCTCATACCACTTCCACGGCAATATCGTTCGCATTGCCCACTGGATCTTCGCATCTTTGCCAATCATGTATCGCAGCCGCGGGTTCGGATCTTCCGCCGCGTCTGCGATCAGCGTCGCCACCTCGGTTGCATCGGCTTGTGGTATCTGCTTTATTACCTCTTTTTGGAACCGCTGCGCCCGGGCATAGTTCGGAGAATCTGCCTGCGTCACATTCGCGCCCAACTCCGAGTTGCGCTCCCAAATGTCGGTGGCAAACGCGCCCGGCTCAATCAGCACCACCTTGATGCCTAGCGGCGCGCACTCCAGTCGCAACGATTCCGTCCAGCCCTCCAGCGCGAACTTCGACGCCGTGTAGCTGGATACCACCGGCTGGCCAATTCGCCCGCCAATGGACGTCACCGTAAGAATGTGGCCCGCCCGCTGCCGCCGCATGATGGGCAACGCCGCTTTTGTGGTGGCCACATTGCCAAAAAAATTCGTCTCGAACTGATGCCGCAGCTCGCTCATTTGGATGTCTTCGGCAAATCCGCCGACGGCGAATCCCGCGTTGTTGAGCAGCACGTCAATCCGCTTGTGGTCGGCGGCGACCTTCTCGAACACACCGGGGATCGCGTCAAAGTCGGTGACATCGAGTTGCCGAACGTCCATGCGTTCGAGGACGCCAGCCGCTCGTGCCGCGTCTTCCAGTCGCCCACGCCGCTCGGGATTCCGCATCGTTGCCACCACTGTCATGCCGCGTCGCGCCAGTTCCACTGCCGACAGCAGCCCAATGCCGCTCGATGCTCCCGTCACCAATGCGATCTTGCCAGCGCTTGTCCCCATGCTCTTCGCCATTCCGCCTCGCTTTTCTGCAATTCCATCGTTCACGGTGCCGCTCACTCCGCTGTGGTTGCATTACAGTACCCTAATACGAGACCATAGATGTTTGCTGCAATAGCTCTGATGCAACATGAGTGGCATCCCCCGACGCATTTCCGTGGAGATACCCATTAGGAGAGAAAGAAGAGGCGTGCAGTTTGCGCCACGATTGATTCCATGACTGATACTAAACCTGCAAATGTCACCGGCAACATCGCGCCCGCCAAGGGCAAACTAGGCATCATGATCCCCGGTATGGGCGCTGTCGCCACCACCTTCGTGGCGGGCGTAGAAGCCGTCCGCAAAGGCCTAGCTTCTCCTATTGGGTCGCTTACGCAGATGGGAACCATTCGTCTGGGCAAGCGGACGGACAATAACTCGCCTAAAATCAAGGACTTTGTGCCGCTCGCCGATCTCAATGATCTGGTGTTCGCCGGATGGGATCCGATTCCCGACGATATGTATGTGGCCGCTCGCAAGGCTGGTGTGCTAGAAAAAGAAACGCTGGAGCAGATTCGGCCGTTTCTGGAATCCATCCAGCCCATGCCCGCCGTATTTGACCAGCAATATGTGAAGAAGCTCGATGGCCCCAACGTGAAAAAGGGTGCCAACAAGATGGAGCTGGCCGAGCAGGTTCGCCAAGATATTCGCAACTTCAAGCAGTCGTCCGGTGCCGACCGGCTGGTGATGATTTGGTGCGGGTCTACTGAGATTTTTTTGACACGCGGCCCCGCGCACGAAACGTTGGAAAGCTTTGAAAAGGCGATGGTTGCCAATGACCACTCCATCGCGCCTTCGATGATTTACGCTTACGCGGCGTTGAAGGAAGGGGTGCCGTTTGCCAATGGCGCGCCGAACCTTACGGTGGATCTGCCTTGCATGATTCAGCTTTCGCGCGACAACAAGGCCCCTGTCTGCGGCAAGGATTTCAAGACCGGGCAGACGCTAATCAAGACGATCCTGGCTCCGGGCTTCAAGGCGCGGATGCTGGGCATGAGCGGCTGGTTTTCCACCAACATTCTGGGCAACCGCGACGGGGAAGTGCTGGAAGATCCCGAGTCATTCAAGACCAAGGAAGAGTCGAAACTGAGCGTGCTGGAGCACATTCTGCAGCCGGATGTTTATCCTGAGCTTTACAAGGATCTGTACCACAAGGTTCGCATTAACTATTATCCGCCACGTGGTGATAACAAAGAGGGTTGGGACAGCATTGATATCTTCGGATGGATGGGTTATCCGATGCAGATCAAGGTGGACTTTCTGTGCCGGGACTCGATTCTGGCGGCACCGATTGCACTGGATCTGGTGCTATTCATGGATCTGGCTGCGCGGACCAAAGAGCTGCAAGGCATCGGCATACAGGAGTGGCTGAGCTTCTACCTGAAGTCGCCGATGACGCCTGCGGGGCTGTATCCCGAGCATGACCTGTTCATTCAATCAATGAAACTGAAGAACACGCTGCGGCATATTTCTGGTGAGAACTTGATTACCCATTTAGGGCTGGAGTATTACGACTAAGTAAACAGCACGTTACTTTAGGACATGCCCCTGTCTCTCGCTGGAATCGCGAGAGGCAGGGGCATTTTGTTTTGGCGGCGAGAAATGCGCGAAAGTGCGAAAAACGCGAACGATTGCAATTTTTGACATCGTCTACAAAGCGTGGGAAGTGATTGAAGGGCAGGGGCTTAGTTGGTCGGAGTCTACGGAATGCGATTTTCGGTTGTGGCGACGTGTTTTTTGAAAACGGATGAGGGAAAACGGTACCTCTGGGGCTGAAGCCCGAGGTTTTTGAGGGTCTGAAATGCAGGGTTAGGAAGCCCTGCTCCACCCACAGGCGACACCTTTATCTGCCCGCGACGGGGCAATTGGGGGCAGCCTGCATCCCATCCTCGTCCGGCAACGTGCGCCGGAGGAGGATGGGGCACCATGGATTGGTGATTGGGATGCGAGAGCCTATGTCTGGAGCGGGGCGAGAGATGCGGTTCGCGGCGCTAATCTCTGCTGCCCCCACTCAAGCCAACTTGCAGGCTTGAGTGGGCTACCAGCCGCCTGACGATTCTTGTCTCACGGAACCACCGACCAGAATGTCCCGTCCCGATTCGCCCCTCCGGAGGTAGTCGTGCCGAACAACACTCCGTGCTGGTTTAGCACGAGCGGCGCGAGTGAACGCGCGAATAAATATGAACCATCCGTGCTGGAGTTGAAGGAGTGCAGCACCGTCTCGGTCCAAGCCCCCCCCGCCAACGTGGGCGGCATCAGTTTAAATACCACGCCCTGATTCTCCACGCCGCCGGTTACGGCCGTGCCGTAGAGGGCGCCAGATCTTGCATCGCGGATTACGCCAGCCAGGGGGGTTTGCCCATTGGAGACACTTACAAACGAGTACAGGGTAGCAAAGGACCAACTCGTGCCACCGCCGCTCGGCGGAGTCAAGCTAAAGACGCCCCCGCCATTACCGCCGTCGAACCCCGCGGTTCCGTAAAGCGTACCGCCGCCGTCCAACACCAGCGACCCTTTTGAATTGCAGATAATCGAGCAATTGATTGAGTACAGCACCGTGTTGCTCCACGCGCCATTGCCGCTGCGAGGAGGGCTCAAGCGGA